>JAWLDB010000218.1:0-4435 GCA_041686915.1 Bacillota bacterium
CCCTAGGTCTGAGCCCTCTACTTGCAGGAAACCCTGTAGTTTTTTGCCCTGCTCTACGCTCAGGTTGCCCACTTTAAACAATTCTGACATGTCGTCTCCCCCTTCAAACTAGTTACTCAAAGAATTCTTTGAGCATTTGCACTTATCCTGCAGCGGCGAGACAAACTACTGAGGCTTAGGTTAGGGGAACAATAGCTTAAAACGAGGGAGGTTGAAAAATGGCTCAAGGAATGACTGTAGGACAATACCTGATAGAGCAGCTATCGGCCTGGGGCGTAGAACGGGTGTATGGAGTGGTCGGCGATACCTTGTTCTACTTACTTGATGCTATCGGCAAGACTGACAAACTCGAGTTCATCGCCACTCGTCACGAGTCTGCTGCAGCGTTCATGGCATCGGCAGAAGCCAAGCTAACAGGGCGAATGAGCGTTTGCGTAGCAACGAGTGGCCCTGGAATGCTCAACTTACTGAATGGCCTGGCAGACGCTCATACTGACCGGGTCCCGGTGCTCTGTATAACCGGCCAGGTTCCAACTAACCAGATAGGCACCGGCTACAAGCAGTACATCGACCAACAAGTAATGATCCAACCGCTGGCCAGTTTCTCCGCGCTCTTGGTCACACCGGGCACCATACCGGTGATACTGGAGAAGGCTGCTTCAGCCGCTCAGCTGAAGGGGCAAGTGGCGCATCTCTCCATTCCCAAAGACTTGTTCGGCGAAATGTTGGGCGCAGAAATCAAGCCTCCGCGCCAGTACCAGGGAGTATTACCCGAGCCGGGTGAGGAACAGCTGCAAAAAGCAGTATCCTTGATGTCTTCCGCCAAGCGGCCGGTGATGCTGGTGGGCTTAGGCGCGCGCAACTGTAGTGAAGAGGTAACTGAGTTATCCGAGAAGCTGCCCGCGCCCATCATCTTAAGCCTGGGGGCCAAGGGGATTGTCTCCGGCAAGCATCCCCACGTCATCGGCGGCTTGGGACAAGGCGGATCCGAGACAGCCACCAAGGCGCTGCAGGACGCAGACTTGGTAATCACCGTAGGTGAAACATGGTGGCCCAAGCAGTACACCCCACGGGCGCCACAAGTACTGCAGATTGATGCCTGCCAGGAGAACGTCGGGTCAGGACATCCGGTTGAATATGCCTTGATCGGGCCAGCCGCCCGCATTCTGCCGCGACTTAACAAACAGTTAGGCAAGAGCAACATCGACAAAGCGTGGTTGAACACAGTACTGCAGTCCAAAGCAGTTTGGGATGACCTTTTGACCGGCGAATCCAAAATGGGCGGCAGCCCGGTGCATCCTGCCAGCTTGATTGCGGCTGTGGAGCAAGCCGCGGAGCCGGATGCTATCATCTGTCTGGATGTCGGAGACCATGTGGTCTGGTTTAACCGCCTGTTTAAAGGAGAACGTCATTTCGTACAGCTCTCGGGAACCTGGCGTAGTATGGGTTTTGGACTGCCCGCGGCCATCGCCAGCAAGTTAGCGCAGCCCGACCGCCAGGTGATACTGGTCACTGGAGACGGTGGTATTGAGATGGTACTCGGCGAGTTATTGACGGCCAGTAAATATGGTGTGGGCATAACTGCCGTAGTTGTGAACAACGGCGCCCTGGTGATGGAGCGCAATCGCATGCTGATGGCTGGCTTCGAGCCTGTCGGCACTGACCTGAACAGCCCGGACTTCGCCAAGCTAGCCACTGCCTGTGGTTGGGATGGTCAGAAGGTAGCGGACTTCACCGCCCTGCCGTCAGCTCTTCAGATGGCACTGCAATCAACTGCCGAAGGCAAACCCGCTCTACTCGACGTGATAACAGCCGACATCATGACACCGCATACCGACCCGTGGGAGTAGTATGCTAATCACTTCCCAACACTAAAAGCAGGGCCGCGGCCCTGCTTTTAAACTAACCCAATGTCAACTAAACCACTACCTGTTGGCTACAAGGGTTGCTGGTAGACCACGGAATAGGGTTCAAACCCGAGCTTCTCGTAAAATGCTCGCGCCGTCTCATTCCAGCTAAAGACATTCAGCCGCATGACTGATACACCGACTGCTCTCAGTTCGGAAGCCGCCGCATCCATCAGCTTGCGACCCATTCCCATCCCCCGTACCGGGTCAGTAACAAACAGTTCGTCTATGTACCCGATTATCCGCCCAGAAGCCTTTTCTATATAGGCCAGTACATAACCAGCCGGTTGGCCATTACTGAAAGCGAGCAGCAGAAATCTATCGGCAGGGCCAGCCTGAAGTATCTGCCTGGCTCTTCCCCGACGCTGCTCCAAACGCTGCTCGAAGTTGTCGTCAGCAGGACGATGTGGTTGGTTCCACAAAGTAAGCCCGCATGCCAGCTCAGCAAAAGCTGCTTCATCGTCCTGGGTTGCTTGTCTGATCAAAATGCTCATCTATCTTAACCCCTTAGCATTAGAATAGCGAGTATGCAGGTTACGGCTATAAGTCACATGCCCAGAGTTGCACAAAAATCCCCTTATCCCTGTAGTCGGATTGCCATTATATCACAATCCGATTGGCTTTTGGAGGAGGGATTTACCACCTATTGGAGTAGCGATTGCATCATCTTGACCAACATCTCAACAAACCGCGAAATACTCGTCGACACGTAAGGTAACCTCACTTCAAAGTGCAGCAGCAAAGAGATAGCGAGCCCCATGCCCCACAGCGCAGAGAAGACGGCGAGATCGCGCCAAAGCTTGTGCCTTAGTAGTTTTGGCAGTTCCAGCATGAAGACAAACAGAAAGAACAGTATGATCAGCGCTAACATTTGCCGCTCTCCCCCCTCTCAATCAACCCAATATACTTAGATCAACGACGACGCCTGATCTGTCTGGCGTCGGCCCCCGTATGATTACCGGATTGTGCCTGTCTACCTGGGCCTGACTCGACACCTCTACCTTTTCCGCTCTACTTAGACTGCTGCTTAGGTAATCCGCGCACCATTGCAATAACCAGAGTTAAGAGCGGCAAACCTAGCTCAAAAGGTACCGCATAGTAAGGCCAGGCATCCAAGGAGAACTCGAAATGCTCAGCTACGTTGGCAAAATTCAGCACTGCCAAGAGAATCATCAGGATGCCTACCGGATAGACGATTGACCTGGGAGACTTTAGCTTCGCCATTTGGGATATTCCAAGCACTACTCCGAAGTAAACCACAGATAGCTGGATGAACCCCATGGTGATTAGGTTAATTACTTCAAAGATCTCCAGACGGGTCAAAAGGTTTCCAACATTGACCAGTCTAATTGCTGAATAGGTTGGGTAGACATGAGCCTGCAACGTCTCCCCCAGTACGGCCGCATTGCGTACAGCTGTGGCGGCACCAAACAAGCCGGTCAGCGCCAGTGCCGCAATCATGGTTGCTGTAGTCCCGCGTTTGTTGCGTATAAAGGGAGTAACCATCATGAAAGCAACAGCTTCCCCACCCGGGAAGACTGCTACCTGATGGCCTGCCCAGAGCACTTCCTTCAGAGACTTGTCACCTAGCAGCGGAACAAGATTCTGCATATTGAATTCCTTTAGGAGCAGGGCAAATGTAACTAGGGCGGCAATTATGGCAACCGGCACGATGAACTGGCTGCAGCGAGCTAATACTTCAATCCCGTTCCGTACTGCAGAGCCGCTGACCACCAACAGCAGGCCCATCAGGATGATGATCGGCGTTCCGGGAAGGAGCGTAAAGCTCAGGAAGTCGCCATAGGTGCGGATGATTAAGGAGCCGATATGAAACAGAAACCAAAGATAGAGTAGAGAGACCACCTTGCCCAAATAACAGCCGTAGACCTCATCGGCAATCTCTATGAAGCTCTTGCCGGGAAACCGGCTGGATAAGGTACCAAAGATGAAGATGAATACACATGCTTCTGCTACTCCGATCAGTACTGCCAGCCATCCAGCCGGTCCGGCATGGGAGCCAACCCCAACTATCACAGCTGAGCCATATAGAAAGCCCACCATCAAGTAGACCAGTTGTCCTTTGGATATCCTGCCGTTATCAACCAGCATCTATTGCCCTCCCCTTTTAGGTGGCTTGAGATCGGGAACCGGCGGGGTGGTGATCAGACCGCGTATACGAACATTTGTCCGCACGTTGTACTCTATGTGCAGACTTGGGAAAACCTGGTCCCATCGCTCTACCAGCTGCTTCTCCTTCGGGAACTTGCGCTGAAACGCCGCTCCAAAACCGAAGATGTCAGCGTTAAGTTCTTGTGCGTTCTGTACACAAGTGGCCATCTCCTTTTCTATCTCCTCGGCAAGCAGCTGGCTTAGCATCTTCAGCCCTTCTGAGCGGGAGAGATCCTGGCTGGTGTTCTGAGCTCCCAGGTCAGACACTACTTCCACTTCTACAGTGACGGCAGGCTGGCCATCCTGCAGCTTCGGTTTTAGAATACTCGCCACCCGGATCGTCTGCAGGCTGACACTAC
>JAWLDB010000219.1:0-4429 GCA_041686915.1 Bacillota bacterium
TGGAAGGCTTGAAGCAGATGGGCCAGGTTGATGGAGTGCTGCTGGCCCTGCATGGCGCTATGGCTGTCACCGGCGTACCGAAACCGGAAGCAGAGATATGCCGCCGCGTGCGTCAAGTAGTCGGCCCGGATGTTCCGATCATGGTCACCCTCGACTTGCATGCCAACGAGGACCATGAACTGACGGATGCGACCGACGCCGTCTTTGTAATCAGGACATATCCTCATATAGACTCGCAGGAGACTGGCGAAATTGCCGCCAAGGCGATGATTGATACTATTCGCGGCACATTCAAGCCCACCCAGGCGTTGCGTAAGCCTGGCTTCATGTCCGCTAGTATCTATCAGGCGTCAGATTTCCATCCGATGAAGGACATCTACGACCGCTGCCGCGAGTGGGAGAAGAACCCCAAGGTGCGCCGCATTTCCGTAGCACCTGGCTTTGCCTATGCTGATGTGCCGGATGTGGGCATGTCGGTCATCGCTGTCACAGATAACGACCAGGCCTTGGCCGAGGAAATTGCCCAGGATATCTCTGACTTTGCCTGGAGCCTGCGTGAGTCCTTTGCTCGCAAGCTGCCCTTGCCGCATGACGCGGTCAAGCAGGTGATGGAACTGGTGGAGAAGGGCGAAAAGCCGGTGGTCATAGCCGATGGCGCTGACCGTACCGGCGACAGCACTCATATGCTGAAGGAGCTCTTGGCTCAAGGCGCCAAAAACTTCGCCCTGCCTGGCATGGCTGATCCGCAAGCTGCTCAAATGCTTGAGCAAACCGCCAAGCTCGGCGATCAGGTGACGGTTAGTATCGGTGGTTGGGCTAGTGAACATTCCGGCGAGCCGGTAGAGGCAACCGGTACGGTAGAGTTCATCGGGCGCCCCCGCTTCCAGCTGATTGGGCCGATGGGTAAGGGGTCTACAGTGCAGGATGGTCTGGTGGTCGCGCTCAACCTGGGCAATAACAACCACGTCGTTGTCTCAGAACGCATGCGCGGTGCCAATGACAGCGCTGGCTTTACGGCTGTAGGGATTGACTATACTACACTGGATATCATCGTCCTGAAGGATCGCGTGCATCACCGTGCTTACTGGGATACGGTGGCAAAGGTGGACTTCCCGGTGGACGCCCCTGGTATCGGGGCAGCCGATTTAACTACCTTGCACTATGACAATATCCCGAAGGACATCTTTCCGGTAGGAGAGAAATGGCGAAAATAATTAAGTATGGCGGTGGCGCTGTCTACTGGCAGCGTCACCTCACTTTGGTTGGCAAGAAAACAATCTAGCACTTAGGGGTGACTTTTATGAACCACGATCGTTGGCAAGCTTACGGGGAGTACGTAGAGCAGATTATGCAGCGCGAGCATATCGCAGGGGTGGCGGTAGCAGTAGCGCAGCATGGAGAAATTGTCTACAGCCAGGGGTTTGGGCTGCGTAATGTAGAGACAGGGGACCCGGTGACGTCGGAAACTATCTTCGGTATAGCATCCGTCAGCAAGTCTTTCACAGCTATGGCTATCATGCAGCTGCAGGAAGCAGGGCTGCTTTCTGTCGATGACCCGGTAATCAAATACCTGCCGGAGTTCATCCTGCCAGGTGTTCAGGACATGAGCGAGATCAAGATCTATCATTTGCTCTCACACACTACGGGGCTTCCACCAATGAGGCGCCGGCAGGATATCCAGACCTTTGACGAGCACATCGAGTTCCTGAAAGGTGAAGAGTTCAGGTTGCTTGGTGACACCGGAAAATACCTCAGTTATTGCAACGACACCTTCCTCATGCTCGGAGCTATCATCGAGCGCCTGACCGGGCGCAACTATCGCAAGTACATGGACGAGCATCTGCTCTATGCACTGGAGATGTACCGTTCCACCTACAGCATCGAAGAGCTGACCCGCTTCCGGAACGTGACCGTACCGTATATGTGGAAGGACGAAAAGTGGCAGGAGCAAGCCTGGCCTGCGCTCGGCAACTTTGAAGTAGGTGGCGGCGTGCGCTCCTCTGTAACCGACCTGCTGCATTACGGTCAGGTTTACGTAAATGGCGGGGTGTATAACGGCAAGCAGATCATCTCGGAAGAGAGCATCCAGCGGATGCGTACCCCGCTTGCCCAGATTGACCGCAATACCTGGTACGGCTTTGCGCTCTCCATCACCCCTAACCATGGTGGCGTAACCCTGGTCGAGCACGGCGGCAGCCAGCCAGGCGTGGCAGCCAACTTCGGCTTTGTGCCGGAGCAGGGGATTGTAGTGGCGGTGCTGACCAATACCTCCGGAGTCTCCGCCAAGACCATTTGGCTGGGGGCAGCCAACACGGCTCTCGGTTTGCCGGTAGATATGCCACGTAGCGAAGAGCCGGAATACGAGATGCCAGAGCATGAGGTGCAGAACATCGTTGGCACCTACAAGTCCAACGAGGGTGGCAAGATTACGGTGCTAAGCCGTGAAGGCAACCTGTTCGTGGAGACTGAAGGTGAACAGTTCCCGGCCAGGGCCAGCGGTCGCGACAGCATCGTCTTCGAAGCCAAGTCCCAGCGAGTGGTTAAGTTCCACCTGGACGAGCAGGGTAAAGCTTGGGCCGCCTTCGTTGGCCTGAGGATGCTGCAGCGCGCCGAATAACGAGTAGAGCAACAAACGAAAAGGCGACTGGTTG
Source organism: Bacillota bacterium (assembly GCA_041686915.1). Classification (GTDB taxonomy): domain Bacteria; phylum Bacillota; class UBA994; order UBA5500; family UBA5500; genus JAWLDB01. Next base: position 2,652 of record JAWLDB010000219.1, read on the forward strand.
AAGCAACCAGTCGCCTTCTTAATTGCTTTGTGCTATGAAGCCATGCTCAGCCATAAGTCCAGGCTCTTGTCGGCACATTCGGCCACGAGCATGATGAATGGGCTGTAATTTCCAGTGGTATGTGCCAGATCCAGTGCGTCGTAGTACCTCGGGCGAGATGTGGCCTCAATTATTGCAGCAGGATAACCCGCTTTCATCAGCTCGAAGTTCATCAGGAGACGGGCAGTTCGGCCATTCCCATCAACAAAAGGGTGAACCTTCACGAACTCGCCGTGGAGCATTGCTGCCCTTTCTATCGGATGCAGCCGGGTCCATTCCTCATTTAGTTGCATGACTAAGTCATCCATTTGCTGCTTGACCAGAAAGTGCTCTGGTGGACGATGCTTCGCGCCACTGATCAAGACGTTTTCTGTACGGTACATGCCGGCATTCTCATCATCAATAGCTTTCAGAATTAGTCGATGCAAATTGCGGATGTTCCATTCGGTCAGGTTCTGTCCGGACTGCACAAGCTCTTCAACGAACATAATAGCGTCTCTATGATTGATCACTTCCAGATGCTCTCGCATGGTCTTGCCGCCGACTGTCATGCCTTCTAATACAACTCGGGTTTCGGACAAGGTGAGAGTATTTCCCTCAATTGCATTGGAAGTGTAGGTCCATTCCAACAACAAGTGCTCACGCAGCGACTGAACTGTATGCCTGGGAAGTGGTCTCTCACTGTCCAGTTGCCGCTTCTTCGCGTCTATCTCCCTGAAATCCATCGTTACATCCCCAATCCAATGGAATATGCCGGTGTATGTACAAGTCTTTCGATGTATGGCGCAGATTATCCTGCGATAGTTCTCCTGCTGTTACCTCACTCGCCTATGGTCGTGTGCTTACCACCAGACCTTCTTGCGCTGTATCATCCTTGTAGAACCGAGTGTACTGCGCCTGCCCCGGACCCTTCCAACCTTCTGCAGCGTAGAGGCTGAAGGGTGTCAAAGCTGGTGCCTGCAGTCACAGCGATCTCCGGTAGTTCCTCTACAGCAATAATCTTGGCGCTGCAGCCCGAAAGCAACAATAGTGCAACGGAGAGCAGCAACGCTAGATGTATCAGTCTTAGCTTCATGACATTCACCTCTACACAAATAGAAGAATATCCTCAGTTTCGGCATATACACCCACTATACCTGCCATACTTTACCACGAGGATACAGGGAAAGAGTGCCTCGGGGGTGAAGTATCTAACATCACCAAGAAGGAGTGAGAGGATTGCACATCGAGAAAGCGACACTTGATCATGCGCACGTTGTAGCCGGGTTGGCTTTACTGCTTTGGCCAGATAATACGTTGGAAGGGCTGAAAGGTGAGTTTGAGGAGTCACTGCAGGGCAAAGCGGCGGTTTGCTTCCTGGCAATTGAGGATGAGCAGCCGAAAGGCTTCGCGCAGTGTTCCATCCGCAACGATTATGTGGAAGGTACAGATGGTGGTCCAGTGGGTTACCTGGAAGGCATCTATGTCATGCCAGACTACCGGCATAAAGGAGTTGCCAGGCAGCTGATCCAGGCTTGTGAAGCTTGGTCAAAGGAGCAGGGATGCCGGCAGTTTGCCAGTGACTGCGAACTGGATAACGAAGCGAGTTTGGCCTTTCACCTGCGCAGCGGCTTTACAGAAGTCAATAGACTCATTTGCTTCGTCAAGGACATCGGGTAACGTTAGGTTGATTGGCTTCTAAACTATTCTTTACCTAGTTTAGGACGTGCGACATGGGTTAGACTGTTGCGGTAGAGGAA
>JAWLDB010000220.1:0-4363 GCA_041686915.1 Bacillota bacterium
ACACCTGTGCCCAATCCAATGAATGGAACACCTTGGGGTGCAGTCTATATAACCGTGTCCCGATACCTACTACATCGGTACCCAGTTCCTGCAGCTTGGCCATAGCAGCATTCACTTCCTGCTCAAGGGTAGCAGTCAACAGTTGATCCAGTTCGCGAATGGCCTGGGGATTGAGTTCTACCTGAGGTAAGCTGTGTTCGACAATGTCCCCTTCCTCAAATACGGTAATCCTGGCTGTCACCTGATCGCCATCGGGCCGTACCCGTAGTGACCGCCGCGCGAAGGTTGCGCCCTGGACGACAAACCCCTGGCCGGGAACTTCCACCTGAACGGTAGCCCGCTCAGCCTCTCCCCGCAGGAACAGAGCGCCTCGTGTTTCGAGGTCGTTCAGTTTACCGACCATGCGGTCTTTCTGAAACACCGCCATGCCCTCCAAAACAAGCGCTTCTGGCTTTTCCTCTCCTTCGGGTTTTCCCTCGCCTTCCTGGGTGCCTTCACCACCTTGTCCACCACCCGTTTGGGTTCCCTCTACGGGCTCTTTCGATTTGACCCTGACCAATGGCAACCAGGGTTGGCTGCCACGCTCGTCAATCACCACGCGCAGGAACTCAATCAGGCGCACTGTCTTGCTGACCGATGTTTCACTCGTCAAATTGATTAGGTCCCTAACGTACCGGGAAGGGAGGAGAGTAATCTTCGGCGTGGTTTCCAGGATATCCTTGGCTTTGCTTCCATCGCTAATCATTACCCAGGTGGTTAGCCGCAGCTCCCGTTGGCGCATCATGTAATCGAGTACTGGCGCTAAGCCTCTTTTGGCCAGTTCCTCTCCAAAAATGATTGCCTCCGTATGCGACCAAATTGGAACACGCCCGGTGCTGCTGCGCAGCTCATTAACAGCATCGGCGATATTCTTGCCTTTGGAGCTGATCGTCCAGACCGGGGGGCCTTCACCGCCACCGCCGCCTTCCGGCCCCAGGGCTTCGGTGATGACAAACTGCACCGTTAACTCTATTTCATCGCCCTCAGTAGCATCGATGGCAGCCAGTGCGACAAAACCGCTCAGCTCGATGTCACGGCGGCTCCAACAGCCTGGTAGGAACAGAGTGACGCCCACCAGCAACAGCAAGAGATAGCTAAGCTTTTTCACGCGCAGCACCTCGTTTCTTGCGCAGGATGGCTGCACCCAAGGTGAGGACGGGCACCCCGACTTCGATTAGCAACGAGAGCTGATGTAGCAGTGAGTGGTCTATCAGGGCTGACGGCAGGTTGTCAGGCTGAATAGCGATGTATGCTGCAACCGGTAGCGAGGCTAGTCCCACCCACCACAGCTTGACTTTGGGAAACATCTGCGCTATTCCCAGCGCGAACAGGTAGAAAAACAGCGCAATCTTGGTAAAGGCGGCGAAGGTCCAGATAACCATGAACAAAGCTTCGCCCCGTTCCAATCCGATAAGAATGTTCTCTGTGACCACCAGGTAAGGCCATGTAAAGGTAACGCCAAAAGATGGCGCCAGGAACAGCACAATGTTCAGATAGATTGCCAATAATATGAACCCGGCCAGAGCAATCGTCTTGGCGCCTTCTTGCTTAATCTTGTCCTTGTCAACGATATTGGGATATATCAACAGAATGAACGTTATGGCCATCATGTACGAGCCTGCAATCTGAAACGTATGTAGCATGCCGGAGAACCCCTTGTCCCAAAGGGGGAGTAGGTTCCACGCGCTGAGGGCAGGCGCCGAGCCCAGGAACGCCAGGAGGAAACCAAACATGACTAAGGGTAGCGCAAGCTGATTGAAACGCACTATCCCTTCCAGCTGCGCCAGTATTCCAGCCGCGACCAGCAGCAACATCACAAGCATAACAGCACTGATCGGTGTTTCCGGTAGCACAGCGCTGATGAAGAACTCGGAAACATTGCGCAGTGCAAAGGCACCCTTCAGGTAGAAGACCAGCAGGAATAACAGCACCATCGGATACCCAAGAACTGGGCCCCATACTTCCGGCGCATATTCCGCCAGGCTCTGCCTGGGAAAACGGGCGGCCAGGGTTAGCACCAGCCAAAAGACAATCACTCCAAACCCGGTTGCAGCCAAGATAGGAACCCAGGCAGCATTTCCCGACCAAAGCAGGAAGTCGCTGAAGATCGGTTGAAAGACAGCCGCCGTAATACTAGTGATGGCAATCAGGAGAGCTTGGCGCTTACTTATTCTCTGAGTCTTCATCGCGGCTACCCTCCTTGTCTATTTGTTGCAGCGGTGTCAGCTCGTAGCCGCCCGGATGCAATTCTCGTTTGTTTTGATAGTAGCTCGGGTCAGGAACTGAGCGATGCAAGTCCCTTGGCCTCAACATTGACGGACGCAGGCGCATCTGCCAAAGGGGGGCGCGTACCAGGGTATCGTTTAAGCCGCTCAAGGTTAAAGGAGCAACTGGCGATAGGTAAGGCACCCCAAACGATTTGAGTGATGCCATATGCAATAGTATGGCAATGATACCTGCCGTCACCCCGAACAGACCAAAGGTGCCAGCCAGTATCAGCAGGGGAAAACGCAGGACGCGCAGGCTAATGGCTACATTGAAGCTGGGAATGGCAAAGGAGCCAATCGCAGTAACCGCCACCACAATCACCATAATCGGGCTGACTATCCCGGCTGACACGGCTGCCTGGCCGACGATAATGCCCCCCACGATGCCGATGGTAGAACCCAAAGGTGCAGGCAACCTGATGCCTGCTTCTCTAAGTAGTTCAAAGGTGAACTCCATCACCAAGGCCTCTACCAGGGCGGAAAAAGGCACACCCGTACGTGCACCAGCGATTTTTAGTGCCAGGGTAGTGGGGATAATTTCCTGGTGGAAGCCCACAATCGCTACGTATAGCGATGGTAGAAGCAGCGCACTGAGTATGCTGATGGTGCGCACAAACCTGACAAATGTCATTAGAATGGAGCGTTCATAGTAGTCTTCAGGGGCCGGCAAGAAGTTGCTGATCGTGGCTGGCATGAGTAACGCGTTCGGGCTGCCGTCAGATATGACCGCCACCCGCCCCTGTAACACTTCCGCAGCTACCCGGTCTGGTCGCTCTGTGTATTGTACTTGCGAAAAGGGAGAATAGGGGGTATCCTGTATAAATTGTTCGATGAACCCACTATCAATGATTGCATCAGTTTTGACAAGGTCGAGCCGACGCTTCACCTCGTTAACCAGGGCTGGATTGGCTACCCCTTCCAAATAGACTATGGCCACATCAGTGGCTGAACGCTGACCTACGCGAATAAGCTTGACCCGCAACATTGGGTCTTTGATCCGCCGTCGTACCAGGGCGACACTTGTTTTCATGAGCTCATTGAAACCTTCACGCGGACCACGGATCAGGTTCTCTGTGACGGGCTCTGAGATGCCGCGGTGCTCCCAACTCTTGGTGCCCATGGCGATGGCGATATCCAGGCCGTCAAATAACAGGACGGTCTCGCCGTTTAGCACTTCCTCGGCTACTTCCGTATAGAGTTTCTTTTCCTTAACCTCCAGCATGGAAAGCAGGCGGCTGCTCACCAGTTCTCTGATGGCGTCCGGGGTGGTAACCGCGGGCGCTAATACTTCCTGTGCCCACAGCATCAGAGGCGCAAGGGTATCCCGCTGTATCATGTCTTTATTGACAAGACCGTCAATATAGATAGCCGTAGCCGGTATCTGATTGGCCGAACCGAGGGAAAATTCGCGGAAGGCGACATCATCACTATTGCCGAGTATCTTCTTTAATACTTCTACATTATCTTTCAGGTCTCTGGTCAGCGGCCGTTTGGCCTGCTCCATGATGCCTGATGTATTTTTGCCACTCTCCTGCACGCCAGCCTCAGCAGTCTCCGGGTCGTGCCGTTGCTTGCTGCGCTTGGCCAGTTCACTGGCTGGTATGGGGTGTTTGCGTTCACGCTTACCCATAAAGAAGTCCCTCCTTTGCCAGTACAGATCTGTTGATCCTGCTGTTTGATGTCAATCAGCACTAGTATTTCCGTGGCTTGGTCAAAATACCAGTTGTCAGTACATGCCTGGCATCAATCATGGCAAATATAGCGTTATGGAAAATGGAGCGAATGGGGTGAACCGGCTTGCGCAAGGTCGACGTAGTTGTGGTTGGAGGCGGACCTGCGGGCAGCAGCGCTGCTGCTATGCTAGCTACGCACGGCATAGAAACTCTGGTCGTTGAGAAACACCAAACCGGCTGGCAGAAGCCGTGCGGCGGCTACTTGCCTGTCAAGCTCTTCCGCCGCATTAGCAGGCAGTGGCTGAGCGGTGTCAACCTGCTTCCCATAAAATCTGTGCATGTGCTCGGCCCGGGACTTAGGCAGATTTCAGTTTGCGGAGAGAG
>JAWLDB010000221.1:0-4325 GCA_041686915.1 Bacillota bacterium
GAGAGAAGTCACAGCCTTGAAGCGACTCGGAATGACAATACCGGGGTTACATACCCCTGGGTTCCTCGGCCTTCAGAATGACTCTGAAGACCCGTAAGTTTTTTGTCATTTCCTGCACTTACAATTGGCTATAAGGAAGTTCGATAGGCCAGGCTTTCGCCCCGGGATCCTTTGCGTGGCGGGATCCCATCAGCCGAGCTTATGCCCTTAATCTCAACGAGGCGTTTCCGTCGCCTCTGAGCTCAGCATTGGTCGCGGCTGATCTGATGTCAGCCGCGTGCCGCCCCAGCCCAACTGCCTACCTGAAAGTGTCCCTAGGCACACTGGGCCTAGGTTAGCCACCCTCGTCTACGTGGTCAGTGTTACATTGTCGCATTCACCCAACCCAGGAGTTGGGGTTCAACGCTCCTGACTACGCTTTGCACGAAGGCAAAGATGGCAATAACAGGCTGCGTAGTAAACCTCCGCAGGGACTTCTCTTCCCATTGGCGCTACGTACACTATTCGGTACGGTGTAGGTTCACCCAGTTCCAGTTGGGGACAGTGGGGCCCTCATTAATCCCTTCATGCACGTCGGCATTTAACCGACAAGGCGTATGGCTACCTTAAGAGACTCATAGTTAGTCCCGGCGTTGACCCGTGCTTGGACCCCTTCCGGAGCTTTAACATACGGGCACAGACCAGGAGTCACTGACTGTACTAACGCTTACGCGCTCGCAGTCAGCTATGTTTTTATTAAACAGTTGGGACCCCCTAGTAACAAAAGACCTGGGAAGGCGTGAACCAACCTAGGCACAGCATATCCCGAAGTTACGCTGCTAATTGGCCGATTTCCCTCAACTGGAGTGAACTGGATACACCTTGGCTTTCTCAGCCAGGGAACCTGTGTCAGATCTGGGTACGGACTCGGAAGATTCTTCCGGACTCGTTTTTCAAGGTCACCGGGAATAGGCCAAACGGATGATCAACCACCCGCTATTCCAAGTTTCTCCTACGTCTCACCATTACGGTACTCGGCAGGATTATCTTGTTAAATACAGCGAAGGCTGTATTTGGCATATCCGGATGAGTTACAAGTCCGGCTTAGCGTTACCGCGTAGAGTACTTCCGAGGTTCAGGAATATTAACCTGATTCTCTTTCGTGACACGCGAATTACGATGCCACTTAGAACCGACTAAGCTTCGGCTGACGACGCATTGCCGAAGAACCCTTTCCCTTTCGGTGGCATGGATTCTCACCATGCTTCGCTGTTACTACTACCAGGATGATCAAAACTGACGGGTCCACAGGACCTCACGGCCCTACTTCTATCCCATCAGGTCGCTCCGCTACCCGATCACGCAGTGTTACCCGCGTGCGGTATGGTCTCGGTGGCCAGATTTAGCCCCGTCCATTTTAGAGGCCAAGAGCCTCGGTCTGTGAGCTGTTACGCTTTCGTTCGGGGATAGCTGCCTCTAAGCTCACCCCCAGACTGTCTTGGGCTCTCGACGCCCTTCATTATCGCACTTATCTGGCACTTAGGGACCTTAACCACACTCTCGGTTCTCCCCATCTCGGCCTGCCGGGCTTACCCCGGGTACCCTTCTCCTGCCATCTACGATTCATGCAACTTCGGAGTTTTCAGGACGGTGAAATCCCGTAAGGGATCCCGAGTCGTCCGAAAGTGCTCTACACCACATGATATCTCAGGCAGAGCTTGGCTGCGACCAACTTCGCGGAGAACGAGCTATCACCAGTCTAGATAAGCCTTTTACCCCTAGGCCCAGTTCAACGGAACGATTTGTATATCAGAACCCTATCGGGCCTCCACCGAGCTTTCGCCCGGCTTCACCCTGACCAAGCCTAGATCGACTGGTTTCTCGTGTCATAGCTGTGACTACACGCCCTTGTAGACGTCGCCCCTCACCGGATTGCCCGGCTGCGGGCATGTTGGTTTCCCTTCGTTTACGGCTGTTACACCTTATCCTCGCCACTTCTATGAACTCCCTGGTCCGTGGTTCAAGACGGATGATGCTGATTCGATCCACTCAGGTCCTAGTACAGGATCTCTCCTGATTCGTTCCCTGAGTATCTCCTCTTTTAATCAGCATCCTTTGATTAGATTGCTGGTTTCAGGTACTTTTCACCCCGCTTCCGCGGTACTTTTCAACTTTCGCTCGCGCTACTAGTCTGCTATCGGTTTGACATAGTATTTAGGCTTCGCAGATTGTACCTGCGATATTCACACGAGACAACTGACCCATGCTACTCTGGGACTCACAGACATGCCAACGTCTTACACCTACGGGGGTGTCACCCTCTCTGCCGCGTCGTTCCAGACGACTTTGATTTCAACGTTGAGGCACTTGTCCGTGGCCCGTACACCACATCCCCCAGCACTCTTCGTGATGGGGTTCAGTTTGGCCTTTTCCCTTTTCGCTCGCTGTTACTAAGGGAATCACGACTTGTTTTCTACTCCTGCTCATACTAAGATGTTTCAGTTCTGAGCGTTCCCCTTCCCGAAATGACTCGGGAATAGCACGAGGTAATAGCCCGTGCTCAGAGGTCCTATTCGGAATCCCGTGGATCAATGGCTTCATGCGCCTACCCACGGCATATCGCCGCTTGTCGCGTCCTTCTTCGGCATGTCAACCGAGTCATCCACCAACAACCGTACAACGAATTGCAGTCCTAATCATATAACCGGTGCAGCATTACCTGCTGCCAAGGAGTTGAGTAAACCTCATTCGTACCTCCATCCTCTGCAATCAATCCACACACTTCTGCCACAAACTTGGTGGCGGGAGTACGACTCCAAAGCGTATGCATCGACGGTCCCCCATCGGGAATGACTCCAATCGCAACGTCTGGTCCCGATGAGTCCTGTCATCAAGCGCACATTGAGTGCAGCTCTCGGGAGCCTCTCGCGAGGACTTTGGACCTGTAAACACACGCACAGTCTGAGGTGTGCGCGCTCAGCCAGCCAGTTACGCTGGCGATTTAAACATTGCTATACGCCGAGCTATCAGAACTACGTCACAGCGACCTTGCTATAGCCGCCGTATAATGCGTTCCCTACTCACCGTATGCAAGCAATTCTTATCGTAAACACTTTCCTCATAAACATTTGGTTTCAGATGCATTTAGCTATGCTATCTGAATGTGCAGAACGTGAAACACACACAGACACTACTCAGGACACAGGCTGCGTTCCTGCTCTTCCATCAATTCTTGGCAGCCCTTGGCAGCCAGATCCAGCATCTCATCCATCTGGACCCGATTGAAGGTCTCCCCTTCAGCAGTACCCTGTACCTCAACGAATTCACTATCCTTCATCACGATATTCATGTCAACGTCAGCAGTGGAATCCTCTATGTAACACAAATCGAGGAGACACTCACTGTTGACCACACCAACACTCACAGCAGCAACGGTACCAACAAGGGGGGTCTCCGGTATCATCTCCATCGTCAGCATGTAATCCACAGCATCAACAAGAGCGATGTAACCACCCGTAATCGATGCTGTGCGGGTACCGCCATCTGCCTGGATGACATCACAATCGATGCGGAGGGTATGTTCACCCAAGGATCCGAGGTCCAGAGCTGCTCGCAGTGACCGTCCGATCAATCGCTGAATCTCATAGGTACGACCGCTTCTTCGGTATCGATTGATACGATTATCAGTGGATCGCGGGAGCATACCGTACTCTGCAGTGCACCATCCTTGCCCTTTTCCGTTCAGCCAACCCGGTACACCATCTTCTACAGTAGCGGTGCATATCACTTTCGTCTCGCCAGTTGTAATCAACACCGAACCTTCTGGATGCTTGAGATAATCGCGTGTGATTTCTACTGGGCGGAGCTCGTCATTTTCGCGGCCGTCTTGCCGGACCATTATACCAACTCTGGTGGGGTTGGTAGATACCGGTATTAATGACTGTCGGATATAACCCGTTTCTTATAGTTGCGTACACTGTTTGAAACCTCTGCGTTCCACCCTTCCCTTGCCCAGCGTCGCCGCCATACAGGGGCGCTACCTCCGGCCAAGCAAGGGCTTTGGCCGCCATCATCAGGACACCGTCCCTCCTGCAGTCTCGGCTTCTATCTCCTGTTCGCGTCCAGACACATCACATCTGGGGGCAGCAAGTGGTCCTACAGTTTTTGCCACGGCAGGGTTATTATCGCTCGGTCCAGTCTCGTCGCCGAAGCTGGACAGGTCCAGTTGGACACAGCGAACAGCCGCGGACTCTCCAAGGCCTGATGAGGACCCTTGTTCGGAGTGTGGGGACTTCTGCTTAGTGGAACGAGTCCACCTCACAGCTTTCGGCCGCGTGCGTCGTGTT
>JAWLDB010000222.1:0-4299 GCA_041686915.1 Bacillota bacterium
GGAGATACCGGTCTCCACTGTGAAGCCAAAGTCCCGCAGGATGCCACTGAGAAAACTGCAGGTTTCATACTCCTGCATGGCCGGCTCGGCAAAGGCGAAGATACTGTCACCGACGGCCGCATGGCCTCTCTGTTGCGGTCGATAGTTTCGAGCACTTCCCGTTTGATATCTGACGTAGAAACCACTCCTTTCTGCGCTTCAGGTCCGTGTTATCCATTGCCTATCCTTTCGCCAGTCAGGCAGCCCTTTCCTATCTCCCGGGAACAGGGCACGACGGAGTGAGACGAAGGGACTGTCCCTTCGTCTCAGTCCAGGACCTCGCGCAGGAAGCGGCCGGTGTGTGATGCCTCGACCTTGGCGACCTGCTCGGGGGTACCTTCGGCGACTACAGTTCCGCCGCCGTTGCCGCCCTCTGGGCCCATGTCGATGATGTAGTCGGCGCACTTGATCACGTCCAGGTGATGCTCGATGACGATTACCGAGTGGCCCTGGTCCACCAAGCGCTTCAGGCAGTCCACCAGCTTCTGGATGTCTGACAAGTGCAGGCCTGTTGTGGGCTCATCCAGGATGTACAGGTTACGGCTGCCGCGTTTGATCTTGGCCAGCTCATGCGCCAGCTTAACGCGCTGGGCCTCACCGCCGGATAGAGTGGTCGAGCTCTGTCCGAGGCGCATGTACCCGAGGCCCAGTTCATCCATGATGCCAAGCTTATGCGACAGGTAGCGTTCATCCTGGAAGAACTCCAGGGCTTCCTCGACAGTCATCTCCAGGACCTCGGCGATGCTCTTGCCCTTGTACTTGATCTCGAGGCCTTCAACTGAGAAGCGCAGGCCCTTGCATACCGGGCAGATGGTCTCGATGTCTGCCATGAACTGCAGGCTGGTGACGAGCACCCCGTCACCAGCGCAGTGCTCGCAGCGGGTGCCATTGGCGTGCGTCAGGCTGAAGTCTATCTGTTTGTAGCCCCTAGCCTTAGCCTCAGGCTGCTCGGCGAACAGCTTGCGGATCCGATCGTAGAGGCCGATGTAGGTGGCTGGATTGGACTTGCTGTTCCGGCCGATGGGCGTCTGGTCTATATTGATTACGTTGTTCAGCAACTCGGCACCAAACAGGAAGTCGTGCTCGCCAGTGGTGATCCGGGCGCCCGTCTTCAGCACCCTCAGCTGTTTATAGAGTATCTCGTTGATCAATGAGCTCTTCCCTGAACCGGAAACACCTGTGACGCAGAGGAAGACGCCGAGCGGAATATCTATGTCCACGTTCTTCAGGTTGTTCTCTCTGGCCCCTTGGATGGAGAGGAAGTCGTCTGCAACACGCATGCGCTGCTGCGGAACGGGGATTTTAGCCGCCCCAGACAAGTACTGCCCGGTAACCGAACGCGGCTCATTCATCACATCGTTGATGCTTCCTGCCGCCACAATGCTGCCACCATGTACCCCTGGCCCAGGACCCACCTCGATGACGTAGTCGGCGTTCATCATCGTCTCCACGTCATGCTCCACCACAATCACGGTGTTGCCGATGTCCCGCAGCTTCTTCATGGTATCGATGACGCGGCTCGAGTCCCGCGGGTGCAGCCCGATACTCGGCTCATCCATCACGTAGAGCATTCCCATCAGTTCGCTGCTAATCTGGGTCGACATCTTGATGCGCTGCATCTCGCCGCCGGAGATACTATCGCTGCGTCTGCCTAGGCTAATGTAGTGCAGCCCGATGTTAATCAGAAGCTCCAAACGGTTCCTTAGCTCCCTGACTATCGATGACGCCACCTCTTGGATGTCCGCACCAAAGGCCAAAGAGTCCAGGAACTCGAGCAGCTCCGGGAGCTGCATACGACTTAACTCATCGAAGTTCTTGCCGCCGACCGTGATCTGCAGTCTCTGGGGCTTCAGTCTCGCGCCATGGCACTCCGGGCAGATCTTCTCAATCATGCAGTCCCGGATGAACGTCGGCTCGATGGCTTCGGTAGATGCTGTCCTCCGAATATAGTGCTTGTACCAGCTCTCCAGCTGCTGTACGAAGCCCCGGAAGGGCCTGGCACGGCCAGTGATCCAGTTGCGCTTCTTCGAGAACGGCGGGTGCAGCATCTCTACCGGCTCACCCTTGGTGCCATGGAAGAGTAGCTCGTGGATGTGGGTCGGCAACTCATTCCAAGGAGTATCCAGGCTGAAGTCATATTTCTGGGACAGGCTGTACATGACGACCCCTTTGTAGCTATCCTTGCCAGAGGTATTGAAGACGGTATTCTTCAAGGCACCCTGGTTGATGCTTTTGGTTGGGGCAACTACCAGAAAACGCGGTTCCACTACGTAAGACATCCCCACACCCATACAGGTACTGCAGGCGCTGGCCGGGGTGTTAAATGAGAAGTGGAAGGGCTGCATTTCGCATAGGGAGTAATGGTGTTCCGGGCAGCCGAAAGCCTCGTAGAAGGACGGGTCTACCCCTCCCACCACTTCCACCTTAATCATGATGTCCTCTTCCAGGCTGAGCATGGCTGCCTCAATCGACTTGGTCAGCTGGATGTAGGAGTCGTTCTTCAGGGTGAAGCGGTCGATGATTAGTTCCAGCTGATACTCCTTGCTCTCATCCAAGTCATCCTGGTCAGCTAGCGAGAACGGCTGCCCGTCGACCAAGAGTCTCTTGTATCCCTTGTCACGCAGCAGCTTGAAGGTGTACTCATAGTCCTCACCAAAGACCTTATAGACTGGGGCCCGGAGCTCCACCACGGTACCTGCTGGCAGGCCGGCGATATGCTCGGCTATCTGAGCTGCCGAGAGCTGCTTGAGTGGATGGTCGCACTGTGGGCACTTGCCTTCACCAGCCGTCGAGTACAGCAGCCGCAGGTAGTCGTTGATATCTGTGACAGTGCCAACTGTGGACCGCGGGTTGTTGTTGCCCTTCTTCTGCTCGATAGCGATGACTGGGGAGAGGCCGCGCACGTAGTCTACTTTGGCTTTCTTCAGCTGGCTGATGCGGCTCTTGGCAAAGGTAGAGATGGAGTCAAGGAAGCGCCGCTGCCCTTCACCGTAGATGACGTCAAAGGCCAAGGAAGATTTGCCCGAACCGGATACGCCGGTGATGACCGTCAGCTTGTCACGTGGAATCTCTACTGAGATGTTCTTCAGGTTGTTCTGCTTGGCTCCGGAGACCTCAATGGTGGTCCTAATGCTCATACGCGTCCCTCCTACTCCCTTATGTACAGGTAACCGAGTTCTTCATGGTTCTGCCTACCCTTAGGCGTGATGCGAATAGTTTGGGACACCCGCTCGATTACTCCTAAGTCTGCCAGATGCTCGAATACGTGGATCAGAAAGTGCGACTCGGTACCGAAGTGCTTGGCGATCAGGGTACTGGTCTTGATTTCTTCGTCTTCCATGAAGGCTATTACTGGCCTCTGGATGATGTCCAGATGCTGTTCAATATAGGCGTACAGCGTATCGATGCCCTGCTTGATCTCTTCTTCGCTCAGGTGCCGGGACATAGCCTCGTGGTAGAAAGGCGTAATAGCGTCAGGGTTCAGCGTGAGCGCCTTCTGGATGGCATCGCGTCCGATGGGTTGCCCCGCCAAGCAGAGCTCCATCGCTGCCACTGACTCGGCAGCCTTTAGCAGGTAGTACTGGGCATAAAGCGGATCCTGCCTCGCGGTCAGCCACTTCTCGGCCTTTTCCACCTCACCAAGCAGTTTACCTGTAATCAGAAAGGCAGACCGGGCGATGTCATCCTTGCCTACCAGCTTCATGTCCTCAAAGGCTTCCACCAGACTGTCATCGGTCGAGTAGACCATATTGCCCTTGGCCAGGTACGACTGGAAAAACGAGCCCCCAATGATACCTTCCATGTCCCGTTTGAACGAGCTTCTGATAGTAAGACTAACGTTTATAACTATGCCGTCGTCAATAATAGCGTATGAAGTGTTCTTTAGCTGCTGGTCGCGCACCACCACATACATGTCGATGTCGCTCTTCTCCCAAAGGACGTCATAGGCCAGGCTGCCACTGACAATGACTGCGATGACGTTCGGGTCGGGCTTCACCTTTTCTACGAACCTGTCTACTGCTGCCAGGTAGCGCTTCCTCAGTTCAGCTTGCGTTCTCTCACTCATGCACCCACATCCCTTCTAGACTCTCGGCACGCATGGTATAGTATATAGGACGCTTATAGCAAAATCTGGACAAATATTGCTGAGGTTGTGATGACATATGGATAATCACTTGCTGCAGATTATCAAGGACACAACTGAGTTCATCGAAGGCAATATCCTGGAACCCATCCATCTGGATGACATCTCGGAGAACG
>JAWLDB010000223.1:0-4299 GCA_041686915.1 Bacillota bacterium
TAGGGGCGGAACATGTTCCGCCCAAAAAGCATCTAGGGAATGCGCGGATGAAAAGAGGGCAGAATGCAATTCTGCCCCTACTTCTTTCTTGGGTTGGTTTTGTGGGTCGCGGGCGGAACATGTTCCGCCCTTTTTGTGGGATTTATGGCTTCACAAACAGGTAGACGGCCCAGCCGAAATACTCACGGCCGCCATACTTCAGGTAGTTATCGCGCACCTGCTTGACTCTCGCTCGGAGCTTAGGTACATCCGGGTCTTCGGGGTGCCGCAAGGCGTAGGTCTCGCCCGCCCTGATGCGTGACCATTCATAGCGGTCCCAGTCATTTTGACTACTAGCCACGCTGTATATGGGGATTAACCCAGCATTGATGCCTGCCTCCACATTCCCGGCGTGAGTAGCGAAGCTATCTCTTGATTCCCCGGTTGCTTTCAAGAACTCTTCGGAAGGTTCGCATCTCCAGTATGGCTCGCCGACCATGATCAGGCCTTGTGGGCGGGTAAACTGGGCTAAATGGTTGAGAGTGGACGGAAAACCGCCGTACACCCAACTGGCGCCAAGGCAGATGCTGAGGTCAAATTGCTTGTCTGGCTTAAACTCCTTACCGTCCATCACCAGCAGCTCGACCTGAGAAGGAGCAAATACGCGTTGTTCTGCTGCCTGCTTGGCGGCATCTACAAAGAACTGAGAGATGTCGACACCGGTACCTTGAATGTGATACCGCTCTGCAATACGGATTAACGGCTCTGCCTTACCGCAGGCAATGTCCAGTACGCGGGCACCTTCTGCGAGGTCCATAATGCTGATGATTTCATCGAGCTTCTGTGTGTTCAACGGGTTGAGGAAAGTAAGATAGGTCGAAGTAATGTCGTGATATTTCCAGATGTCCAGGTTTAATCACCCTCCCTCTTTATATCACTGCAAGTATATATGTGCAGCCGCCTATCGGAAATGCAACACCCGGTTAAGACTAGACTATACCCTCCTACCAAACCGGTATACCCTGCCACCTCTTATCTTACGGAACCCCAGCTTGCGGAACAGGCCCATCGATGGGCGGTTGTAGCGTTTGATGCGCGCGTAGGCGTAACGTCCACCGGATGCCCGGATTATTCGAAGCACCCGCCACACAGCTGACTCTGCAAGACCGTGCCGACGGTATTTGGGCAATACGGACAGATGTGCTACTTCGTAAGTGCCTTTGCCTCGGCCTAAGCAGCCGATCCAGCCTGCCCGGCGTCCGTTGACCTGAATAGTATAGTGCGGCCTGCGGAGCACTTGGCGCGCGCCGATGTGCACATGGTTATAGTGGTTAACCCCCCTGGCCACCCGCTTAGCGGTTCTGTACTCACGAATGCGCTGCAGCCTCATGTCTGTCACCTCCTTTCGTAGTCTATACTTCAATATATATACACAGGGCAGATTGAGTGCTACATCCTTGGTGTATCTGTGTAGGGGTGGAACATGTTCCACACGTGTTAGGTGGGACGGACAGGGTCCGTCCCCTGCTTGCGCAGAAAATAGGGCATGAGAAAAGGCAACCCGTCTGGGTTGCCTTTCGAGTTCTCGGGGTTCTGTGGCTATGCCGCTGCATCCGGCTGCTTGGCGGTGTGTTGATAGCCGATCAAGCCTGGTACGAGCCAGCCTGCCAGAGCAGTGACCATGCAGATAATGCCTGCGCCCCCCATCAACCAGCGCGCGCCAACCCAGTCTATCATGGGTCCGGCCACAGCCAAGCCAAGCGGTCTCAAGCCAGAGCTGAAGGTGTGGCGAGCCGCGAACACCCTACCCCTCAGTTCATCTGTCACTTCCCGTTGCCAGATGGTTTGGGAAGCGACATTCGCGATGATTAACGCGATACCGAGGCCAGTGGCACCTGCCAGCAGAGCCCAGTTGCCCGGTGCAAAGCCGATCACAACTGTAGATGCGCCAATCATCAGGATTGCAGCAACCATTGCTACCCCAGTGCGCTTGATCAGCCCTGGAGCTGCGGATAACAACGAAGAAGCAATCAAGATGCCGGCGGATTGGAAACTTCCGAATAGGCCCAGCATCTCGGGGCCAGCCTCCATCACCTTAGCGATGAGAATGGGTAGTGCGATACCCATAGGGGCGAGCGTGAGATTGATCACTGCAAAGAACATTAACATCGGTAACAGCATGCCGTGCCGGGAAATGTAACGAAAACCTTCAGCTGCATCGGCTAGAACACTGCGTTGCTCCACTGTGTTAGCTACAGGTTTTGGCAGAGTGATCAGGAGCAAAGATATGGCGGCGATAAAGAAAGTAATTGCGTCAACCATGATAGAGAAACCTGTGCCGGCAAAAGCGATCAGCACACCGCTCAAAGCCGGGGCGACCAGGCCGGTGACGCTGTGACTTGTCTGCATCAAAGAGTTTGCGCGTACAAGTTCCTTCTCGCCAACTATGGTCGGTACAGCAGCTTCAAAAGCTGGAGCATGAAACGTTGACACGATACCCATTAGTGCAGCGGAGATAATAATCAGGCTGAGCGAAAAGCCTCCCTGCCATAGTAGGACAGCTATACTCGCTGTGATTACGCCGTTCACCAGGTTGGAAACGAACATTAGCATCCGTCGGTCCCATCTATCTACATAGACGCCAACCAAAGGCCCGAGGATGATCCGCGGCAGGGCCCCAGCCAATGCTACTGCTGACATGGCAGTTCCGCTGCCTGTCTCCTGCACTACCCACCACATCAAAGCCAAGTTATATAGAGTATCGCCGAGAATAGAGATTGTCTGCCCGATCCAGATGACTAAGAACCGTTGGTTGCGCAGCACTGGGACATTAATATCAGTGCTCATTGGTCTTCCTCCCTTGTAATTAATCGCCTTCCATTCTCGGAAGGTTCATCTGAAAGGATGTTCTGTCATCATATGCTAGTCGTCGGTGCAGCCCCGCCACGGTCAGGTAGGTGTTGATCCCTGCCTCTGTGGCGAAATAATGGCCATCGTCCCGCTTCTCTACCAGAGCGAGACTGAGCAGGTCCCTTAAATGATGGTGCAGGTGGCCTCCTGCCATACCAGTCGCTTCCGCCAGTTCGCCGTTGCTCATGTCGATGAGGCTCAGGTGTTTGAGTATACTTATACGCTGTTTGGAGCCTAGCACACTGCAGAGGCGGGCAACTCCTTCGTCTGCTTCCTCGTCCCGGAGCACCGCCAAAGAACTCGCATGGCCCGTGACCCTTGGTTCGGGCTGTCCCGATACAACGAACTGCACGACCAAACGGTCCCCCTCAGCCAGCTTCTGACTCCTGGGGAGCAGGTGCTGAAATACACCGGTAAGCAGCTCGTGGTCATCAACTGAAGGGGTAGCAGACCGCGGAGCAGCTTCTTCACCCTTCCCAAACACCGCCTCTTCCAGACGTTGTAAACGCGCTGCGATGTCATGCATTAGTTGTTCGCCTCCTCTGTTGTATATAATTATATACGGCTATAATACATGTGGCAATAGATGTCACAAAAAAACCCGCTCATTCTTGAGCGGGTTTTGGGGCTTAACCAAACCAGTGGATATAGGCAGGAACAGCAATAATCAACGCACCTAAAGCGAAGACGGCGAAAGCGCCGAGCATATTATTCTCCTTTACCCAAATATAACGGGCATAGCTCCATGTGTAGTATACCAGATAGGCCAACGCTACCAGTCTAAACCACATCTGCTACCTCCCCCCTACGCCGGACCCTGCGGTTGGCGGCGCCAGCTGTTTACCAAAGAGAGTGAGGGTAAGGTCGACGTTGATTGAGATGTTGGCTTTGGGGTAAGCCTCGCGCCAGTTCACTGCTTCCAGTTGGTTGATGGTCAAGACTCGAGATCGAGCATACAGGTTCCATTGGAAGAGGTCAGCAGCAAATTGTTGCTGGGTCTTTGCTATCAGGGCAGTGAACTTCTGTTCCAACTGCTGTTCCAGAGATTGACGCAACATTTCCTGCCTCTCCAGGTCGGTTACGTAGTTTTGAAGGCTCGGTATAGCCAAGACTTCCATGTCGATAGGCAGGTTTATCTCCAACTGCGCAGGATCAGATTTTAGGCCCAAATCGACCTTTGGCCTTGCTTCTCTCTTCAAGCGAGCCGCTATCCGGTCCTCTGGCGATAAGGGGTCTTTGTAAGTGACCAGAAACTCATTAGCTCTGCTGTAAGGCCTTAGTAGCAGGCTTTCTCTGGTCTCCTCACCTGTCAAAACTCCGATCATCGCACCATCAAGAAAGACTGCAGAACCGATAAACTCAACTGGGTTTCCGCCTTCCTTGGCGATTTGCCCGGGGAGATAGTCGTCC
>JAWLDB010000224.1:0-4293 GCA_041686915.1 Bacillota bacterium
AAACGCTCGGTCAGTACCACCGTCATTTTAGTTTCTTCCCGACCAGTAAGGCCTGGTGTGCCCATTCCACCAACGTATGACCGCAAAGTCTCGTAATGCATGTGCCCTACTACCAAGGCAGCGCAGTCGGCAGCTTCAGCAGCCTGCAGCATTTCCAAGCTTGCTGTCTGGCCAGCAACGACCACCTTTCCACTCCAGGAACCGGAAACATGGCTTGCGTTCAAGCGCTCAGCTGGCTCAGCTACCACCAACAGTTCTCCCCCATTCTCACCGCCGATACCGTACTGGCCTTGTATTACATGAGCATACGCCCTGATTACTGCCCCCTGCCCTGACAGGACTTTGGTTACCTTACCCTTTAGGTACGCACGCAGCTCGGTCTTAACCCTAAGGGGTTCAATGATTACCTTACCTCCTGAGATTGAGGTCACTTGCCCAAACAGCGGTGAAGTGATTACCTTTGGCTTCACCCCTATGGTAGCTGCTATCGCCTGGCCAGGCATCACCCTGGTCCCTTCTTTCACCTTCAGAACTTCCTTGAGGGTAGTAACACCCAGTTCATCTACCACGTCGATTTCAGCGCGCTGCCCAACCCCAAGTGGCAACGGCTGTCTGATATAGACTTGGCCTAGCCGGCGAGAGACCATGCCGATGTAACCATCTATGGGAGTAACGGAACAGATGCGTTCTCCGAGTAAGTATGAGGCCGCCAGCACTTCGCCACATCGCACAAACTCCCCATCCTGCTTCAGCAGCTTCTGCTTCAGCTCAGCCGGTTCAATCAGCAAGTCTATAGCTACGTTTACCCGCTGCATCGTCGCCGGTGCATAGTCTAGGTGAGCTATAGATTGCGTCTCGGTCACCAGATCGCCTACCTCAACATCCACCTGCCCATGGTAGGGCAGTAGCCGCAAGCGTTCAATGAACTGTGGTTTCAAATTACTCACCCCCAAGCGCTGCCTGCTGCAGCTCTGCGTCAGTAAAGGCACCAAGTGTGCGTAGAGTATTGGCTGTTAGTTCCTGCGCTACTGTTACGTCTAGGTCCGCCCAGTCACGCCCTCGAGCGTCAATGACGACTCCCAGCAGCCCAGCGGTGACTTCCCTCCCCACTGCTCTACCGGGGCCAGCCCCGATATCAAAGGCAGCCGTCGGCTCAAGACGAACACTGCAAGGCTCTCCTAATGCGACCGGTAGCAACTTAACTTCACCAAGGTTTATCTTCCCGCGGGAGATACCCTCGGTTGTGTTGATGGCATAAGTCAAAGCCTGCTGCCCCAATTGCTCCGGTCGCTTGTTGCCAAATAGTGAGAAGCTCGGCCCTAAGGGGATGAAGCAATCTCGCTCGAGGACATGCAGCGCAATATCTGGCTTGAGCTCAGACAACACGCCCAAGTGAGGCATCATGAAGATGCTATCTACGGCTAGGAAAGTATACCCCTTGGGCTGGAATGCATCGAGCAGCATTACAGCGGCCTGCTCCCGGCGTGGTGCATGCGATAGGACTCCCCCACTCCCGACGAGCAGTTCCACCCGGCGCATGTCTAACATCTGCTGTCGTTCACCTCTAGCCCGCGCGTTACTGAGCTGAGAATTAATTGCCTTTTGCATCAGGCTGCGTTCTTTTGGCAGTGTCTTGATCAAGCTGGTATGGTGAATAGCGGATAACCGTAATGCTTCTCTAGCAACAGCCTGTTCTATGAGCAGATCGCGAATAGTGGAGGGTACGGTGGTTGGATAGACGAGTTTATCCAGAATCTCGTCTACGAGCTCCTGTTCACTGATTGTGTAGGGAAGCCAGCGCATGATTCGCTCAACACCGGCACTTACGAGCACATGGCCTGCACTGTAGCTCATGCCCAGATTAGCGCTAACAGTACGGTTGAAACTGCCATCTATTACGGAAAAGATGTCTGTAGTCGCACCACCAATATCTGCACCCAGGATGTCAATTCCGTCTCTCTGGGCAAGCAGTGTCATTATCTTGCCAACGGCAACCGGCGTAGGCAGAATCGAGGCTGAGGTGGCATCCTTTAGACTGGCATAACCGGGGGCCTGGGCCATCACGTGGGTAAGAAACAGCTCATGAATCGCCTCACGAGCTGGCTGTAAGTTCTCCACATCCATCTCCGGGCGGATGTTGGGGATAACATGCAGTGCAAACTCATCAGACAGTGTGTCCTCAGTCAATTCAGCGCCCTTTGGACAACCCGCGTAAATGATGGGTAATGAGTAGCCCTCACCAAAGCGCGGCCGGGGGCTGGCCGAGTTAAGCAAATCACAGAACTCGGCTATGAAGTCGACGTTAGTTGCAGTATCTATACCGCCTGCGAGCAAGACCATATCTGGCCGTGCATGCCGAAGTCCTTCCAAGTGAGCTAGCAGGTTACGCCCATCATCGGCAGAGATTACGTCCATCAGGATAGCTCCTGCTCCGAGCGCCGCTTTTTCCGCGCTTTCCGCAGTAATAAACCTGGCCAGCCCACAGACAAGAACCTGTAATCCTCCGCCTGCGCTGCTTGTAGCCAGGAAAGAGACCTCATCACTCGCCTCTTCACCTAGAAGCCTCAGCCCGCTCAGTCGCTCGACATTGTTGACGGCTCTGCGCACCCCCACCATTACGTCCTCATACGGAGCTTCGACGGTGGTAGCAGCTTCGCCTCGAAAGCTAAGGCGCCATTCGCCACTAAGCTGCTCAATGAGAAGCGCCTTGGTAGTGGTGCTGCCAACGTCCACAATCAGGTACCTTTGCATATGCGAAAACCACCCTCCATTCTATTAAAAACACTCACAATGCATCTGTGTTGCTTCACTAGGGTGTAGTTACCAGGTAGATGCTTAATTATTTTATTCAGTATATTATGTTCATTGTGTAGTTCTTACTGCATGTTTCTAGATATTTTTTTAGTCAGGTCTAAAATCATTCGCCATGCGTAATGGGATGCCACTAATGTCTGGAGCAAACAGTATAAGCTCTGCACTTATGATGGAACACAGCAGTGTACTCTGTTGTAATCTCACCGTGGAGGATCAGCAACCTTATGCCCTAACCTGTCCAGCAAACTTCGCCTACTTTCCCCAAACTCGCTCATTGTCCGCCCATCGCCACTCGACTTTCGCCGGTAACACAGGATCAATCCACATCGACTTCGCGCAAACTCCCAATTCTACAAGCCCCCTCACCCCCTGCTATTATCTACTCACAGCAGTCGCCGCGGCTGGCACTGCGAGTCGGCAGAGAAGGAGGTGAACAAGCATGGCAGTAGTAAAGCAGCCTATCGAGAGCCGCCTGTTAGTCGCGGTTCAGACCGGTACGAACGAGTTCGGGCAACCGGTGCTCCGCACCCGGTCGTTCTCCCGCGTCAAGCCGGAAGCCGTGGATCAGGACCTGTATGATGTAGCCCTGACCATCGGCGGCCTGCAGCAGCACGCTATAGTTCACATTAACCGCGTGGATGACGGCGAGCTGATTGATCAGCCGGTCTAATCCAGGACTAAGCTAGCCTGGTAAGAAAGGAGGTGAGCTATAGTGGCAGCAGTAACTACCTTGCAGTTGGTTTTCACCAACGCCGATGGTCGTACGGCTTCTCTTTCCATTCCGGATCCGAAGCCAGCTCTGACTCCAGCAGAAGTGCAGACGGCGATGCAGACGATCATCGATAAGAACATCTTCAACTCTACTGGCGGCGCATTTACCGGCATTTCAGCCGCACGCGTGGTCAGCCGTGATGTAACACCTTTGTTCTAACAACTATGGCCGCCTGGCACTAAACCAGGCGGCCTAACTAAATCTTAGCAACTAAGGAGGTTCTCTACTAATGATTAAAGTAAACATGCTAACGTTCCGAGATGGCAAGAAGCAGCGCTGTTCCCTCTGCAATCGTCTGCAGACGGTACATAAGATGGCCTTGTTTCACGAAGATGGCATCATCTGTGGTGACCTGGAACTCTGCCCTGACTGCGCTGATGTACTCGAAGACGCACTGCTGCACGGTGCCACCTACGAGGAGATAGCCGTCGGAAAAGCATAACCAAAGAAAGGAGAACTTCACTATGGAAGACCTTCTGCCTCAAATAGCGAACATCGGTTTCCCGGTAGTACTCTCCATGTATCTGCTCGTACGCATCGAGGGGAAACTGGAAGTGCTGACCGGTGCAATCAACGAGCTGAGCAAGGTTATTGCGGGCTCAAACTAAGCTGAACCCCACGGTCCTGAAAAGGAACGTGGGGTTTAGCTTAGTCCACGAGTGCTATCGCTTGATTGTGATTTCTTGGGGCTCACTTTTGACAATGCC
>JAWLDB010000225.1:0-4275 GCA_041686915.1 Bacillota bacterium
ATCCGGTCAGTGGAACGGCGATAGCTGTCTTAGGGATTGATTATCCAGCTAGCGCGTGGCATGACCATGCTGTCGTTCGGACCATCCAAGTCGGGGTGGCGGTGGTGTACGCGATCATAGCACTAACGGCCTTATATACCGTGCTTACTCAGAACCGGCACCTGCAAAAGGAGAGACGGAAGCTGATAGACTTAGACGCCAGGCTGCAGGAGAGTGAGACGCTGTTTCGGGCAATATTCGATCAGTCGCCTATAGGCATTGCCATAGGCCATGAGGACTCCTATATGAAGATCAAAACCAATCTCAAGCCTGACTTCAACCCGATGTACACGAAAATTGTGGGCTGGTCGCAGGCGGAGTTAGAGAAGTTAGGTTGGGCACATATTACCCACCCTGATGATCTCTCCCGTGATCGAGAGTACTATGCTATGATGCGCCGCGGCGAGATAGAAAGCTATAATATGGAAAAGCGCTATATAAGGCCCGATGGGACAATCATATGGACCCATATGCACATAGCTCCCTTGCAGCTGCCAGACAACGACAGTGCCAGTCACCTATGTCTAATTGAAGACATTAGTAAACGCAAGGAGATGGAGCGCGCACTGCTCGATAGCGAAAGAAGTAAGGCTGTTCTGCTGGACAACTTGCCGGGTATGGCCTACCGTTGTGCCTATGACAGTGAGTGGACAATGCTGTTTGTTTCTGCAGGCTGTCATGAATTGACCGGTTACCCTACTGAGGACTTGCTCAATAACAGTCGACTGTCTTTTAATGACCTGATTGCACCAGAATACCGTGACATCCTCAGGCTGGAGTGGGCGCGAGTGCTGGAACGGCAACAACCTTTCCGGCACGAGTACGAGATTATCTCAGGAAGCGGCGAGAGAAAATGGGTGCTGGAGATGGGGCAAGGGGTCTTTGATGACTCTGGAGAAGTGGAAGCCCTAGAGGGGATCATCATCGATATCTCCAAGCAGAAGCAGAGAGAAGCACAGATAAAATACATGAATGACCATGATTACCTGACGAATTTGTACAATCGTCAATACTTTGAGGACGCAATGGACAGGGCTGAACAGAGTGGGTGCACGCCAATCTCAGTTATCGTTGTCGACATCAACGGGGTAAGGTTGATCAATGAGGCGTTCGGCTACGCGGACGGCGATAGATTGATCCGCGAGACCGCGAGGGTGTTGCAGGATGCCTGCCGTCCAGATGATGTTGTAGCCCGCGTAAGTGGTGATGAGTTTGCCGTGTTGCTTCCGCATGCATGCAGTCAGACTGTCCAGCAAACTGTAGCGAGAATAAGCGCATCCTGCGTTCTGCTTAATGAAAAAGGGAGTAACCGGTTGTATGAGGTCAGCCTGGCCGTTGGATCTGCCACCAAAGAGCGAGCGGAAGATACCCTGTCTGAGACGTTGAGGTTAGCGGGCGAGAACATGCGCAACCGCAAGCTGTTTGAGGGCAAGAGTTATCACAGCGCCATCATCTCATCCATGATGGCCACAGTTTACGAGAAGAGCCAGGAGACAGAGGGACACTCCAAACGGTTGGCCGTTTTGTCCAGGCGAGTCGGTGAAAGGCTCCATCTGCCACAAAAAAACCTGAATGAGTTGGAGCTGCTGGCAATGCTGCACGACATTGGTAAGGTAGCGATTGATGACCGGGTGCTTAACAAACCTGGCAAACTGGATGCTGAGGAATGGGCGATAATGCAGAGACATCCCGAGATAGGCTATCGGATTGCTAAGTCGTCATCACAGCTTGAGCACATAGCAGAGTATATCCTGGCGCACCATGAACGCTGGGATGGTATGGGGTACCCGCGGCAACTACGTGGTGAGGGCATCCCGTTAATCGCCAGAATCATTGCTGTGGTTGACGCCTATGATGCAATGACTGAGGATCGGGTCTACCGGAAGGCGTTAAGTAAAGAGCAGGCTATAGAGGAAATCCGTAGAAATGCGGGAACACAATTCGACGCCGATATTGTCCGGATATTCATTGATGTACTGCTGGAACGTTAGCGTCGCACCCATGAGCGACCTTGGCTCAGTATCTGCTAAAAGGGGAGGTGAGCATATTGTCATTGCCTAATGCAACCAGCGACAGCCAACAAGTCGATCGTTTGACCGAGGAGGCAGCGAGCCTTGAACGCTCAGCGCCGGCGAAGATGATGAAAATTGCCGAGCAGGCATATCAGTTAGCCACCAGCGCTGAGTACAACCGGGGCATAGTCGAGAGTATGATCTTGCTTGGTCGGGCACAACTTCGCCTGGGCAACTTGTCTGAGGCAAACAAGTTGCTGTCACAAGTGCTGGAGCGAGGTCCGTTGGACGAATTATTGGAAGCACGCATCTATAACGCTCTGGGGACTGTACACTATTACCTGAAAATATTTGATAAAACTTTCGACTACTTCCAGCGGGGACTGGCGTTAGCCACAAGTATTAGGGACTTGGATTTGCAGGCCAGGCTGTTAAACAACATCGGAGAGGTCTATAGGGAACATCAAGACTTTCCAACGGCCTTAAAGTATCTTCGGGAGAGTCAGGAGATCCGCATGCGCCTGCCCATTTGGAACTCCCAGGCTGTAGTTGTAGCTAATTT
Organism: Bacillota bacterium; assembly: GCA_041686915.1. Taxonomy (GTDB): domain Bacteria; phylum Bacillota; class UBA994; order UBA5500; family UBA5500; genus JAWLDB01. The sequence continues at coordinate 2,614 of JAWLDB010000225.1, forward strand.
AAGTTTTGCGTATCTGCAGCAAGGCGACTTGGAGCAAGCAGAATTGCACGCTCAGGAAGCGTTTCATCTGGCACAGGAACATAATGATCGGTTGATACAAGGCACATGCCTGCGCTACCGCGGTACTATTGCCAGAAAACGTGGGCAGAGGGAACAGGCGCTCGGTTTTCTGCGCGCAAGCTTGGAAATCTACGAAAGCACGAAAGAGCGGCTGCATACAGTACAGGTGCTGTTGGAGTTCCATCACCTGCATTTCACAGAAGGCGACTCAGAGGCGTCCATCAGGTATCTGCAGGAAGCCCTCAGTATTGCTGAGGAGGCGGACTCTCTCTCCGTTAGAGCCGAGATCTACACAGAGCTGTCCAAGGTTTACGAGTCCTTGGGGGATCTCAAATCTGCCTTGGACTACCTTAAGAAGAGAGTCAATGCAGTTGAGACCATGGAACATGATGCGCGTGAACAACGGCTGCGTGCCTTTGGCGTGCAGAAGGCTGCTGATGAATACCTCCGCGAGAAAGAAGCCTACCGCGCACTGAGCCAACAGTTGGATGAAAAAACGCGTGAACTAGCCATGTTATCGAGTCGCGATGGTCTAACCGGAGTCGCAAACCGACGTTACTTTGACGAGTTCCTGGCCCAAGCCTGGGCTACTGCCTTAAGACAGAAGCTGAGACTCTCGGTATTGATGATCGACGTGGATTACTTCAAGGCATACAATGACAACTACGGCCACTTATCTGGTGATGAAGTGATCAAGCAGGTGGCTTGGGCTATTCAGCGCTCAGTTAAACGCAGCAACGACTTGGTAGCGCGTTTTGGCGGTGATGAGTTTATCGTGCTGCTGAGCGATACTGACACCCCGGGAGCGTTGCATGTTGCTGAACGAGTGCGTCAGGAAGTGGCCAACTGTTGCATGTTACACGGTCACTCACCCGCTGATCTGGTCACTCTCTCAATCGGTGTCTGTAGTATGCTGCCTAGTACGGACAATTCCTCGGGCGACCTCTTGGCGGGGGGAGATGCTGCTTTATACAGAGCGAAGCAAGCAGGTCGCGACCAAATTCAGGTTTAAGCCTTTGCTCATAACCAATTAACGCATATAACCAAAACCCCACGGTCTGCTTCTTGACCGTGGGGTTTTGGTTCATTTAGCCTTAGCTAACCGCATCACCTGTCGCCACCGTATTGCCCTCCATCATCTGCTGCCTGGTGACTGCTTTCGCCTTCCAGCCGCCGGTCAGGTAGCGCACTATCGGGATGATAGAGCTAGCGACCCAGCCTGCCGGAATCGACCACCATATGCCCTTGTACCCGAGCGCAGTGGAAGCAAGCCAGTAGGCAACAACAACGCGGGTACCTAGGTCAACAAAAGACGTGGTCATGGTTACCATGGTATCGCCGGCGCCCCTGAGCAGCCCATTCATCACGATCATCATGCTGAAGATCACGTAGAAAATGGAAACAGTTCGCAGGTATTCCACACCGCGGCTGATTACCTCAGTCTCTTCAGCACTGATAAAGATCTGGATCAACTGCGGTCCAATCGTATAGACACCCACAGAAACCAGGAAGCAGATGCCGGCTACCATGGCTAAGGTGGCCCGCAGTCCTTGGCTCACCCTGTTCATCCGGTTAGCGCCGATGTTCTGCCCGGCGTAGGTG
>JAWLDB010000226.1:0-4272 GCA_041686915.1 Bacillota bacterium
GTCACGTCAACCGTGACCAGGAAGTGTTCCTGCGTTCGGTTCAGGGTGACTCGATGATTGAAGCGGGTATTCTAAACGGTGACTACGTAATCGTGCGCAAGCAGTCCACTGCGCAAAACGGTGACATAGTTGTGGCCATGATTGGCGAAGAAGCGACAGTGAAGACGTTTTATCGCGAAAAGGACCATGTCCGGCTGCAGCCTGAGAACAGCGCACTCTCCCCCATTTTGACCAAAGAGGTTACAGTGCTCGGCCAGGTAATCGGGCTCTACCGTCTTTTCTAGTTATCCCCTTTGGACAAGCCTATGACAGACAGCGCCGACTTATGTCGGCGCTTTGCTATATCAACCGGTGAAAGGGGTGTGGTCTCTGTGTCTACCATTAAAGTATCAAAGGATCAAGCCAGTCGGTTTCTAATAGCCAGGCAGCGTTACCATGCGTATGGCAATGGCTTTACAGGCGAACAGGCTGTCAGGGACGCCATCAGGCATCTTGAGGCGGTACAGATTGATCCCATAAATGTCTTCGAGCGCAACCATCATCAAGCCCTGTTTTGCCGTGTAGAGGAGTATCAGCCGGGCATGCTTGAACACGTGCTCTATAAGCAGAACCTGGGCTTTGAATACTACTGCAATGCGCTGTGCGTACTGCCTGTTGAGGATTTCCCCTATTTCCGCTATGCGATGCAACAGCGCTCGCAAGCTGCTGAGCTAAGCCCTGAGTTGCGGCAGGCCATGCAGGACGTTTTGGAGCACATAGCAGGCCAGGGCGCCGTTGCTTCCAGGGAACTCAACTCCGGGCAACGGATTAAAGGCTGGTGGGATGCCGATGAAAAGACGAAACTGGAAAAGCAAGCCTTAGATTATCTGCATATGTACGGGCAAGTACTTATCTCGGACCGCGAAGGGGTGCAACGGCGGTATAACCTGCCTGAGGGACTTTTGTCGGAGCAGCTTCTAGGTAAAGACGTTAACGAGCAGGAGTACCGGCAGTTTATGCTAACGAAATTCCTGCGGGCTTACGGGCTGAGTCAAACCAGCCTGTTCCGTTTTGGCTGGTATGATGCCCCTAAAGCCGAAAAGCGGGCATTGCTCAGGCAGCTGATCGACCAGGGCGATGTTCTGGAAGTACAGGTTGAAGGGGTCAAACGTCCCTACTACTGCCCCACTTCCCTACTGCCGGAGCTCTGCGCCGCAGAGACACCTCTACCTGCTGCTTCCCAAGCCGTTTTCTTGCCTCCCCTGGACAATCTGCTCTGGGACCGCGACCGCCTGGCGGAGCTGTTTGAGTTCGACTATCGTTGGGAGGTTTACACTCCTGCAAGCAAGCGCAAGTACGGTTATTACGTTATTCCAGTGCTCCATGGCGAGGGGTTTATCGGCCGGATTGAATTGAAAGCCTTGCGACAAGAGGGTGTTTTGTCGGTGCTCAACCTATGGTGGGAACAAGAATACCCGGCAGCGCGCCAAGCAGTCAGAGATGCGGTACAGCAAGAGGCAGATTATCTCGGGCTGGCTGTCAGGTGGGAATGCACCCTTTAGGTAGATAGTTAGTTCATAGCAAAAAGCCAGTCTGCACTTTCGCAGACTGGCTTTTTAATGCCCGTTCTATTTAGGGTAGATTACCTTACCCGTCTTGACGATTTCGTCCAGGAAGCTGCCGGGGAGACGATCGTTAAAGTCTGCCTCGCCATACGGCAGCGCTTCGATGTCATCGGCGCACTCCAAAGCAATCTCAGACAGCATGCGCAGTTCTTTTAGCTTGTGCTGCCCAAACTCAGGAGATACCACCACAATATCGATGTCACTTAGGTCATGAGCTTTGCCATGGGCGTGCGAACCATATAATATTACCTGCGAGACAGTCACCCGTTCCCGCACCAGCTGAACAAACTTCTGAAGTACACTCTCTAGTTCAACCTGTCCGTTAGCCATGTGCACACCTCCTTAGCCCGACTGAGGATATCTTCAGCTTCCTGATAATCAAGCGAATCTTCCACGGCCACATGCGCATCCGGATAGCGTATGGCAATGTACATCGGGTTGATGTACGCTATGAACTTGCGTTGCTCATTGGAAAGCTTCTTCCAGATGTTAAGCAGCTTAGCTAGCTTAATCAAGTTATGGGAACGAGGCGGGTAATGCGCCCTTTCTTCTGACCAGATAGCCTTGAGAGCCTTTTCAATCATCTGCACGCTTAAGAAGACAGAGTAGATGTACCGCTTGTTCTGCAGCAGCACATCAGCTGTGTCAACGTCATAGCGCATAGCTCGCAGCCACTCTTCAGTGGTTCTCTTCATACACTGCAACTCCTACATAGTTAAAGTCCTTACTAGTATTGGCATTTGCAGCTGCCACCATGCCCGCTGACTATGACAGGACAGATAACACTCGGCTCGCTGCCATCAGTATACCCAGGCGTGCATGGGCATAGGTCAGCCCCCCCTGGAAGAAGGCAGTATAAGGCGGACGGATAGGCGCGTCAGCCGAGAGCTCCAACGAAGCACCCAGTACAAAGGTCCCAGCAGCCATAATCACCGGGTCACTGTATCCAGGAAGCTGACCTGGTTCCGGCGTGGCGTGCGCATCCACCGGTGCTGCAGCCTGAATGCCTTGGCAGAAAGCAATCACCTGTTCTGCGCCTGCAAATTGGACTGATTGGATGATATCATGCCGCGTATCTTCAGGCTGTGGCGAAACAGCAAAGCCCAGACGCCGGAATAAGGCGGCGGCAAATATTGCTCCCTTTACGGCTTCCCCCACAGCGTTTGGCGCCAGGAACAATCCTTGGAACATTGGTCGCAAATGTCCGGTAGTAGCACCCATCTCTCGCCCCAGGCCAGGAGCAGTCAGGTATTCGCTAGCCCTTTCTACAAGTTCCTCGCGACCGGCAATATAGCCGCCGGACAATGCCAGACCACCACCAGGGTTCTTGATTAGCGAACCGGCCATCAAGTCTGCTCCGACTGCACCAGGTTCCTGTTGCTCGACAAACTCACCATAGCAATTATCTATAAAGACAATCACATCGTGTTTTTTGCGCTTCACCTGCTCTACTACCTGCGCTATGGTCTCCAGGGTCAAAGCCGGACGGGTGGTATAACCTCGGCTGCGCTGCAGGTGCACCATGCGGGTGCGCTCGTTGATGCCGTCAATCACCGCAGCCAGGTCGAGCGTCCCCTCAGGCAGCAGAGGAATGACCTTGTGGGTGATACCAATATCCAGCATCGAGTTGCCAAGCGGGGCCTGCTTTAGGCCGATCACCTTTTCCAGGGTGTCATAGGGTTTGCCGGAAGCGAGCAACAGCTCGTCACCGGGGCGAAGGTTACCTAACATGGCGCTGGCTATAGCATGTGTCCCCGAGACAAAATGCGGTCGAACGATGGCAGCCTCTGTTTGGAACAGTTCAGCGTATGCCGCGTCCAGCGCTTCCCTTCCGATATCCCCGTAGCCATAACCGGTCGAACCGTTCAGGTGGTAGTCAGCCAGACGCTGGTTGTGCAGCGCAGCGATTACCCTGAGTTGGTTGGTGTTGACTATACTGCTGATTTGCTGATGCAGAGGCAGGATCGCCTGCTCTACCTCTTCTGCTAGGGTGAGTAATTTCTGCCCCACCCCGAAGCTTTGCCACATTGCCTGCGTCATTGTTAGCTTACACTTCTCCTTCTGTCAGTGGCGCCAGCTGATACTGCTTCAAGAACTGCGCTATTTGCTGCTCTTGTAACTCCACCACTATTCTTACTCCGTCATTCTCGTAAGCCTGTTCCGCTACCTCGCCTTGGCGGTGCAACCAACCAGCTGCGTCTCCCTGCGCGTACGGTACCAGGTAAGTCACCTTGCGCGGCAAATTGGGCAGGTTCAAGGCAATCAGCTCTTTCAAACGCTCCAGGCCTTCCCCCGTCACGGCCGAAATCAAGGCGTGTGGTCTGCCATTTCGTTCCGGTAGCCAATTTTCGGGAGAGTCCAGCAAGTCCGCCTTGTTGTAGGCGATAACCATCTGTTTGTCGTTGGCCTTGAGTTCAGTCAGCACCTGCTCAACTGAGCGCATCTGTTCCATCATTTCGGGATTGGATGCGTCTACCACATGCACCAGCAGGTCAGCGAATTGTACTTCCTCCAGGGTGGCGTAGAAAGCGTCTACCAGGTGATGCGGTAACCGTGAGATGAAGCCAACTGTGTCTGTAAGGGCAATCTCTCTTCCGTCAGCCAAAGACAACGCCCTGGTGGTTGTATCGAGCGTAGCAAACAGCATATCAGCTGCAAAAGCCTCGGC
>JAWLDB010000227.1:0-4269 GCA_041686915.1 Bacillota bacterium
TGGTTAATGATAGTATCAACCGCAACTGCCGTCTTACCAGTTCCGCGGTCGCCGATAATCAGCTCGCGCTGGCCGCGACCGATTGGAATCATGGCATCTATAGCCTTGATACCGGTCTGCAACGGAGTGTTAACCGGTTCGCGGGTGATAACGCCAGGAGCCACGACTTCTACCGGACGGAACTTGTCGGTAGTGATTGGACCTTTGCCGTCAAGCGGTTGGCCTAGGGGGTTGACGACACGGCCAATCATGGCGTCGCCTACCGGGACCTGCACGATGCGGCCGGTACGGCGCACTACGTCACCTTCCTTGATGTTCATGTCGCTGCCCATGATGGCACAAGCGACATTGTCTTCTTCCAGGTTGAGTACCATGCCGTAGATGCCGCCAGGGAACTCCAGCAGCTCACCAGCCATGGCCTGCGACAGGCCGTAGAGACGGGCAATACCGTCACCGACCTGCAATACTGTGCCTACATCGTCAACAGCGATCTGCGGTTCGAACTTCTCGATCTGCTGTTTGAGAATTGAACTAATTTCTTCGGGTCGGAGCCGCATTAACTACTCACCCCTGCTTGTTTAACTTGGGCTTGCATCAGCTGCTGTTTGAGCGCCTGCAAGCGGCGGACCAGGCTTCCGTCGTAGACACGATCGCCTACACGGATGATTAGCCCGCCCAAAATAGACTTGTCCACAACCACGTTGATATCTACAGAGCGGGCACCGGTTAGCTGCTTAACCGTAGTAACCAGTTGCGTCTGTTCGTCTTGACTGAGTTCGCGAGTAACCGTGATACCGGCGATGACTTCGCCTTTGGCTGCACGCAAAATGGCCTGATAGGCCTCACGAATATTGTAGAATTCTGCTTCCCGGCGCTTGCGGAACATCAGGGTCATGAAGTTACCCATCAGTTCTCCGCCAAGCAACTGCTCCAGAATGGGAGCAAGCACCTTCTGCTTCTGGGCAGGAGTTAGCTGCAGATGATGGAAGATGCGCTGGAAATCGGGGCTAGCCTGCAAAGCTTCTGCCAGAACGTCCAGCTGCTTGGCAACCTCTTCGGTCTGCTGTTTCTCTGTGGCAGCAGCAAAGAGAGCCTGGGCATAGCGAACGGCGACAGTGCTGTTAGCCATTGGCCTTGCCCATCCCTTCCAAGAAGTTCTTGACTAACTTCTCGTCAGTAGCCGGGTCCATCTTCTCCTCGAGCAAACGACCGGCAGCCATTACAGCTAGTGCACCGATTTCATCGCGCACTGCTGCCAGGGCCTTGTCGCGCTCCAGGCCAATCTCTTTTTGCGCCCGTTCAAGCAGGTTCTGAGCTTGTTCGCGAGCTTGCGCTTCAATTTCTGATCCAGCTCGCTCTGCCTGCTTGCTGGCGGTTTCAATGACGCGACGGGCTTCTTCCCGCGCTTCTGCCAAACGGCGCTCATACTCTTCAGCTAGCTTGGCCGCCTCTGCCCGACTGGCTTCCGCCTCGGACAACTGGCTTCTGACTGCTTCCGCCCGCTTATCCAGGAAGGACATCACGGGGCGGAACAGGAAATGCCGCATTAAAAGGAAGAGAATGAGGATATTGGCCATTATAAAGACAATCTGAGGAACAATCTCGATATTTATATCAACCATTATCCATGGCCTCCTTACGTACTAAGATTTGGCTGGCGGTAAGCTCCGGCCAAACCTGGATAGCCGCTTGACCAAAGCTGCTGGTTTGGCGCCAGGCCAGGTGACCCGGCGCCAGCCAACAACAAGCTTTGGCTCTCTCTAGCCGATAACGCCACGGGCCAGGCCTATCAGAATGAAGGCGATAACCAAGGCGTAGATACCTGTTGTCTCAGCAACAGCCTGACCAAGGATCATGGTCAATGTAATCTTACCCTGTGCCTCCGGCTGACGGCCTACTGCCTCGGTACCCTTACCAGCGGCGTAACCCTGACCAATTCCAGGGCCGAGACCGGCGATCATGGCGATACCTGCGCCAAGTACTGCGAAAGCGGCAACTGCAAATGCGTTGTATTCCATCGTTCTAGTTCCCTCCTTTCTACTGACAAAACTGTTAGCAAAACAATAGAGCATGCCTGGCTAATCGATAGCCAAAGAGAAGAAAACCATGGTAAGGATTGAAAACACCAAGGTTTGTAGCAATCCGGAGAACAGGTCGAAGTAAAGATGTAGCGGGATTGGTACCAGGAATGGCAATCCCTGATAAACCAAGCCGACGATGACCAATCCACCGAAAATGTTACCGAACAAACGGAAACCTAAGGAGACGGGTTTAGCCAGCTCACCGATGATGTTCATCGGCAGGAACAGCGGGAACGGATCCAGGAAACCACGCAGATACTTGAACAAACCTTTTGCTTTGATAGCGTGATAGTTGATTCCAAAGAAGGTCAACAAGCCCAAGGCGAGGGTTGTTCTGACGTCTGCCGTCGGTGGCCTTAATAGTCCAAAGGACCAGAGACCAGCCAGGTTTGCCAGCAGGATAAAGATGATAATGGTACCGATGTAAGCGGTAAAACCTTTGCGATGCTCGCCCATGATAAATCCGACGAAAGATGCTATACCATCGACCACCATCTCAATCAGGTTCTGCCGGCCACTTGGTAGCCACTTAAAATTTCTGGTTAAGATGATGCTGAAAACCACCATGATAGCCATAATCGCCCACAAACTGACGATTGTCTCGTCAATCACTATCGGCCCAATTTGAAAGTACACCGTAGGAACGCGCAATAACTCATCCATTTGTTTCTCCCTCCCTTCGTCCTCTCCATGGAGCTATTTGCTTAAGATAAGCGGCGCCACCAGCGCGGAAGGCCTGGCGGACTGCTCCGCCCACGATCACCAGTTTTACAGATAACAAACCGAACACAGCGGTCGGGAAACTGATGCCTTGCGTAAAATAGGTCATACCCAAAACCAGCGCTACCATGGAGTAGCGCACGATGTAACTGGCACCAGCGTAGCCTTGAGCCTTTAATTTGGGCATCCGCACCGCTTTGCTTGTAGAGCTGCAGAGCATCGTGAACTGCCACAGCGAAAGCGCGGTTCCTACTGCCAGGCCGAACGCACTGGGCATATCACCAGCCAGGATGGCCAACAGGAGCAGGCTGCCAGAAAGAATGAGCACATTCCTGCGGATACTCCTAACCATTTCCGGCACTGTCGTCCATTCGCCCACGTTCACCCCTCCAGTTTCTTGATTGTGCGCATCATCAGCCGGTAGACAACGATAAAGCCACCAATTACTCCAAAAATCAGTCCAACGACCGATAGGGTGAAACCGGTTTGAAAACGGGCATCGAGAAAGCTGCCGACTAACCAGCCACCACCAATGCTGATGGCCATCATCAGTCCTATTTGGCTAACCAGCCCGAGTGCTAGCAATAGTTGGCGTATCATTTACATCACCTTGCCTTATTATTGCCAATTTTGAGCAAGGGATAAACCCGCGGCAGTGCATATGCCTTCAGCACTGTGGCGATATACTTGCGGCTCCAATATACCACCCGTCGTTCTTGTAGGGGCAGAATTGCATTCTGCCCTAGTCCTACGCTACCCATCACACATTTGTAGGGGCGGAACATGTTCCGCCCAAATGACCCACAAGAACCGTCCCCCCGGGTCATCCCCGAACGGCAAGCCTTAATGTATTGGGGTCGCTGCAACTGCGTTGCACCATGCGAGGCGATGTATCCTGTAGGAGGGCCACTCGCTGTCTAGACAGCGAGATGACCTTGTATACAGAATACAGTCGCTAATTTACATGGCAATAAGTATTCGTCAAATCTCGACACACATCCTGCCATGTGAAAAAGTTAACTTCTGTTAGATACTACCTTAACAAAGAATGGTCCGATCCGTACCCTTAACGGGCCGTTACGCTGACCTAGAGGTTATAGTCTGCCGGCCGTTCGCTACGGATTTTGAAGTAATACTCAATGGCTTCCACGATGCGTTCGGCAGCTTGTCCATCGCCGTATGGGTTCTTGGCCTGGGACATGCGGCGATAGGCCTCGGGGGAAGTGAGCAACTCCTTTGCCTCGTTGTAGATGTGCGCTTCGTCTACCCCTACCACCTTCACGGTACCAGCGGCAACTGCTTCAGGGCGCTCAGTGACCGTGCGTACAACCAGCACTGGTTTGCCTAGCGATGGAGCCTCTTCCTGGATGCCACCTGAGTCAGAAATGACCATGTGAGAACGAGCAACCAGGTTGTGATACTCAGCCGTGCCCAGCGGGTCAAGCAGAGTTACCCGGTCAAGGCCAGC
>JAWLDB010000228.1:0-4248 GCA_041686915.1 Bacillota bacterium
CCTTGCCGCGGGCACATTCGCGAATGATGGCCGAGGCAGCGATGTCGCGCGTCTCCAGATGATAGACGAACTGTTCGCCGTCAATGTTGACCGGGGTAGCGCCAAGACCCCTGACTTTCTCGGTAACCAAGAAGCCTTGTACCTGCTCCGGATAGGAGACTCCGGTCGGATGATACTGAATGGTATCCATAAATACCAGCTTGGCGCCGGCCCTGTAGGCCATGACCAGGCCATCGGCTGTAGCACCATAGTGATTGGAAGTCGGGAAGTTCTGAGTGTGCAGCCTACCTAGCCCACCTGTCGCCAGGATGACTGTCTTGGCTTGCACCACCTGGTACTCGTTGGTCTCCATGTTATACAGCACAGCGCCGGCTGCTCTGCCCGCTTCGTCCAGCAGCAGCTCTACTGCCGGGCTGAACTCTACGACATTGATGTCGCGGCAAAGCACTTCATCGCGCAAGGTGCGCATGATCTCAGCACCGGTATAGTCGCGGGCGGAATGCATGCGTTTGCGGGAAGTTCCGCCGCCATGGATGGTTTGCATGCTGCCGTCAGCCTGCTTGTCGAACATGCAGCCGAGGTCTTCCAGCCACTGGATGACCCTCGGGGCATCGGATACCAGGGCCTTCACCAGCTCAGGAATGTTGTGATAGTGGCCGCCACCCAGGACATCGAGGTAGTGGATGGCTGGAGAGTCTGTCGGCTGGTCAGCAGCCTGGATACCCCCCTGGGCCATCACGGTGTTGGCATCGCCGAAGCGAAGCTTTGTGGCCAACAGCACTTTGGCGCCTTGTTCGTGGGCCAGGAGAGCTGCCGACGCACCTGCTCCACCACCGCCGATGATCAGTACGTCAACCGGGTAGTCGACTTTGTCGCCGCGGAAGCTGCTATAGTCGAACTTGGGGTATGCTTCCAGTACGTCGCACAGTTCGTGAGGGAAACGGTCGCCCTTGTTTGGCCCGACCTGCGCCAAGCGGAACTGGCTTTCTATATAGTCAGGGTGGTGGTTCTTCAGCACCTCTTGTTTCTCTTCCGGAGTCATCCTGGGAAAATCGTTGCCCAGGCGAGCGTCTCTGGTTGCCTCTACCCGCTTGATCAGCTCTCTCATGGCAGGAGTATAAGTCATGCTGCGCGCCCCCCTATTCAATGTCCCGATTGTTATACTTTTGAGCCAAGGTAGCCTTGTCGGCTTTCATCAGCTCTGCCAGCTGGGCGTCAAACGTACCGCTCTCCAGCTCGTTCACACGCTGCTGCAGATGTTCAGCTTTCTTGGCCAGGTATTTGCCATGCAGACGGCGACAGAGGATAGCCACCTTGTACTGCACAATGTTAGCCGGGCACTTGGAAGCGCAGAGGCCGCACATCAGGCAGTCGAAGGACTCATCAGCTGCCTTGGACACCTCGCCGCGAATGGCGTGGGATACATATTTCATCACCTTCAGGTTCTGCGGGCAAACATTGGTGCAGGAGTTGCAACCCAGGCACTTGGTGATTTCCGGGTAGATCTCAACCACCTGATCTGCGTTCGCCTGCAGCTCACTGAGCTGGTAGTTAACCTTGTGGTGAGGGTAAAACGGAATTTGTGTCAGGTACATGTCCTGCTCTACCTTGGTCTGGCAGGCCAGGCCTACTTTCAGTTCGTGGTCGTTACCGATCCGGTAAACGGTGGCGCAAGCTCCGCAGAAACCAGCCCGGCAGCCACAGCCCCGCAGTAAGGTGTATCCCGCATACTCAAAGCCCTTCATGATGGTCAGGGAACTGGGCATGGTGTACTTCTTGCCCATGATGTAAACGTCTACAGTCTCCCGCTCGAGCATGGGGTTGCTCGTGCCGCTTGGTAGCGTGTTATGATCTGTCACCTGATTGACCTCCCTGTTGTTTGTATCCGGCAGTGACCTAGTGCAACAAACTCTTACCGGCGATACCCGGTTCGGTCATCTCTTTTGGCTGCAGGATGATGTCGAGCTCTCTAGCCGTCAGATAGCCTTTCTCCAGCACAACTTCCCGCACGCTCTTCTTAGTGGCGAGCACCGCTTTAGCTACTTCCGAGCTCTTCTCGTAACCGATGTGCGGATTGAGAGCTGTTACGGTACCCAGGCTGTTATTGACCTGCTGGTTGCAGTGCTCGGCATTGGCCACAATACCGCGGATACAGCGGTCTGCCAGCACGTCTACGCCATTGGCCAGGATCTCGATCGACTCGAACATGTTCTTGAAGATAACCGGAGCCATCACATTTAGCTGGAACTGCCCTGCCTCTGATGCCATGGCGATGGCATGGTCGTTGCCCTGGATCTGGAAGCAGATCTGGTTCATCATTTCCGCCATCACCGGGTTGACCTTGCCTGGCATGATCGAGGAACCAGGTTGCACGGCTGGCAGCTTAATCTCCATTAAGCCGCACATGGGGCCGGAAGCCATCAGCCTTAAGTCGTTGGCCATCTTGGAAAGGTTTAACGCGCAGGTACGCAGAGCGCTGGAGACATGCACGTAGCAGTCGGTGTTCTGGGTAGAGTCAACCAAGTGCTCGGCCAGATGCAGATCAAGGCCGGTAAGCTGACGCAGATTCTCTACAGCCAGATAGATGTAGGCTGGGTCGGCATTCAGGCCGGTACCTACAGCAGTCGCCCCTAGATTGATTGAGGAGAGAGACTCCATAGCTTCGTGAATGCGCTTTAGGTCGCGGTTAATAAGCCTTCTGTAAGCGCCGAACTCCTGGCCCAGGCGGATAGGAACTGCGTCCTGCAAGTGGGTTCTACCCATGACCACGATCTCGTCAAATTCCTGTTCTTTCTGCATCAGGGCTGCTTGCAGCTTTTGCAGGCTGGCAACCAGCTGTTCCTGCATCATTAGCACTGCCACTTTGAAAGCGGTAGGCACGACGTCATTGGTCGACTGCGCCATGTTCACATGAGTGTTGGGCGAGACGATATCATAGTGGCCTTTTCTGTAACCCAGAATCTCGAGGGCACGATTGGCCAGTACTTCATTTACGTTCATGTTAATGGAGGTGCCGGCACCCCCTTGGATCGACTCTACAATAATTTCGTCGTCAAACTGCCCGGTCAGGAACTCTCTACAGGCCTGCCTGATGGCTTCCCCAATCTCCTTAGAGAGGCTGCCGGTGAGGATATTGGCCTCGGTACAGGCAAGCTTAACCAAGCCAATCGCCCGGATTAGCTGGTTGTGTATCTTGTGGCCAGAAAGTGGGAAGTTCTCCCGTGCCCTTTGTGACTGGATACCATAATAAGCATTCACAGGTATCTCCATGCTTCCCAAAGAGTCTGTTTCAGTCCTGGTAGTACGCAGTTCAGCTGTATTTATGGACCTGAACATCTTTAGTTTCATTGAAGGGTTGTGAGACATTTGCCGCACGTAAATAACCTCCCGTACTTTGTAAATCTAGCCTTGAACAGTTTGTTATGTTTTTGACAATGTCATTGTAACGTGGTTGTGATTGGAAGTAAACATAGTTTGTGATAAAAGTATCAAACGTGAAATATTCTGTATACTATATACAAGGCCAGTAATGTAAGAAGAGTTGTAGGGGAGGAACATGTTTCGCCCGGGCCACGCATAACGGCTAAACAAAACAAGAGAGGGAGCCGTGCGGCTCCCTCTCTTGGCTTATTGGTTTATTTGGGTTGGGTTACGGACCAAGGCTCAGGCTATTTAGTCTTGTCCCAGTCAACCTGATAGCTACCTCCGGTCCAACTGCCAGTCAGCACTAGCTTATAGACGCCGGCTTCTGTCGCTTGGTATGTAAACTTGCCTTCCGAGTCGGCCTTAAACTCTTCTTCCCAGACTGCATTGCCACTCGGATCAAGAACGGCCAGGGCAAGGTTGCCTTTGCTGACTCCGACTGAGTAGGTAAGGTCAAGGGACTGGCCAGGGTCCAAGTCAACGGGTCTGATTCTGGAGCCGTTGTAGTAGAAGTATCGACCAGACATAGCGCCCGGGGTATTTGAGAATACGCTGGCGATGGAGCAACCTGAGAGCAGGCTCATAGCAAGAGTTAGCAACAGCATAATGCAAGCCTTACGTAGATTCATCTAAATAGCCTCCCAAACTCGTTCTATACGCGTGACATTATATGCCATGCAACCAGTTCGAACAAGACATTGGCAATTAGTCAGTCTTCTTTAACTAGAGCGTCACCAACACAAACTTCCCCTCAACTAAGTCAACATCGTATCCGCGAGTCTGGAGCTCGCGGCTTATGTACCAAAGGGCAGGAGCAACCAGATG
>JAWLDB010000229.1:0-2295 GCA_041686915.1 Bacillota bacterium
AACCTACTTAGTGCTTCTTCCGGCATGGCCGAGATCTCCTGTCCGCCGAAGACGACCTTTCCAGACGTCATCCGGTCCATGCCGCTGATGTTATACAGCAAGGTTGATTTCCCTGAGCCGGAAGGACCCATCACGGAGACGAACTCGCCTTCTCTAATTTGCAGGCTCACTTCCTTCAGAACCTGCTGCTGGTGCCCGCCTTCATTGCTGAAAACCTTGCTAACACTTGTGGCTTCTAACATGTTTCTCATCTCTACCACACCCCTCATTCTACAATCATCTCGGCGATGCTGGATTTCCTCATATGAACGCTACTGATCAGCGTAGTGATCGTCACGACTGCCATCAGTGTCAGCGGACAAAGCACATAAGCCAATTTTGGGTTGACCACGAACTCGATGCGGGAGGCCCCCATGAAGGACGTCATCACGCTAGCCAAACCCTCGCCCAGGGTGTTGGAAGCGATTGCACCCACGATGATGCCAATCGCCAGTATTATTACGGCCCGCGTCACGTACTGAGCCCGAATATCCCGCTGGGAGAAACCGATGCTCCGCATAATGGCAATTGCCCCGGTGTCCTTGGCCATCAACATGCGCAAAAATAAGGAAGTAATTAGAATGGAGACAGATATGGCGATAGCGACCGACACGGCTACCATCAGCTTCAGCTGCTGAATAGTCGCACCTAGCGTTTGCTGCAAATAGTCCTCGATATGGGTGACCTTCGCAGGGTGGAAAGCAGCCGAGTACTCATCAACCTTCTGTGCGATGTCTACCCCGGGCTTTACATCCAGGCTAACTATATACCAGAGCACTTCCTCAGGCCTGTAAGGCAAGAGACCTTTGGCCGTCTTGCCACCGTTGGTCACATCCTGGTAGACACCGCTCACCTGCAGTAGCCGTTCCTGCCCGTCCACCAGCAATTGCACGGTATCCCCAACCCCTTTCCCCAGCTGGTCAGAGTTCAGTGAGGATAGAGCAATCTGGTTGTCACTGACGGGGGCGGATCCGCTTAGATACTTCAGCGGGAAGATGGTGAAGTCACCTATCTCCACGTTGATGTTCTCGTAGGCTCCATCTGCGTCTTGCACCTTGAACTTGCAGGTGACGAGGGGTGAGAACCTGGCTACATCCTGATCATTCCCTATGTGCTCAATCGCCCGGCCAAACCGTTCGACCACCTCATCCGAGCGCTGTACATCGATGCGGATGTCACTTCGCCCGGTTCCCATGTAGTTCATGAAGTCCGGCGACTGACTGGTTGTAAGCAGGTTGACCGGGACGATGATGACGAAGGAGCAGATCACGAACACCAGGCAAAGCACGGCGTATACTTTGAAACGCCCGAACACATCCTTCAAGCTGAGCAACGCATTGAGACTCGGGAAGTTACTTCTGCTCAAAGCCAGCGACCGCTTACCAAGCCGGGTCTCGCCCATGCTGCCTGAGCGCAGGGCCTGGACGGCCGAAATGTGCCTAAACCGTCTCAACACCAGCTGACAGAACGAGATGATGATTAGGATGACGACAGCTGTCGCCAGCACCGGCACCAGGTAGTGCATCAGTGTCTTCTCACCCACGCCCATATACAGGGTCATCTTGGCTGACAACAGCTGACTGAGGAACAGGGAGGCGACATAGCCGGTAACCGATGCGACAACGGCCAGGACTGCGTACTTGGTCAGATAAACCTGTTGGATATCTCGCCCCTTGATACCGATAGCTTTCATGATGCCAATCTGCTTGTAGTCTTCTTCTACGGTGGCGAGAATGGTAAACCTGAGACAGAGCAAGGCGATGGTGATAAGCAGTAGGCTGACCACGATAATCACTGCTGCCACCAGGCCCTCGCTCAACGCGGTCATTGTTCTAAACAGATCATCTGTCACAGCTGGCCCGTTCTGCGGCATGTTCGACTCCTGATAAGCGGTGGTGAAATCACCTATCTTGCCAGGATCGGTAAGCAGAAACTCAATCAGGTACTCAGTCTCGGAGAAACTGGCCTTGAGTATCTCCATACTGGCGGCGCTAACCACAAAGCGTTTGGAGCTGACGAGGGACGGGTTCATCTGAGCATCGCGCACGAAGCTCGTTACTGTGAACTCCGTGTTGAACGTGCCATTTGTGACACGCACCTTGTCGCCGATCTGCAGCGACACCGGCAGCAGGTACGGCTCCTTCTCGTACATGACGTCGGCGGAGTCGCAGGTCGGACCGGCCAGCACGCAGGGGGTCTTCGGCCCGCCGTCGTGGCGCGTGCGGATCGGATAGCGGATCGCCTCGTCCATCGTCT
>JAWLDB010000229.1:2305-4225 GCA_041686915.1 Bacillota bacterium
GCAGGTTTCGCTCCTGCATGTAGTAGATCGGCACCGCGACCTCTCCGTCTTCAATTTGGAGCACCTCGCTCTCCAGATTGAGCAACAGATCCAATGACTGGTTCTGCTGCACGAAGCTGATGTCCATAACGCTGTTCTCCTCAGACACTCGACTCTCGCCCAAGCAGATATTGGCACCGTTGATGTTGACCATCTCGACTGTCTGCTGCTCTCTCACCAGGCTATTTCCGGACACGAAAGCATCAATTTGGGACTGGTCGATTTCTCCGGCATGCATCTGCACAAAGTGCGGCACCCTTGCCGCCTCAAAGAGGTGTTGCATTGAGCTAAACAACCCCATAATTGTGCTGGATGCGCTCGCTACGAGCAGAGCAGCCAGCATAATGAAGACAAACAAGGCAATGGTGATGACTTTACTTCTATGGAAATCCATGCGTAGCATCTTAATCAGCACCTGAACTCCATCCCCCACTCTTTAGGCACTAGCTAATTGCCATAGTAATCACTGTATGCTGTAATCTTACTACACTGAGGGTGGGGTTCCACCTGACTTTGGTTAGGGTTTGGGCAAAGTAGCCTACAGTTTCGACAGACGGAACTTCCCTGAAGGTTAATTGCCGCGCATGCAGAATAGTGAATCTATACTTATTCATAAAAGGAGGAATAAACATGCATCCATTGAAAGAACAGGCCATGCAGGCCATCGATGCGCTGCAGGCTGAGCTAGTCAAGCTCTCGCATGACATCCACGCCAACCCGGAAGTGTCACTCACCGAGTACAAATCATCCGCATTCATCGCAGAGCTGCTGCGCAACCAGGGTTTTGAGGTGACCATGGGTATCGGTGGCCTGGATACGGCCTTCATCGCCACTAAGCAAGGCAAGGGGCCTGGTCCGCATGTAGCTTTCCTGGCTGAGTATGACTCATTGCCCGGTATCGGCCATGCTTGCGGCCATAACGTCATTGCCACCACTGCAGTTGGTGCATTCTTTGGCATGAGCGCCGTGATGGACAACTTTGGGGGCACCGTCTCCATCATCGGCACACCCGGTGAGGAAGCTGACGGCGGCAAGATCATCATGCTGGAAGAAGGCGTCTTTGACAATGTTGACTTCGCTCTAATGATGCATCCATCTTCGGGCCGTTCCTTGGTCGGCCGTGGTGGTCGCGCTGCTACTTCCATCGATATCACCTTCATTGGTAAGTCGGCGCATTCATCAGGCCCTGCTTCCGGCATCAATGCCCTGAACGCTGTTATCGCTACCTTCAACCACATCGACATGATGCGCCCGCTGTTCAAGCCACAGGATAACGTCAACGGCATCATCACCAATGGCGGACTGGCTGCCAACATCATCCCCGGCGAAGCCGCTTGCACCTTCAGCCTGCGCGCCGAGACCCTGATAGACCTGCAGCAGCTGGCTGAGAAAGTGAAGCTGGCCGCAAATAGCGCAGCTCAGCTCGTCGGCGCTAAGGTAGAGATCAACGTGCACCGCATGTACGCCGAGCGCTATCCCAACAAGCCCATGTGCGCCGCCTTCAAGGAAAACATGGCAGAGCTTGGTGAAGAGATGATCTGGGCCAACCCCACCGGTATGTACGGTTCTTCCGATATCGGCAACGTCTCCATCAAGATTCCGGCTATCCACGACTACCTCTGGATCGCTCCGGCCGGCGTGAACTCTCACAACCTCGAGTACACCGAGCACTCAGCTTCACCACGTGCCGACGAGATCTGTATCAAGGCCGCCAAGGGCTTGGCCATGACCGCCATCGATATCCTGGAGAGCCCTGAGTTCCAGGCTGAGATCAAGGAAAGCCATCGCCAGCAGGTGCCGGAAGCATACCGGAAGTAAGCGCAGTGAAACGAAGGGACAGTCCCAGCGTTTCAAAAAAAGGACCCCGGCCGTGGCCGGGGT
>JAWLDB010000230.1:0-4192 GCA_041686915.1 Bacillota bacterium
CATAGTCGCTAACAACCGCAAAGGTGGAATCCTGGAAGCGGTTAAGCATCAGCGCATTCGGCAACCAGGCAGCCCCGGCGCGATAATCCTTAAACAACGGCAGGTAGCCATGCTCTTCCTTAAGTGTCGAGTCCAGGAAGGCGGAGATATATACTTTGGCGATCTGCTGCTGATCTTCCGGGCTCATCAAAGCTTTCACGTTCAGCAATTTGCCAAAGGGCAAGGGCATGTCCCGATTACCCCAGACCGTATTAAACTGGCCGTGGTTCGCCTGGTAGATATACGCCACTGACTTGAAGCGGTAGTCCTCTCCTGTAAACTGAGTTCGCTGGTATTGCCTATTGCCCATGAACACCGCCACATCTCCGTCGTGGGCGCCGTGCAGCAGTAGCAAGTTTACATCGTCCAGGGTAACTGGCTGCCCGGCAGGGGTATAAGACTCATCGACTGGAGCAATGCCGACGACAGATTTGATCCCGAAACCATAGTCAAAGCGGATGCTGGCATCATCGGGATAACAAGGGAGTTGGTTCAGTGCCGCAGCTATGGATACAGCCTCACCGCCGCGTGAATGACCGATTAGAGCGATGTTATCCATGTCCACCTTACCATAGAAAGGGTTGGACGAGTCCTGCTGCCAGTCTCTCCAAACCCGCAAGTGCTCCAGCAGCAACCAAGCCCGACCAGAGTTACTCTCATTGCCTAAGTCACCGGCGAAAGCCGAAAGGTTGAGGAAGTTCTGATCCACCGAAACAGTAATGTACCCGCGCGATGCTAACAGCTCGCCCAGATAAGCATAGCCCGGGTCAGAGAACTCCGTCATTTCATTGTTGCCGTGAACTATCAACACCAAGGGGAAGGGCCCTTTCCCTACCGGGTACCAGACTCGGCCGTTTATAGGGCTTTCAGCAAGAGGAAAGCCCCAGTATCGCTTGCGCAGACTCAGCCTGAACGCTGATTGCTCAGACAAGAAGGGAGTGACATCTACCGGCTTGGTAATCAGACTCACGCCAGGCCCATACTCCGGGCGACGGATATCTGTACCCGAGCCATAGAACATGGTCTCGACCAGGTAGCTCCCCCGTTCAGCAGGATTAGGAAGGTCTACAGCAGCAGGCAGATTGTCACCGGAACTCTTCCATTCCGCCAGATGGGCTGTCGTTCCCTCAGCCTGGTACCAGAAGCTTCCTGCTATAACCACCCCTATGAGGGAAGTTAGCACAAGCACATGCATTGCTTTGCGAACTAGCGAGCGGGTACCGAACTCTTTGCGCAATACCCCTCTTAGTGCGGCGGCGAGAGCAGAGATGAGCGGAACTATGCTGAGGGCAACAATTGCTGCCAAGCTGACTGGATAGCCCAAAATGGCGAGCACTACCACGAAGCCAGACATCAACCCCACCACGCCGATAACAGCTGGCGAGATTAGGGCTCTCAGTCCATGGACAAGCATGGCGATAATCGCGCCTGGAATTGCCGCGATCAGGGCAACCAACAGGCCTAAGAGCACGCCCGGGATACCGGGCACGTAAGCAGCTGATATAATGTGGCCGGAGAGCAACGCCACCCCAGCTAGTGCGCCAATCATGGCCGCCCGACCAGTATCTGAATGAGGCAGTAATATGTTGCGAGCAAATGCGCCGGTACGCTCCTCAAGAGAACGTTGTCTCCGGGAGCTCCTACTCATCTGGTTCATGCCCTCTCCCCTTCCAACCTATCTATGGGTTTATTACCCAACTTGATTAGCATATCAGAAGGCAGACTGGGCCGAAAGGTCAACTTTTGCTTGCCACGCCAGACCTCCGCATACATAATGTTAGGTGAAGAGTTAGGAAAATGTTAGGAGGTTGTCCATGGAAAGGCTTCTAGGAATACCCCGGCGCAGAATACTCGCTCTGCTGGCAGTAGTAACCCTGGTCACCGCCCTGGCAGGCTGTCAAACAGCATTCGACGGCCGGCCCTGGGTAGAGGTTTCTGATGAGGAACTGGGATCGCTGCTTGGCATGTACGATCAGGACCTGCAAATGACTTGGGTAACAGAACTTTGCAGCGAGACCTACGGTGGCAGGGAAGCTGGCACTGAACATGAGGATTTGGCCGGTGACTACATAGCTGGATTACTGGAGTCATTCGGCCTTGAGCCGTGGGAAGCGGCTGGTATGAGCGACTACCGGCATGTCTTTGACTTGCCAAGTGACGAAGACCCGTCGGAGAACATCATCGCTGTGCTGCCAGGTAAAAGCAGAGACAACTACCTGCTGATTGGAGCGCACTATGATCATATAGGCGTTATCAACGGCGTACTGCATCCAGGTGCAGACGATAACGCACTGGGAACAGCTACTGTCCTGGAAATGGCCCGCATCTTCAGCCAGAGCGAAGTGACTCCTGAGCATAGCATCGTATTCGTGCTGTTCTCCGGTGAGGAAAAGGGCCTGATTGGCAGCAGGGCTCTGGTCGAACACCTCAAACAGCAAAAGCTGGATGACCAGTTGGTGCTGCTAAACCTAGACGTCATCGCTGGAACCAGCGGCGATACGCTGATCGTCTTCGACGGCGGTTACCGTGAGAACAGGGTTTGGAGCGAAAAGGCCAAGGAAGAGATAGAAGCTAGCGGAATTGAGGCGGAAATCTCCAGGACCTTAGCAGGAGGGGTAGACAGCATGCGCTTCACCGAAGGGAGGATACCCGGTATCACCCTGGTTTGGGACGACCTGCGGGCAACACACCCACACCTGCACCAACCGACTGACACTCCCGAGAACCTGAACCTCGAAATCGTAGACGCAGCCACTCGTGCGGCCATACGCGTGGCCCGGGCTTTTGCCATGCGGTAGTAGATATGTGATGAAACAGCTGGGGACTGTCCCCCAGCTGTTTCATTTTTAACTCAGTTGCCTAGCAGCAAACTCCTCGGCCGTCAGCCCGTAGAACAACTTGTCGTGAAACTGCCCCTTAGTATAGCGCATGCGACGCATACGACCTTCGAGCTGAAAGCCTAGTTTTTCATGCAAGAGCCTGGAACCTGAGTTGTAATCAAAGATGGTAACGGTGGCCTTCTGATACCGCATCTCTTCAAAGTAGTACTTGAGCACCAGCATAACTGCTTCGTTGGCATACCCCTTGCGCCAGTGTTCCCGCCCAATTGCTATGCCGTATTCAAAGGTGCCATTCCGACGAGAGCAGGAGTGGGTCTGCAAATCCCCCACTAGTTCACCTTCAGCGTTCTCAATGGCAAAGTGAAACGCATCGCTGTCTTGATGGTCGCTGGCTCCCTGTTCCTGCTGCCGTCTCAGCAGAACTGACGACACTGGAAGCTGAATAGATTGGCATAACCTGGTTGCATCCTCATCCTTGTTCCACTCGGCAAACTTCTCCCAATCGGCTGGTTCTACAGCGCGCAGGCGCACTAGCCTTCCTTTCCAGAACTCCATCCAACACTCCCCCTATCTACCCTGTTCACTCCATTCGCCTTAGCCCATTGCAGCCTCCTTCCTGCAGCTAGCAAAAAGAGACGTGTACTTGTCGTATGGCAAGGTGAACCCCGGCATCACTCTGCTTTGGGACGGCCTGCGGGCGACTCACCCGCACCTGCACGAACCGACTGACGCGCCCGAGAAACTGAATGTCGAAATCGTGGCTGCTATTCACACGGAAAGACATTCCAGTTATACTCATAACGAACCATAGATGTGAAGCAAAGATGTAGCATGGATGGTGATTTGGATGAGAGTGGTCTTAAGCCCCATGGGCACCACAGGAGATATCAGACCCTTTATAGCCTTAGCTATGTCTCTCCGGAAGCTAGGGCATGAAGTGATGGTGGTCGTTCCACAAAATGCAGAGGCTATGTGTAGCAAATATGAACTAAGTTACCAGTTGGTAGATTTCGACTACAGAGAACTAGTCAATCTCATGGTTAGCAAACCATCGGTGAGAGAAGTAGTCGAAATCCTGGACAGGGAGATTTCTGCTCCCTTCAGGGTGCTGCAGGATATCGCACCAGGTGCCGATTTGATCATTGGCAGTGCGAGGAACTATGCCGTGCAGCCGATTGCCGAAGCTTACCACATACCGTACTATGTAGTGTGGCACACCCCTCAGGTGTTTGAGTCGCGTCAGTTAACACCCTGGAGATTTACACGACAGAGCAACCCCGCATGGCTTAACGGACTTTTCTGGAAGATGCACA
>JAWLDB010000231.1:0-4191 GCA_041686915.1 Bacillota bacterium
TAGGCGTTTGCGAGCTGATAAGGAGGGCGAACTGATGCAAGTGGTTGTACAGAAGTTTGGAGGTACCTCCGTTTCAAGTCCAGAGACGCGGGCAGCCGCCATTCAGAGGATCATAGACGCGCGACAACAAGGCTACAGCGTCGTGGTGGTTGTTTCTGCTATGGGCAGACAGGGTGAACCCTATGCGACAGATACCCTGATTGACCTGGTCAAGGCAGCTGGCACTGCAGACGCGCGGGAGCTAGACATGGTGATGGCGTGTGGTGAGCTGCTATCAGCTGGGGTGTTCGCCGCACAGCTGAGGGATAGGCTACCGAAAGTCTGCTTCCTCAGCGGCTGGCAGGCAGGAGTAAAGACAGATGACGACTTCGGCAATGCACGCATCATTTGTGTGAAGCCCGACCGCGTACAGTACTTGCTGAACGAGGGCTATGTAGTGGTTGTAGCTGGGTTTCAAGGCATGAGTCAGTCAGGTGAAGTGACTACTCTTGGGAGAGGTGGCAGCGATACGACTGCTGCGGCCCTTGGGGTTGCCCTAAAAGCAGAGGTAGTGGAAATCTACACGGATGTTGACGGCATCATGACAGCCGACCCCAGTTTGGTGAAGGATGCCAAGGTCTTGGATGTCCTGGACTACAAAGAGGTTTTCCAAATGGCAAACGAAGGAGCGAAGGTCATTCATCCCCGCGCAGTAGAGCTGGCGATGAAGCGCAACATACCGCTCTTGATCAAACACACCAAGGGCAATCACCCTGGTACTACCATAAGGACTGTGGCGCTTTATGAAGCGGGCAAAAAGCGTCCAGTTGTGGGCGTAGCTTACCGCACCAGGACAGCCCAAGTTAGCCTGTGGCCCAAGAAACGTGCTGACCCGCACGTTGACGTCAACGTATTTGGCGCGTTAGCCAAGCACGGGGTGAGCATTGATCTGGTTAGCATCTGCCCAGAGGTAAAAATGTTCACGATTTCGGAGGAAGATGTAGATGTTGCCCGTAGTGTCTTGTCGGAGTTGGACGTTGAGCTGCGCATCACTACCAGATGCGCAAAGGTATCTGTTATCGGCATGGGGATTCGTGGGATGCCCGGTGTGATCGCCACTGTTGGCAGGGCCATGGACTCAGCGAATGTACGCATCCTGCAAAGCAGTGAGTCGCATATGACTATCTCCTGTTTGATAGATCAGCAAGATCTGACAGCCGGCGTGAATGCGCTGCATGCTCATTTTCGCCTGGGAACAGACGATTAAGCGCTAATTGGGACTACAACTGGAAGGGAGGTAACAGAATGCTTAAGTTTGGTGAAGTGCTAACCGCGATGGTGACTCCCTTTGACCGCAGTGGAAACATAGACTGGTCTGGAGTAGACCGGTTGGTGGATCATCTGCTGCAGAATGGGACTGATACGTTGGTTGTAGCTGGTTCTACTGGAGAAGCAGCAACCATGAGTGTTAACGAGAAAGTGATGTTGTTTGAGCGCGTGGCCAAAAGGGCAGCAGGCCTTGCTAAGGTGATTGCCGGCACTGGCAGTAACAATACACAGGGCTCAATCGAGTTAACCAGGCAGGCAGAACAAGTCGGGGTAGATGGAGTAATGCTGGTAGCACCCTATTACAACAAGCCGCCCCAGGATGCGCTATATGCGCACTTTACGGCGGTGGCTCAAGCAACAAATCTGCCAGTTCTCGTCTATAACGTACCAGGGCGTACATCCTGCAATATACTTCCGGCAACAGTTGCGCGGCTGGCGCAGGTGGAGAACATATTTGGCGTCAAGGAAGCTAGTGGCAACCTTGACCAGGTATCTGAAATTGTTAGGATAACCCCGCCTGGTTTTGTCGTCTATAGCGGCGATGATAGCCTGACTTTGCCTATCCTGGCAGTCGGGGGACATGGCGTAGTGAGTGTGGCAGCTCATTTGGTCGGCAGGGAAATCAAGCAGATGATTGCTGCCTACCGGCAGGGTAGAGTGGATGACGCAAGCACAATACATCAGAGCATCCTTCCGATATGTAAAGCTATGTTCATCACAACCAATCCTATGCCGCTTAAGGCTGCGCTAAACATGATCGGTGTTGCGGTCGGAGGACTGCGTTTGCCACTGATCGAGTGCAACTCAGAGGAAAAAGAGGCTCTGAGGAAAGCGTTGAAAGATTACGCTCTCTTATAGAATACTTGCGAGAGAGGCAGTCGCCTCTCTCTTTTGATTCACCTGCTCAAAAGTAGATTATAATCTGCCGAAACGTTAATACTACAAGGGATATCAGAGTTTTCCATCCCGCCCACAGGGTGGCTACAAGGAGTGAAGCATGATGACATATTACAAGGACTTCTCCGCAAATGAACCACCGCGGCCGGATATGCCAGGAAAGCCGACGGAGACGCCTCCGATGGTAACTGATCCCAGAGCGCCTGAAATACCCAAGCAGAGTCCTAAAGCCGAAGACACACCTATTGAGTCAATTGAACACATGGGCCAAATAAAAACTCCGCAGGCTGAAAGCAATATCCATGTTATGACCATCGTCGGTCAGATTGAGGGGCACATGGTCCTGCCTCCGCAGAACAAGACCACCAAATACGAGCACATCCTGCCGCAGTTGGTAGCAATTGAGCAGAACCCCAAGATTGAGGGCTTACTGTTGGTGCTGAACACAGTTGGAGGTGACGTTGAGGCAGGATTGGCCATTTCTGAGATGGTTGCTAGTATGTCCAAGCCCACCGTGTCTATGGTCCTCGGTGGAGGACACTCCATCGGTGGCCCGATAGCTGTATCGGCAGACTACAGTTTCATCGCTGAAACAGCAACCATGACCATCCACCCGATTCGGTTGACCGGCTTGGTGATTGGCGTCCCACAGACCTACGAGTATCTGGATAAAATGCAGGAGCGTGTAGTGCGCTTCGTAGTCTCTCATTCCCGCATTACTGCTGAAAAGTTCCGTGAGCTGATGTTTAGAACAGGTGACCTGGCAAGAGATATCGGCACGGTTTTGGTTGGCCGGGAAGCTGTGAATGTCGGCTTTATTGACGAGGTAGGCGGCATAGGGCAAGCCCTGCAGAAACTTGACCAGATGATCAAGGAGAGAAGGTGACATCCTTGCTGCATTGGAGTATCGTCCCAGAGGATATGATCTTCCATGGCGCGGATGACCTGAGGCGACCCAGTGAAATATCGTACAGGGGCCAAAGATTTCTGGCTGATGCTCTAGACAGTCCAGGGGAGTTCCGCCTGGTGCAGCTGCTTAGCACAAACCCTGCTGCATTCCTGCAGCCTGAGTTTCAGCCTGGAACTGTTGTGAGGTTCCCAGCTGCGCCCAAACAACCTGATCCCAATCAGAGTTAGAACTAGCAGAGTTAACCGTCACCCCTGCCATCACTCAGGCAGGGGTTTTGCTGTTGCAGGGAGAACTCTTGAGGGACATATTTTCGACAGGTTCAGCCATATAGCTATGCTATAATCGGAATGTATTGACCAAGCCGTGTAATCTGGCAGATATCTGCTGCGGGCTGGTACGAGAGGGGAAATGGATGTGATTGGTTATCTGCAGGTGGTTATCCTGGGTATTATTCAGGGCTTAACCGAGTTCTTGCCTGTATCTAGTTCAGGTCATCTGGTACTGGGCCAGCAGATCCTGGGGCTTAACTCTCCGGGTGTTGTGCTCGAGGTCGTGTTGCATCTTGGTACGTTAGTTTCCGTCCTGTTCGTTTACTGGCAGGATGTTATCGGTCTGTTCAGGGGTTTCTTTTCACTGGTCATCAATCCAACGGGCGGCAGATCAATCAACAAAGAAGTGTTTGTCTACAGGCGGATGGTCTTGCTGATCGTAATAGGTATCATTCCGACTGCAATCATGGGGATAGTGCTTGAACCGGTATTTGAACGCCTGTTTGATTCCGTCATGGCGGTAGGCTTTGCTCTGCTGATCACTGGTATCGTTTTGTTCCTTATTTCACGGTTGCCTTCGGGTCGGCGTGACTTGCGTAAGATGACAGCAGTCGATGCTCTGGTAATAGGGTTGGCCCAGGGCTGCGCTATCACTCCAGGGCTTTCCCGGGCAGGCATGACTATCAGTTCGGCCCTGGGAAGAGGCCTGACACGCGACGTAGCCACCCGCTTCTCTTTCCTGGTTTCTCTGCCGACCATTGGTGGCGCTGCTCTGCTAAAAGTGGGCGATATCTTGGAGCATGGATA
>JAWLDB010000232.1:0-4178 GCA_041686915.1 Bacillota bacterium
CTGATAAGCTCTCTGGTTCCTGCTCAGTTTGGCGGACTGAGCGCTGGCGAATGGTTACGTAAAACGGCCACCTTCTCTAGTCTGCCTGATGGCGACATTTTCATAGCCGTTCTGCCAATGCAGGGCAACAGATGGGACATGCTGGGCGTAGATAATCCGGATGTAATCTGGCCATTCGTGGTGGAGCGAAAGGGGGCAGCCAGGCTTTTGCCAGTTACCACGAAAATCGAAGTGCATGATTCAGACGGTAGGGTGATCCTGGGTGGAGACGTCATGGTCGGTTTCAACAAACTTGGAGAAGTCAACGGATTGCCAATGCCGGATCACGGTCTGCAACCCGGTAGTTATACAGCCAATGCAACAGTCACAGTAGACGGCAAGACTTTTACGGCAATTAGGAGTTTCACGGTATCCAGGTAATTTAGCTAATCCAAACGCCCTGCCCACAACTTGTCCAGTTTATGCGTCTACGTAGGTATAAGAAATACTCCCCCCGCGTATAATGCAGCATGGAAGGAG
The DNA here is from genome assembly GCA_041686915.1 of Bacillota bacterium. Classification (GTDB taxonomy): domain Bacteria; phylum Bacillota; class UBA994; order UBA5500; family UBA5500; genus JAWLDB01. The sequence continues at coordinate 520 of JAWLDB010000232.1, forward strand.
TGTTTCCAAATTATGAATAATCTCGTGGTTGAAGTAGAACGTACTTTGGATTATCCAACCGAGCTAGGGCACGACGCGCCAGGCCGGTTTTTGCAAACGATCCGCCGCATGGTCAGGGAAGTGAAAGACTCTGATCCCAAGCTGGCCGAGTGCGAGCTCTACGATATTGGGTTCAAGCGTCACGGTGAACAGGTTTACCTGCGCTTCTATTTCAAGCGTCCGCTGAACGTATAAACTTGCGTCTATAGAAATACCCCGCTCAGGCGGGGTATTTGGATTCTTATGCAGCTCTATTTTGTTGTCGAAATTGGTCGCACAGCTGCACGCCTTGCAGGAAACTGCCTTAGGCATGTCAAATAGTATACATGAGTAACCATTTTATTCCCTTAGTCTGACTATTCAGACTGCACATAGTTGTGAGAGCTGTGAACTTCCACCTGTATTTGGGCACCTGGGTGGGAGGGAGCTAGTGGTGCAACCGATCGCATATGATGGTGCGCCCATGCATGCGGTCGTTTTCTTTTTTGACGGGAGGTATGAACTTGGCCAGGCAACGTTTAGGGGACCTGCTAGTCGAAATGGGTGCGCTCACCCAGGCGGAATTGGAACTTGCCCTGAAGATAGCTGGCAAGGACAACCGCATTGGAGATTATCTCATACAGCAGGGCTTGGTCACGCCTCAGGACGTTGCCCAGGCCTTGTCCAAGCAGTTTAGCCTGCCATTTCTTACGCTGCAGGAGATTTCGTTTCAGGCCGACGCCGTCAAACGCATACCAGAGCAAGTTGCCAGACGGTACAAGGTTGTTCCCGTAAGGGTCGATGATAACAGGCTGACTATTGCCAGCGCTGACCCGCTGAATGTGTTGGTGACAGATGACCTCAGTTTCCTGACCGGCCTGCAAATAGAGCTGGCTTTGATGACTCCAGCAGACATAGAGCGGGCGATAGAGAGGATTTATATCCGTGGTGAGCTCGTTGTGGAAAGGCGGCCCGAACTACCTCAAGAGCAACTGATAGCTGCTCCGGTTGCGACTGCTGCCGCCAACGAGGAATCGCCTATAGTGCGTCTGGTGGACACGATCATCAACCAGGCGGTCGAGGATCACGCCAGCGATATCCATATCGAACCGGAACGTGAGGGTTTACGGTTGCGTTACCGCATCGACGGCGTACTGCAGGAAGTGAACCGCCTGGATAAAGAAGTCCATTCAGGGTTGGTTACACGCCTAAAGGTGATGGCAGGCATGGATATTTCCGAACGCCGGATACCCCTCGACGGTGCTATTCGCTCGCAGGTCGGGGGTGGCTGGATTGACCTGCGCGTCTCTACGCTACCTACGGTACATGGTGAAAAAGTCGTAATCCGGCTATTTGATCCGGGTCGCCGCTTGGTCAGTATGGAAGACATCGGGCTGATGGCTCAACACCAGCAATTGTTCAAACGTATGCTGGCATATCCCTACGGACTAATTCTTGTGTGTGGTCCAACCGGGAGCGGAAAAAGCACGACGCTGCAGGTGATGCTGCAGGAACTGAATGATGTAAGCAAGAATATTGTCACAATTGAAGACCCGGTGGAGTTCCAGACGCCCGGCATTAGCCACGTCCAGGTGAATAGCAAGATCGGGCTAGGCTTTGCCGCAGTCCTTCGATCTGTTTTGCGACAGGACCCGAACATTATTATGGTCGGTGAGACGCGTGACCCGGAGACTGCCGACATTGCAGTCAGGGCAGCGCTAACAGGTCATATGGTTTTGACCTCTCTGCACACTAACGATGCTCCAGGCGCGATTACCCGCCTGATAGACATGGATGTGGAGCCCTTCCTGGTCGCTTCGTCGGTGGTAGGTGTGGTAGCTCAGCGACTAGTCAGGCGCCTTTGCCCGCATTGCGCCAGAAAGGTCGTTTACGCTCCAAACTCGCCTGAGACTATTGCTCTCGGCATCAACACAGAGACGTTGCAGGCCTACGAGGCCGCAGGTTGTTCGCGTTGTCACCACACAGGCTATCGCGGCCGGGTAGGCGTTTTTGAGATGATGCTGGTTAATGACGAGATGCGTGAGCTGATTATCCAGCAGTCAGCAGGCAGTAAGCTGCGCCGTGCTGCTCTGGCCAATGGTATGCAGGCCTTAAGGACTGACGGCATAGCGAAGATTCGCCAAGGCATAACCTCGGTGAGCGAGGTGCTACGAGTAACCTTCCAGGAGTAAGTAAGGCAAACAGTGCCAAAGACCGTGAGTAGGGGTGAGTGAATTGGCCAGTTTAAGGGGCTTGTTGCAGCTAGCTACCGACCAAAGAGCATCTGACCTGCATTTGACCGTTGGGCAGCCTCCGATTCTGCGCTTGCACGGTGAGCTGACGCGGGTGGATTTACCAAACCTACGCCCAGCCGACACCAGTGAGATGCTGGATGAGGTGGCTAATGAGCTGCAGCGCGCAAACTTCGCCGAAAACGGGGAAGTGGACTTTTCCATGAGTCTGCCGGGAATCGGCCGTTTTCGTGTGAACGCATTTAAACAACGCGGTGCTATTGGAATGGCCTGTCGACTGATTCCTCAAGAGATACCTAAGATAGACACCTTGGGCCTTCCGCAAATAGTTGGCGAACTCTGCAACCGCCGCAACGGACTCATCCTGGTAACTGGACCAACCGGCAGCGGCAAGTCAACCACCTTGGCGGCCATTATCGATAAGATTAACCAGGAACGTGCCGAACACATTCTGACCATCGAAGACCCGATTGAGTTTTTGCATCGGCATAAGCGTTCCATTGTCAACCAACGTGAAGTAGGGGCCGATACGAAGAGCTATGCTAACGGTTTGCGAGCCGCTTTGCGCGAGGACCCCGATGTAATCTTGATTGGTGAGATGCGAGACCTGGAGACGACTACAGCTGCCGTTAGCGCAGCCGAAACAGGTCACCTGGTGCTGGCTACGTTACATACGCCGGGCGCTGCCCAGACAGTAGACCGCATCCTGGATATCTTTCCACCTTACCAACAGCAGCAAATTCGCACCCAGTTAGCCCTGGTACTGCAGTCGGTTATTTCTCAGCAGCTGCTGAAACGGTCTGATGGACAAGGCCGGGCTGTCGCTTCAGAAGTGCTGATTGTGACGCCGGCCATCCGTAACCTGATCCGCGAGGGTAAGGTGCACCAGATTGGCTCGATGATGCAGACTGGCAGCAAGTTTGGCATGCAGACGATGGAACAATCGCTGCAAGCACTCTTCCAGCGCGGCATCATCACTAAAGAGCAATTTGATCTGTATTCGCCAGAATCCAGCCTGCTAAGCTCTTTGCTCGGCAGATAACGAAAGGTTAGCTTATGCCAACATACAAATACCAAGGCAGAGACTCCTACGGCGGCAAGGTCAATGGTCGTTACGAGGCAGAAAACGAGCAGGATGCGATTAAAGAACTGGTAGATAAGGGCTACTTTCTCACTCATATCGAGCTTGACCGCGACGTGAAGGCCACTGATTTCAGTGGATCAAACCTAAAAAAGGTGCTGGGGCGAAAGAGAGTCTCGGCCCGTGACCTCTCCATTTTCGCCCGGCAGTTCGGTGTGCTCTATAATGCAGGCATACCAATCATGCCAGCTCTAGCTGCACTGCAAGCACAACAAGGCGAGCAACATCCACTCTCGCATGCCCTAGGC
>JAWLDB010000233.1:0-4169 GCA_041686915.1 Bacillota bacterium
CTCGTTGTTGGAATAAACGGGATAGATGCATCTGGCAAGACCACTTTTGCAGATGCACTAGCAGACCAGCTGCAGCTTGCCGGACGTCATGTGCAAGTAATACATCTGGATGACTTTCACCTGCCAAGGGAACTGAGAAGGACATGCGCAGACGCACCGCCCGTGTGTTATTTCCGGCAAACCTTTGACTGGCAGCGGTTGCTCGCATTGCTTAAACCCATTAGAGAGAGCGGCAGTCTGAATGTTGGGCTGAAGGTTCTTGATCTCGAGACAGATACCTACTCGGTGGATAGGCACTTCTTGGTGACAGGCGAAACCATTGTGCTGCTGGAAGGTGTTTTCCTGTTTCAACGAGAGCTACTGCCGTATCTGGACCTGAAGATTTTCCTGCAGATTAGTCAGGAAGAGTGCCTAAGACGGGTCGTGCAGCGCGATGGTTACTTGTTTGGTGACGTCGCGGCAATTAGTGAACGGTATCTTGCCAAATATCTACCTGGACAAGCTTTATACTTAGAGGAGTGTAGACCGGAAACAAAGGCAGACCTGCTGATTGACAACGAACAACCTGGATCTCCCGTTTTGATCAGGTCCACCTTGTAGGATTTTAGGAGGGATAAAGATGGCTAAACCCATTGACCATGTCGGTGCATTATCGGCTGAAATAGGGCCGCGCGGCACGGCTACTCATGGCGAGCAGCAAGGTGCCAACTACGCTCGTCAAGTTTTAAGGAACCTCGGTTATCAGGTGGATGAGCAGGAGTTTGTGGCGCCAACCACTTTTTCATGGACGTTCATCCTGATTTACTTGCTCCCGACCATAGCTTTGCTGATTGGATTGATCAATCTCTGGGCGGGTGCTTTGGTGGCACTGCTGGGCGCTGCGGTCTTCTTTCTGGAGCTCAACACAGTTGAGGTAGTTAGCAGATTCATGCCCAATGGAAAGAGTCGAAACGTAGTTGCCCGTACCCCCGGGGTCACAGGGAAGCGGTCCTTAGTGCTGGTTGCCCATGTCGACTCATCCAAGGCGGCGATGAACTTTAGTCCGCAGATGGTCAAGGGCTTCCGCACGTCGTTCTTGATCATGGTTTACTCCGTAATCCTCAGTACAGTTCTTTTGGTGGCTGCTGCTTTGCTGCAGCTCAAATGGTTGTCCTGGGTAGCAATCCCCTTTATCGGTTATCTGTTGGTCAACGTCGGCTTTATGCTGCATCGCGAGAACTGGAACCGATACACCGACGGGGCTAACGATAACGCTTCCGGGGTGGGTGTAGCCCTTACTCTAGCCGAGAAGATGCGTGGAAAGTTGCCAAGCAGCAACCTCTGGTGTCTGATAACGGGTGCAGAGGAAGCGGGCACCTTTGGCATGATCCGCTTTTTGGCCAAGTATGGCGCTGAACTGAAGGACGCACTATTCATCAACCTGGATAACATAGGTGCCGGAACAGTACATTTCATGTCCGGTGAAGGTATGTTCCCCACATTTAATTCCACCTCTGAGCTACTTGATGCCTGCCAGGAAGTACAGCAGGACAACCCCGACCTGGGTGTCAAACAGGGAGTGTACAATTTGATGTCGACCGATGCTTTACCAGCGCTGGTGCGTGGCTATAAGGCCATCAGTTTGCTGGCCGTGGATGAACAAGGCCTGTTGCCTAACTGGCATTGGTTGAGTGACACGTATGAGAATGTAGATGAGAAGACATTAGCCCAGGCGGAAGTCTTTGTGGCCAAACTACTGGAAGTACTCGATAAGAGAGCATAGGAAAGCGAGAGCCCTGCAGCGTACTAAGCTGCAGGGCTTTTATTGTCGCTAGAACATGGGGCAATTGCCTGCCTTCCAGTCGGGATGTACATTAATGCCGATGGAGGTAATCTGAATGGGTACACGGTTGAATGTAACCACACTCAACTGCGGCAAATTCCCGGTCAAACAGTTGGGGTAGACAATAAACTGGCTGTCGGGACCCCAGGCTATGCGTTCTCCGAAGCAAGCTGTATCCGTCAAGTCTGCGACCAGTTCCCCTTGCCGGTTGACCACCCGGACTATCCCGGCAAAGCCTCTTTCTTCAGTAAACATGGTGGAGTTATAGGCCAGGAACTCGCCATTTGGCGACCAGCGCGGGAAGAAATCCCTCGCCTGTTCACCTACAGGTGTGCGGGTAATCTGGCCCGTGGTCAGACTAGCTATGTATACCGTGGATGTAGTGGCACCCGACAGAGTGAACGACACCAACTGACTGAACGGGTCGACATCCAGGTTCTGTATGTTGCCGGTTTCAGTCAGGCGAGTAACCTGGCGCAGATTGCCCCCTGTCAAGTCAGACAGGAATATCTGCTCCATTCCAGTAGCTGTCTCGCGAGTAAAGACAATCCCTTCTCCGCCGGGCAGGAATACGGGGTCGCTACCTGCAGTGATAAAGGTCGTCGCACCAGTCTCGGCATTAACCAGGATGATCTCGTTCTGCACGCTAACCACAATGCTCTCGCCATCCGGAGACCAGTCAAACGGGGTGAACTCGGGTAATCCGCCGATTAAAATGGTGGCTTGCCTAGATGCAGCATTCACTACCCAAAGGTTACCCTGACGCCCAACGAACGCTACTCGGCCCCCATCTGGAGACCAGGCAGGTACTGAAGCTGGTCCTGCCAGAGCTGTAGTCAGCCGGGCAGGGTTGATGCTCCCCGGGTTCCGCACCCAGATATCGAATGTCCCCCTTGCCCGCGTAGATAGATAAGCAATACAGTCATTTACGTTCGGAAGAAGCAGTGGTATTTGCAGTACCTGGCCCGGGAAGATGGTGAAAGGTGGCTGCAGGTTATTGGCTGCAGCAATCACATCTACCGGAAGGTCATAGCGCAATGCCAGGTTGAACAAGGTGTCCCCCGGTTGCACCTGCACTCTGGTGCCGGTAAGGATGGGTATCAACAGCTTCTGACCTGGCATGATCTGGTCAGGATCAGGAATTTGATTGGCTGCCAGTATTAAGTCAACGGTACTGCCTAGGCGCATGGCAATGCTGAATAGTGTATCTCCTGGTTGTACGGTGTATATAAGCACAAAAAGCACCTCCTTTTGCATAGGTTTGATACATTGTATGCAAGGAAGTGCTACGTGCAACTTGTCCTGGTCTATCTCTATGGTCTAAGAGAGGTTAGGCCTGCGGAACGGGCTGTGTTGTTGGAAACGTCCAACGATTTCGTTGGTGTCAGAAATAGTCATGAACGCTTTAGGGTCTGTTTTCAGCACTATTTCCTTGAGTTGGTTGGTCTCAAACCGGGTTAAAACACACAGCACTACCTTGCGCTGGCCGTGCTGGTAAGCGCCCTCACCTTGCAGATAGGTGACGCCGCGCTGGAGCCGCTCGAGGATTTGCTTGGCTATTTCTTCCGGTTGATCGGAAATAATCAGGGCAGTTTTCCTGCCTCGCGAGTTTTGCAGGGCGTCAATCACCTTGGAAGTAACGAACATTGCAATCAGTGTGTACAGGGCAGACGTAAGATCAAATAGCAGGGCAGATGCTGCAACAATCGCGGCGTTAAAGTAGAGCAGCACTTCGCCAATTGAGAAGGCATAAAGCCTGTTTAAGATTACCCCGACGATGTCTGTGCCACCGGTTGAACCTCCGGTCCTGAGCACAATCCCTAGACCTATACCATTAAGAGCCCCGCCAAAGACACTGGCTAACAGCAAGTCATCGACTGCTGCACGAGTAGGGATGATGTCCAGCAGGAAGGAAAAGCTTGCCACCCCTAGCGCGGTAAGGATGATAAATCTGCCTCCGATATACCGGTAGCCTATCAGCAAAATTGGGATATTGATTAAGAGCAGGAGCAAACCCGCTGGAACTCCGGTCAGCCTGTTAATAATTAAGCTGAGGCCTGCTGCCCCTCCTGAGAGCATGCGGTTAGGGATAATCAGCTGGGTGAATGCAATAGCTGAGAAAATTGTTCCAAGCAGCGTGAAGATTATCTCACGTATGAGGCGATTGGCGTTGCGCAAGTTATTAGACATCCTTTCTCTGTCGGTTAGACATCCAAGCAGCACGATTATACTGCAATTCCAGCCGGCTGAACAGTTTTGCTGTAGTTTGCCCAACTCATGTTTGCTTGTTCAATGGATGCTGCGCGGGACAAAAAAGGAGTGGATATCCACTCCTTTTGGGCACTTA
>JAWLDB010000234.1:0-4152 GCA_041686915.1 Bacillota bacterium
GACCAGGGCAGCCTTTAAGGCCTGCTACGACTTCGCCCAGAATATCGACAGGCAATCCACCGGGTTGATGCTATCTGGTGCGCCCGGGACAGGGAAGACGCACTTGGCTGCTGCAATCAACTGCTACCTGACGAGTCAGCTCTACCCGGTGGTATACGGCAACATCACGAACATCATAAGCCTGTTTAAGCAGTCGTACGGTGGGGGAGAGATGACAGAGCATCAGCTGCTGACGGAGCTAGATAAGCCGAAGCTGTTGATCATCGATGATCTGGGCAAAGAGAACCCAACGCAGAACACTGTCAGCTTGATCTACCAGATGATCAACCGACGCTACGAGCGCGGAGGGCTGCTGGTGGTGACTACAAACCTGACAAGCCTGGAGATGCGTGAAAGACTAGGCGAGGCGTTGGTCAGTAGACTGGCAGAGATGTGCCGGCCGTTTGCCCTGGTCGGCCAGGATAGGAGGCTAAGACGTGCGGAAGCTGCGCAAGGTTAACTGCTTCATATGCATGGACAAGGGCTACGTGTTCGTACGGGCAGGTCTATACGAGAAGTACTGCCACTGCGAGTGTGTGGCCGGCAACGATCATAAGTACGATGAGCGCCCAGAGGGTGGACGCTGGTTCGTCCCGTCCATCACGTCTGTTCTGGCCAAAGGAGACGTTGAGGCGATAGGGGTTAAGAACGCGAGAGAGTATGCCAGATGGGTGAACACGGCGGTAAAAGAGCGTCCAGAGTTCCTGCCCATGCTGGCAGGAATGCCGCCGGAGAGAGAACATCAACAGGGGGTGGGCAGACATGCCAGCACAGCATAAACGACCAGGGCGGGAGTCAAGAGAACGCCGCCGGCGGTCAGCAAGAGAGAGAACCAGGGCAGTGATTATTCGGTTGCCGCTGAGGCACGAGGTGTTTGACCCTTACCGGCCAGGATGGCTCGTCGCAATCGCAGAACTGGAGGCAATATCGTGAGAGAGTCAGCTAGAATGAGCAGCATTGAGTTTGTGGTAGCCGGAAGACCAGTGCCGGCAGTACGAATGACTAACCGCAGTAAGCTGGTGAACCCAAGTGCCATCCGATACCTGGCGTACAAGGAAACAGTGGGCTGGGCCGCCAAGGCGGCTAGCTGGGACCTGATTAAGGGGCCTGTTAGAGTCGAAATACACCTGTACCTGATGGGAAAGCAGGTAGGCGATGTGGACAACTACGCCAAGTCCATCCTGGATGGATGCAACGGAGTGATCTGGGTTGATGATACCCAGGTTGTAGATCTGCGCGTATGCAGGCACAAGGGCTCACCAGAGCGAGCTGAGGTGAGGGTGGTTGAGCTCTCCGAGCAGGAGGTGGCTGCAGTGGGGTGTTAACCAAAGAAAAGTTTGTGGAGCGCGTGCTGAGAGATCAGCGGGAACGCAAAGAACGCGAGATACTGCGCCATCTGGACTGGCACGCATATCAGTCCGACAAAGGAGTAAGGATCCGGACCGGTGCATTCAAGCGGGCGCGTGGACCCGCCAGACGAAGACGCAGCATTCACTAGCGTGACATAAGGGGTGAGCTTAGTGCTGGATGGTGGGACCAGAGTGGATTGTGGTACCGGCGCAGTCCGTGAGGCAGAGACCGGCAAGGGCAGGTATGACTTGATACCACCGGAGGCGATGTTCCGGATAGCTCGATGGTTTGAGCAGGGAGCAGAGAAGTACGGTGGTCGCAACTGGGAGAAGGGGATCCCGGTCAGCCGATGTATCTCTGCAGCGTTTCGGCATCTCTATAAGTACCTGGCGGGGTGGACCGACGAAGATCATCTGGCAGCGGTAGCGTGGAACGTGATGGCCATCATGTGGTTCGAGACGCGGCGGCCTGACATGCAGGACCTGCCGGCGCGTCGGGAATAGACATACAGAAGAGGGGGCGGGGCCGTGGCTCGATAGCAGTACATACAAGCAAGTAGAGTGGCATCTATATCACTATCATGAGTTGCGGCGCCAAGCGCGAGAACTCGGAGCAGAAAGGGACGATATACTGCACCGAAGCCGGACTCCGGCCACGCCCGGGGGCGGAGGGGTAAGTCACAGGTCAGATCCAACGGCGATGAAGGCTCTACAAATGATCAAGCTCGCAGGCCAGCAGGAGCACGCAGCGCACTGGGTTGGCGTAATAGAGAACGTAATCAGGCGGTACGAGGGGAACCACAAAGGATTGCTGCTGCAGATGCGGTACTTTGAGGAACTGGCCGAGAACTACATCTGCGAGAAGTTGTGCATAGAGCGGGCTACGTACTATAGTTGGAGGGCCGAAATCGTGACGTACACAGCCCTGGTTGCCGTACAACATGGGTTGATAAAGGTAGCATGATAGGCCGGAATACTGTTGAGTTTCCGTCAAGTATTTAACTGGGTCTGGTTGCATTGTTCCCACTAGGGTGAGCCGCCTGAGCGCATGCCGGGCGGTTCTTGATTCTCCTCGTCCACTGGAAGGAATTTCTGTAGCGAAGGGTGAAGTTCTCTACTCGAGGTGGTGTGTGTGTTTGGCAAGAGGCAGGCAAAGCCGAAGGATCTATTTGAACATTTGGAGTGTCTCGTTTCTGATGCGGAGCGTAGGGTGAGCCTGATGAGTGCTGATAATGGTGGTCTGATTGGTGAGGCAAAGGCACGGGCTGCGGTAGTTCAGTCGCTAGTATCGGAGCTATCCATCCTCCCCGTAACAGACCTATTAATGCTGAGGGATTATGTCAGCAGCTGGCTAGAAGGGGTTCGAGACAACAGTTACCTCAATGCCATTCTCCCCATGATTACTGCATTCACGGTCATGCTCTTGGCGCCTTTCATGAACCAACAAGCAGAAGTGTTCGCCTATATCCTCGTTCCTGCTGGGTTCTGGATCTACATGCTTTGGAGATTAGGGAAGGACTCAAAGGAGTTCAAAATGGACAGAGCACAAGGGGAGCTGCTTTTGACCGTGATTTGTGGGTTGCTTGAGGGGCGGTATCTGCAACCAACCAATGGGATACTTGAAGCGGCAACAGCCAAAAGAGCTCAGGACTAGCCTGGACCAGCCGAACACATGGCAGGAAACCGCCCAGGACAGTGCCGGGCTGTCTTAGCCCTAGATAAAGAATTGAAGGAAACCCTGATTTTTATGGTGAAATTGGCTGGTTGGGAGGAAGGATCGTGTGGGATTTGATATAATCACTACCTTAGTCTTTCTCTGGCCGGGGATGATCTGTATGTTTGTCTGCAATGGTCTTGCTGGCGATGATGGAAGTCGCACCGACTTCGAGAAGACTATTCTTGGTTTGGCACTTAGCCTGCCAACTCTTTGCCTAACCTATGTGATACTTAGGCTCACAAGTTTTGGGATTTCCATTCTGTATGGAGTTGAATGGCAGATGAGTACCCTCAAAGGGCTCTCCGAATGGATGCAGCCTCTTGACCATCTCATGTATTACATGATAGTCAGCCTGCTGTGCTCCCTTATCGTCGGTGTTATGATCACGTCGCAGACCATGAAGGGCTCCATTGGCCTAGAAGCGTGGAACTGGATGCGCGGAAAGGTTGGGAGAGCTGCAAAAGACGGATACGCCACAGTTTGGGATGGGTTGCTGGATAACAAAAAGAACCAGATAGTTGGCGTTGTCGTGGGAGATAGAGAATACCGGGGATATGCAAAGAATGTGTCGACCGGCGGGCAAAAAAACAGAGAGATCGTCATTACAAATACTCAAGACATTGAGCAGTATGAGGACTATCTCTCGAAAATCTCCCGAGTTTATGCACATCTTGAATCAGGCTCTACCATCATTTTTTACGATATGACCGAGTTGGAGGAACACGCTAGAAGCAAAGGATACTCGCCCAAGTAGGCTATTTCTTCTTTGGTGGAGGCGGGTTATCTCTGAGGAAGGAAGCAAGGCTGTCGTCCTTCTCAACGGACCCGCGCTTTTCAAAGTCAGTGTTGGGCTTAGTAGGAGTGTTCGGCCCAGTTGGTCTCGGTGTTGGGTTCGGAACGCGCTTTTCTGCGGACATGCATTAATCACCTCCTCTCTATCACTAATCTTTTGACAGGAAGTTCCTTAACTCCTGCTGCTTCCGGGGTCTAGCACTGTTTGCCCAACCCAGTTGAACAGAATTCTGCCCTATTGAAGCGGCATGAAGT
>JAWLDB010000235.1:0-4139 GCA_041686915.1 Bacillota bacterium
CGGAGCGACAACTCCCTCATCAACATGCAAAATAGGCTTGACATTCAATAGATTGCCCAAGAAGGCGCTTGCCCTGCCGATGCGTCCGTTCTTATGCAGCCATTCCAGGCTCTCAACTGAAAGCATGATGCGTTGAGCTTGAGAAGCTCTTTCTGCCAGCCTAACAATCTGCTCGGGGGACTTCCCGTCCTGAATGGCTCTGGCAGCAAGCAGTACTACCAAACCTAGACCTATAGAGGCGGACTTGGTGTCCACTACCCGGATGTCAGCTTCCGGATACATCTCCTGGGCCAAAAGCGCTGATTGATAAGTACCGCTCAGACCCGATGAGAGGTGAATTGAGATGATATGATCGTATTTACCAACCAGCTTATCATAAACTTGGGCAAAATCTCCCGGAGCTGGCTGCGATGTGGACGGGTGGTTAGACGATACGCGGAGCATCTCAAAGAACTGATCAGCTTTCAGCGTGACACCATCCAGATAGATGTCAGCACCAAATATGACACTCAGCGGCACCACGTGGATATCATATTGCTCAAGCAACTCTACTGGCAAATCACATGTACTATCTGTAACCAAAGCGATGCGTGGCATTCTACTCCTCCTTATCCCCTTCTGCTACTCCAGACAATGACAAGGCCTGGGCAATCCGGCCGGTGAAATCCTGTTCTACGAAGCGGGCGGCCTGCAGTATGCCATTCTCTATTGCTCTGGCATTGGAACTGCCATGACATTTGACCATCGCCTGTTTTACTCCCAAGAGCGGTGCTCCCCCATATTCCGAGTAGTCCATCTTCTGTTTGAAGCGTCTAAGACCGGGCCGTAAAAGTCCTGCACCTAGCTTGCTCCGCACATTGCGGGTGAATTCAGCCTTCAGCATCTGCATCAAGCCGGCTGCCATACCCTCCATGAACTTAAGCACAACATTGCCAACAAAACCATCGGTTACAACAACGTCAGCCACCCCGGAGAGCAGCTCTCGTGCTTCCACGTTACCGACAAAGTTAAGATCGAGGCTTTCAATCAAAGGATATGTATCTTTAGCCAACTGATTACCTTTGCCTTGCTCAGCCCCAACATTCAGCAGGCCGACCCTGGGTCGTTCAATTCCTAACACTTGCTCTGCGTAAATTGACCCCATCACCGCATACTGCATCAGATGTTCAGGTTTGGCATCCATATTGGCGCCAATGTCAAGCAGCACGACTCCCTGGCCGTCAACCGTGGGCAGTATGGGAGCAAGGCCAGGGCGGTGTATCCCCCGCATGCGTCCGAGCACAAGTAAACCGGCTGACATGAATGCCCCGGTGCTGCCTGCTGTGACCATGGCATCTGCCTCTCCTTGTCTCAGTAAGCTGGTTGCCACGACCAAAGACGACTGCTTCTTACGCCTAACAGCCATAGCTGGAGACTCATCATTGCTGATCACTTCGGGTGCATGCACAATCTGCAGGCCACCTGGCACCTGGTTTCCCAACGACTCCTTGATCCGGTTTTCGTCCCCAACCAGTTTTATGGTTATGCCAGGCATTGCACCAAGCGCCTGACATGAGCCCTCTACAACTGCTTGTGGCGCATGATCGCCACCCATGGCATCGACAGCAATCCTGATCACCGCGCTCATTCCTTTCTGCCTGAACCAGGTTGTTTTTAGTATATATCGCGCCCTGCAGGCTCTGCAAGCCTTGAGTACATTTTTGTGCACGGGCATAGACAGGGTGTGTGAGATGACAATAAAACAGGCACAGCTTTTAGGCTGTGCCTGTATTCCTCACTACTCAACCGCCACTACTGCACGGTTCTTATAGTAACCGCAATGTGGACAAGCCCTGTGAGGCAGCTTGGCTTCGTGGCACTGCGGACATTCCGCCATTCCCGGAACATGCAGTTTCCAGTTAGCGCGACGCTTGTCCCTACGGGATTTAGACATTCTTCTCTTGGGTACTGCCATCGTCAACACCTCCTTTGCCTGGGCCACTCTTCTTGAGCAACTGGCTAAGCACCGCCAGGCGCGGATCTAGTTGCTCCTGCCGGCAGTCACATTCACCTTGGTTGAGATTCTGCCCGCAATGCTGGCACAATCCCCTGCAATCTTGCCGACATAGTGGCTGGAGCGGAAGACGTTCCAGCAAAGCCAGCAGGCTGAATTCCGTAAGGTCAAGTTGATCCCTGTCACGGTCAAAGTAGCTGGCCATCAGCGTCTCCTCTTCGTCCTCCTCAGGATCCAGAGGAAAAACCTCATAGACGGAAAACTCGACAGGATGCTGGAACTCTTCCAGGCATCTGCTGCATGTAAGCAGCATTTTGCCTTCTACAGTTCCTTGCACCAGCAGAGATGCTTCCTGGGTCTCCAACCGGTAATCCAGCTGGATTGGTTCAGGAAAGCTGACTACCTGTCCCTGAAACTCGGTTTTCGGCCACGTTTCAGCTGCAGACAAGCTCATTTCGTGTCTGCCTGCTGAGCGAAACTCGTTCAATGATATCCTCATGGAATTCACCTCACTATTATACAGTGGGGTATATACCTTGTCAATTATGGCTATTTGCGAGCCAACTCCACTGTGTCACGGGCTATCATCAACTCTTCGTTAGTCGGAATGAGCAGTGTGCGGACCCTGGCCTGCTCTGTGCTAATGTCAACTTCCTTGCCGCGCACTTTGTTCTTAGCTTCGTCTACTTCTATTCCGATGAAACCAAGGCCCTGACAAATGGCAGCGCGCATTTCGGGTGAGTTCTCACCAAGGCCGGCTGTGAATACAATTGCGTCAACTCCACCCATAGCAGCTGCATAGGCGCCGATGTACTTGCGAACGCGATATGCAAACATGTCCATAGCTATCTGGGCGCGTTTGTTGCCCTGTTCAGCAGCTTCCTCAATCACTCGGAAGTCGCTGGATACGCCGGAGATGCCGAAGACACCGCACTTTTTGTTGAGGAAGTTGTTAGCCTGCTCTGGGTTCATACCTTCCTTATCCATGAGGAAGCTAACGATTGCAGGGTCAAGGTCGCCGCTGCGAGTGCCCATGATCAAACCTTCCAACGGAGTGAAGCCCATACTGGTGTCCACTGATTTGCCACCATCGACCGCAGTCACACTGGCGCCATTACCAAGATGGCAAGTGATTAATTTCAGCTCGCTTAGCGGCCTGCCGAGTACTGCAGCAGCGCGGCTGGCAACATAGTTATGGGACGTTCCATGAAAGCCATACCGCCTGATACCGTATTGCTTGTACATGTCATATGGCAGCGCATACAGGAAGGCGTACTCGGGCATTGTTTGATGGAAAGCTGTGTCAAATACGCCAACATGAGTGACATTTGGCATCAGACGCTGAGCTGCTTCAATACCGATGATGTTCGGCGGGTTATGTAGCGGAGCCAACTCAATGCACTCACGAAGTGCCTGCATTACGTCTTCGTCAATCGCAACAGAACCTGCGTACTTTTCTCCTGCGTGCACGACGCGGTGGCCAACTGCCTCAATCTCGGAAACGTCCTTTAACACACCATAGTTAGGGTTGGTGAGAGCTTCGAATACCAGCTTGATACCGACTTCGTGGTCAGAAATCTCTGCTTCAATAGTGATATTGTCTTCGTTCCCGCGGCGATACTTGAGGAAGGAACCCTCAAGACCAATCTTTTCTACAATACCTTTGGCAAGCACAACCTCATTCGCCATATCAAAGACCTGGTACTTGAGCGATGAGCTGCCACAGTTGATAACTAGGACCTTCACTTGATGACCTCCTTACAGCTTGGCAAATTACACTTTATTATATATCCTGTGTTTAAGGTGGGACAAGCCACGTTACACCTATTTTCCCGTTGGTGTTGGTGGCTATACACCAAGGAGAGTGACTTATTTGAGTATCCTGGGCTTGGTAGTGGAATACAACCCTTTTCATCTCGGGCATCTGCATCACCTGCGGGCATCGAAAGAGCTAACCAATCCTGACGCGGTAGTTGCAGTGATGAGCGGCAACTTCACCCAACGAGGAGAGCCTGCCGTCGTCGACAAATGGGCTCGTACTGAGATGACGTTAAGGCTGGGTGTAGACCTGGTGGTGGAACTTCCGGTTGCATGGGCAATACGGAGCGCAGCCTATTTCGCGGACGGCGCCGTTGGGCTCTTGGCA
>JAWLDB010000236.1:0-4095 GCA_041686915.1 Bacillota bacterium
CTACCGTGCAGCTTGGGGCAACGGTTGATTACGCCATATTGTTCACCAATGCCTACTTGAACAATAGGAAGACTCTGCCCAAGCAGGAAGCAATGCGCGCGACGATTGGCGACAATCTCGTAGCGGTCCTTATATCTGCTACCATCCTGGCTACAGCCGGCTTTACATTGGCCTTCACGACAAGCAACCCGATTATATCTGAGCTAGGGGCTTTGCTTGGAAGAGGGACGCTGCTTTCCTTCACGATGGTCGTGTGTGTACTGCCAGCTCTGCTCACACTGTTTGACGGGCTTATCCAAAAGACAACACTAGCTGCCGATTTCAGCGAGTAATTTAGAGGAGTGATCCAGATGAAAAGGATATTTGCCATTGTTACGGCGCTTACATTGTTGGTTGCAACCGCTATTCCCTCATCAGCTGCGGATCTCCCGTCAGCAAAGCAAGAGGTTGTCTACGGCATTCTTAATTTGGATGGCAGTGTGAATAACCTCTATGTTGTGAATATCTTTGACGGCGGTGCCATCAGGGATTATGGGAGCTATTTGGGCGTGCGCAATCTGACCACCTCGGAAGAGATCAGCCAAAGCGGCGACCTGATAACGATAGACACCAATGCCGATCGACTATACTACCAAGGCACCCTGGGTAACAAGGACTTGCCCTGGGATGTGGCTATCCGGTACTTCCTAGACGGGAAGGAGATTGCGGGACAAGAGCTGGCCGGTAGAAGCGGTAAGCTACGGATCAATCTGTCGGTGAAACAGAACAACAAGGTCAACCGCTCTTTCTTTGAAGACTATGCATTGCAGGTTGCACTCACTCTGGATAACAAGCTGTGCAGCAACATTGAAGCAGAGAATGCTACCGTTGCTGAGGCTGGAGGCAAGAAGCAGCTGGCATATACCGTCCTGCCGGGTAACGGTATTGAGACCGATATAACAGCCGACGTTCGTAATTTCGAGATGGATGCAATCACGCTAAATGGTATCAGGCTAGCGCTTGGTATGGCCGTTGATAGCGATCAGTTCACAGAGCAGATTGCAGAACTGGTGCAGGCGATAAAGGGCCTGGATGAAGGCGCCGCTGAGCTGTTGGATGGTCTAAATCGGTTGGCGGGCGGAATGCAGAAGTACGTTGATGGAATGCAGGCGTTTAACGCCGGTTTAGGACAGTTTGCTAATGGCACAAACCAGCTGCATGCGGGAGCAGCAGCGCTATCAGACGGTTTATCTCAGCTAACAACGCAGAACGATGTGCTGGTAAGCGGTGCCCTGGCTATACAGCAAGCTACCTTTGCTTCAGTTAACGCAGAGCTGGCAAAGAGAGGGGTACAGCTTCCGGTGCTGACCCCGGAGAACTATACAACAGTGTTGTCCGCTATTCCGCAACTGGCTCCGGTGAAAGCACAGCTTGACGGCGCGGTTCAGTTCACACAAGGTTTGAAAGGCTATGTGGGTGGTGTAGCGCAGCTTGGTCAAGGTGCTGCCGAGCTGGCTAATGGCACAGCGGAGCTACAGGCTTCATCATCTGTACTGGCAGCATCAGCGAACGAGCTGTATAACGCGGCAGCAGAGCTGAATGCGGCTATGCAGCAACTGCGTGACGGCCTTACGGCCTACAAGAACGGCACGAAACAACTGCGCGATGGGACCTCGAGCATGGGCTCGCAGATACAAGCTCAAATTGATCAAATGCTTGGCGGCATCTCCGGCCAAGGTGGCAAAGTAGTTTCGTTTGTATCGGAGAAGAACACTAATGTTTCTGCAGTTCAGTTCGTGCTAAAGACAGAGGAAGTCGTTCTCCCGGCTACTCCTCCAGCTGCTCCCCCAAGTCCTGTCAGGCTGAGCTTTTGGCAGAAGCTGCTGAAGCTGTTTGGACTATATGATCAAGCCTAATAGCAGGTCGAGCGCGGAACATTACAGGCAAAATGGGTTATCCTAGTAAGGACAGTTACAGGTTCTTTTTTCTACCCGCTCCCGCAAGGGAGCATTTTCAGCCAGTCGAGACATGGTTATATGTCTATCAGATACAGAGGTAACTAAAGGAGCGGTTTGATGAGTACGGGTATGTCTGAGCAAGTCAGGCAGTTGTTGCAGCGGCCCGAAGGTGTGGATGTGGACTTTAAGGCCAATACCAAGGTGGATGCAGAGGACTTCGTTGCCTTTGCCAACTCTGAGCAAGGCGGTGTGTTGCTGCTTGGCGTGCAGGAAGAGACTGTTGATGGCAGGCAACGGGGCAGAGTCGTTGGGTGCGAGGTAGACGATGAAGCGCGTCTCTCTATCGTGAACAAGGCAGCCGGCTGCATCCCACCGGTAGAAGTGCATGTCGCAATAGAGCAGGAGGGGAGTAAGTCCTTCTTCGTCGTTACTGTGCCTTCTGGAAAAGACAAGCCATATTGCACATCCGGTGGCACCTACAAGATCAGGGGTGACGGACGCAATATAGCGTTGGACCCAAAGAGCTTGCTCGGTTTAACCCCGGAACAGTCAAACCAGGCCGAGTGCGATGCTACTACGAATGCCGCCGAACTAGCCCTGCTTGAGATCAGGAACCTTGGGAAGGAACTGGAGACGTTGGTGGGGAAAGTGGATAGGATCATGCAGCACTTGGGGATCAGGAAGGGTAGTTGAAGATTGGCGGGGGCGGGTGGAACATGTTCCACCCCTACCGACTTATAGGGCAGTGAGGACCACAATATTAAGGTAGCTCGAGGGGCTGCCTTTTTGCTTTGCAGGCGGCGAAGGTGATTGTTTATCTATTGGCGAAGGACTAATCATATATACAGATTAGGGAGTTGATGACATGCTGGAGCAGAAGAGAATCGCCGAATTTGAGGCCTATGTAACAGGCTTTATTGAGAAGCATCGTCTACCCGGGCTGGCTATGTTGTTGGCTGAGGGGGAAGAGACGGTTTATGCGCGAGCCTTTGGTTATCGTGATCTGGAGAAGGGGATAGAGACAACCCTGGATACCCTCTTTGGAATCGCTTCCATCACCAAGAGCTTCACCGCGATGGCGGTTGGCAAGCTGGTGGAGCAGGGCAAGCTGAGCTTTGATGACCCGGTAGTTAAACACTTGCCTGGGTTTGCATTACCTGGTGACGCCGGACGCGAGGTTACCGTTAGACACTTGTTGACCCATACCAGCGGCATGCCGCCGCTTGATGCCTTGCGGCGCACTTTTCACAGCCACAGCGCATCTGATCTAGGCCAGGCGCAGAATGAGGAACGGCCACCGATCAACACCTACCCCGAGCTATTGGACTATATAGCCACCTATGCCGGTAAACCTTTGGGCCAGCCTGGCGAATGCTTCAACTACTCCAATGAAGCGTATGGCATTTTGGGGGCGCTGGTGCGCAAGGTTTCCGGCATGCCTTATGCAGCCTTTGTGCGTAAGCATTTCCTGGAGCCGTTAGGAATGACATGCACCACCTACAGCTTTGAAGAGATGTACGAACATGACGAGGTGACAGTGCTCTACACCAAGCAGGACGGCGGGTCTCTGCGAGCCTCCACCCGTTGGCCGGTAGCGCCTGGGTTCCAGGCTGCTGGCAGGCTGAAGTCTACCGTGAGTGACGTGATTAGGCTATTTCAGATGTATGGCAACGATGGCGTCTATGCAGGCAAGCAGATAGTCTCGCCTGAGATAATCAAGGAGACGACGACTCCGCATTTTCAGTTCTCACTGCATGGCGCATACGGCCACGCCTCAATTATCCGGCAGGATTACCATGGAGTAACTCTCGTGTCACACGGCGGGGCGGGTAAGGGTATCTCGGCGTATGGCGGTTTCGTTCCGGAGCGGAAGCTCTCAGCTGTGGTACTGACCAATCTAGGCGGAGTTCCTGCTACCGAGCTGTGGCATGCCCTGATCAACCTGGGGCTAGGTTTGCCGATTGATACGCCACGGGCAGAATATGCCGTATCCGATTGGCCACACGAGCTGGCGCAGCAGATCGCCGGACGTTACGCCTCGGTCGAAGGCAACTCCTTCTCGCTGTCAGTCAGCGAGGGGAAGCTGTGGCTGGAGGATAAGCAAGAAACCATTGAAGTGAAGCGAGTGACAGATGATATCGGGTTATTTGGCGAGAAG
>JAWLDB010000237.1:0-4087 GCA_041686915.1 Bacillota bacterium
CACAGGGCCGAAGGCATATGGGACGGCGCCCGCGCGCCGCATGCCGTGTCATGAATTGCCCCCTAAATGCAAAAAGCCTTCCAGGCACGCGCATGTGCCTGGAAGGCCTATGGTTTCCCACAAAACTCTCCAGATCCAAAGACTCTTATAGACATGGCGAAACAAGCGCCATGCCTCGAGGCATCGCGTACCCATTCAAGGCAAATTAGATTGCTTGAGTTTGAGTAGCAGCCTTGATCATCAGTCCAAAGATCCACCTTTACCCCCATGAGGGGTTCCTTTCCAAGAGTTCTCTTATTATTGTAACACGCAGCAGCCTGAAATACCCGGTAAAGAACTGTTCATATCGCGCTATGCCCCCAGGATCTCCGCCAGCACGTTCTTCCAATCGTCAGGCAGATCCTGCGTCAATACCGGATGACCTAGGTCCTTAAGCAACACCCAGTTCGGCACACCGGCGCGAGCCTTCTTATCTTTGCTTAACAGGCTGAGCACCTTCTCCACATCGAGGCCGGGCGCAGCTGTAGGTAAACCAAACACATGCAGCAGGTTGACCGCCTCACGCACTCTAGCCTCCGGGAAGCCGAGCCGTTGGGATAACTTTAGGGCAAAGTGCAGCCCCACGCTGACGGCCTCACCGTGGGTGAAGTCCTTTGGCGCAGCCTCTTCAAGCGCGTGGCCCAACGTGTGCCCGAGATTTAGCATCCGGCGCTCAGCATGGTCTTCCGGGTCTCGCGAAACCACTTCCGCCTTGAAAGCAGCACACCTCCTGATGACCTCGGTCATCACATCCAGGTTACGCTGCAGGATAGCTTCTGCGTTACCCTTAATATATTCGAGAAAGCCAGCACCAGACAGCAGTGCTGTCTTGACTACCTCCGCCAACCCGTCATTGTAGTCATTGTCGCTTAGAGTTATCAGCACCCGCGGATCGGTCACTACCAGCTGCGGATGATAGAACGTGCCGATCAGGTTTTTCAACCCGAAGTGGTTGACTGCCACCTTGCCTCCGATGCTGCTATCCACCTGCGCCATTACCGTAGTAGGCACCTGAATTAGAGGCAAGCCCCGCTGCCAAGTAGCTGCCACGAAGCCTGCCAGGTCCCCAACCACACCGCCGCCTAGGGATATAATGACAGTTCCACGGTCGACCCCAACCACCTTCAGTATGTTATAAACCTTACCTATGGTGTTATAGACTTTATATGTCTCACCCACCGGGATCTCGGTGATGTTCGCTTCATAACCGGCATCCTGCAGCGTCTTCTCAAGATCCTGGCCATACAGCCCGTTTACCGTTTCATCGGTGATGATCATTACACTTGAGCCAAGGCCAAGCTGCTTAATCAGTTCAGGAAGCTTGTTCATGATCCCAGCCTGCACCTTTATTTGGTACTTCAGTTCTTGACCTATTTTTACGGACAACTCTTGCATGACTACCGTCTCCCTTCCAACATGCGCAGAGTGCGCGCTATCCTTACTGCTATCTGTTCCGGCGACAGGCCATCAACCCGTACGGTCACATCAGCGGCCTGCTGGTACAGGTGCTCCCGGTCTGCTACCAGCCTCGTGACAGTGCTGGGCCAATCAGACACTTGCAGCAGTGGCCGGTCCCTCCGATGGCTATGACGCAGCCGCCAGATGAGATGATCCAAACTCATCTGCAGCCAGAAAACGTAGCCTAATTCCTTCAGCAAACCTATATTCTCCGGAGTGACAATTATGCCACCTCCACAGGCTACCACCGAAGGTCGCAGCAGGCCTCTCAACTGTTTCAACATGGCAGTTTCCTCTGCACGAAAAGCAGCTTCTCCTCGCTCGGCGAAAATCACTGGAATGCGAGCTCCTATCTGCTGCT
Organism: Bacillota bacterium; assembly: GCA_041686915.1. Lineage (GTDB taxonomy): Bacteria > Bacillota > UBA994 > UBA5500 > UBA5500 > JAWLDB01. Next base: position 1,859 of record JAWLDB010000237.1, read on the forward strand.
CAATCTCGCGGTCAGTATCAATAAAGGAGCGCCCGGTCTTCCTGGCCAGTATTCGTCCGACCGTAGACTTGCCCGAACCCATCATGCCAATGAGCAATGCATGTCTGGCCAAATGACCACCCCTTTCTGCCTATTTCAGACTCGGTATCCCAGTCGTTACTCTGCCATCCGCACTGAATACCGGATAATCCTTCCACGTATATACTTAAGTGTATTGTATCAGCTTCGAAGAGATTAACAAAGAGCACTGCAAAAAGCTCAGCAGCGTACGGCTCCTGCAGGGAGTAAGCAAAAAGGAAGCACCACCACTACATGTGCTTCCAAGATCAGTCTGCCTATTTACTTGCGTCGCATGCGCGCTACTCTATCCTGATGCGCCCCCCAGGGCTGATGATGATCTTGCGCACAGAACCCTGGCCATTTTGCAGGTGAACAGTATTGTTCTGCCAGGCATCATATACACCTGTCTCACTGAAGGTGATGTTTATGTTCTGGTCACCGTAGCCGCTAGCCAAACTGATACCCGCAGGCCAGGCAATGTAATCTACCGTGTCCCAGATTGGGTGTGCCTCTCTCATCACATAGTATCCTGTTTGCCTGATTCTTACCTGATACACCTTTGTCTCGTGCACAGCACTATGCCTTGCCAGCCGCAAATTGTTAGTTAGTGTTATGGCTGTTGAGGTCAATTGCTGGTCTGCTAATTGCGAGGCAACCGTGGGGCCAGCCACCAGGCTTGCCAGCAGGCCAATAATCCCTAAGCATAGTAGCAGTTCAATCATGGTGAACCCTTTCTGCGTATAGTGCCTCATGCATTGCCTCCTAACTGCTGCATCAGAGCTGAACGCATTGCTTCCAACGGAGCGGACAGGCCAGACCATAACTCAAAGGCCCTGGCAGCTTGATGCAGCAACATACCCTCGCCCGACACTGTCTGCCAGCCGCTCTTGCTTGCTTGCTGCAAGAACCCGTCCAGCATATTGCCATACATCAGGTCTACTGCCCAGCCAGCTCCTCGTGTCCAAACTTGCTCGGCGCAGAGCCCAAATGCCGACCACGGGTCTTGGGACGATGTGGCGTTTATCACCAGCGAGATGTAGCCGATTACATCTTGCAGGTAAGTAGGCGAACCGGAATCTTCCTGCGAAAGTGCGGAGAGGCTATCCAAACCAGTGGTGAGACAGTGGAACCGTCCCCGTGTCTCGTGGGGCAAATCACGCAGCAGTTGTTCTGCTTTTTCCTGGGTGCGGTTCATGATCCACACGCGCTCTATACCCATGCCGAGCAGCGCATGCAGCACCGCTCTAGCCGCCCCGCCGGCGCCAAGCAGTAACACTTGCTGCCCTGCTATCTGGATGCCGGCGTCCTGCAGCATGGCACTGCAACCATAGCTGTCCGTATTCTCGCCAAACAGCTGGCCCTGTCGTTTGACCACCGTGTTCACTGCCCCAATTGCAGTCGCTTCCGGACTGACCTGATCGAGCAGCGGCATGATGCTGGTTTTGTGGGGTACGGTTACGTTGAACCCTTTGACCGATTTATCCTGGCTGAGCTCTGTAAGTCTTACTTGCAACTCTTCAGGACTGGTTGGCCAAAGCAAATAGGCAGCTTCCATGCCCAAGGCCCGGTAAGCTGCCTGATGTATTGCCGGCGATAAGCTATACCGTAAAGGATAGCCCAATAGACCATATAACTGCATGCTATCTCTCCTGGATACTATCTAGTTGGGGCCCAAATGGAGCCTCCAAAGCTGAAGCTCTTTGCACCACTTGCGGACAGACCTGCGAGCGGGTTAATATCAGGCTCATACTCAATGTCAATCTTATTGCCATTTCCCATATCCACACTCTTGACAACCAGACTGCCCCTGACATTTGCGTTATTCTTCATTGTTAGTTTTGCATTGGGGGCAAACAAGAGTACGCGATTTAGCATGGGATCCGCGGCATCGTTCCCGGTATCTTTATCAATAGAAACAGAAGTACCTGCACAGTAGATTTCAATCACAGCACTGGTTTCAGCAGTAATGTAAGTATGATTCTCCAAGCTGATATTTCCATCTACGTAGAGTATCAAGCGCCCGGTCCCCTTCACAACGATCTTGGATGGAACACGATTCCCGCTGTTTTGCAGCTCAATACTTGGAACCCTGACGGTTCTAATGCCGCCAGAAGGTGCTTCAATCTCCAGGTTCTGACCTTTCAGTACAATAGCAGGATACTGTCCGTC
>JAWLDB010000238.1:0-4060 GCA_041686915.1 Bacillota bacterium
GTTCTGCTCTCACCCTGCTTGGTATCGCTATCGGCATTACAATGCTCTTTAGCTTCATGTCCTTTAACCAGGGTTATGAGGCATCGTTGCAAAAGGAATTAAACAACATGGGTGCTCACGTACTGGCCATCGCCAAAGGCTGTCCATACGAGGCTACTGCGATGGTGCTGCACGGAGGCACAATTTCGGACTATTTGACTGAAGAAGATTTGGCTAACATCCGCAGCTTTAGCAACGTTTCCACCGCTAGCGGCATGTTCATGAACCAAAAGACATTGCCGGACGGTAAAACAGTGGTTGTTTACGGACTTGATGATGTCGCTTTTGACTTGAAACCCTGGTGGGTAATCCGTGGTGACAAGTTCCTCGACAACCGTTCGGTCATCATCCCTGAAGAGATGGCAGCGAAGATGGGCCTTTCCATCGGTAGTACCTGGCAAGTGCCTGGTTGGGGCGAGACACTGACAGTGACGGGTTTGCTCGAGCGCACTGGTTCGCAAGATGACCAGTTCATCTACCTACCGGTGACCGCGGCTCAGGAAATGTTCAACGCTCCTGGCAAGCTCACCACCGTGTCCATTCAGCTGAAGGACATCTCCCGTTTGCAGGCTACTGTCAAAGAAATTGAATCATTGCCGGACGTACAGGCTGTGACGATGAACCAGGTACTCGGCACCATGCAGACCTTGATGAACTCAGCCCAGGCGATGATTACTACCGTCGTCGTGATTGCTGTATTGATCAGTGCAATCGGCGTTGTTAACAGCATTCTGATGTCCGTGTTTGAACGCACCCGCGAGATCGGCATGATGAAAGCAGTCGGTGCATCCCAGGGTGACGTGTTTGCCTTGGTCTGGATTGAAGGGATCATGTTGTCGCTAGCTGGCGGGCTGCTCGGAATCGCGATGGCAATCGGAGGCGGTGCTTTGCTGGAGAGTGCCCTGCGCAACCTGTTGCCATACGCTCCATCAGGAAACCTGATTGTATTCAGCTGGCAGCTGGTTGGACAGAGTATCTCAGCTGCACTGTTGCTGGGTATTCTGGCTAGCGCATATCCAGCTCTGCGGGCATCGAAACTCAGCCCAATGGAAGCCATAAGGAGTGAGTAACATGCAGGCGATAATTGAGACGAAAGCACTAAGCAAGCAATACCAACGCGGCAGCGAGGTAGTACATGCCTTAAATGTGGTAAACCTGCAGGTTAAGCAGGGCGAGTTTATCTCCATTGTAGGCCCGTCCGGCTCCGGCAAAAGCACTCTGATGAACCTGCTCGGTTGTCTGGACACTGCGACGACAGGCAGCTACCGCTTGGGTGGACAGGAGATCGTCGGCATGCACGAAAAGCAACTGGCGAAGATCAGGCAGAGCAAAATCGGCTTCGTGTTTCAGCAGTTTCTGCTGTTGCCCACGTTAACGGTACTGGAAAACGTAGAGCTGCCGCTGCTGTTTACTGGCAAGGGAGGCAGCCGGGCCAAGGAGCTGCTGGAGGTAGTCGGCCTCAGTCACCGCGAGAGGCATCTGCCCCGTCAGTTGAGCGGCGGTGAAATGCAGCGCGTTGCCATAGCCCGTGCGCTGATCAACGACCCTCAGGTCTTGCTGGCAGACGAGCCTACCGGCAACCTTGACTCACAGAACAGTGCAAAGGTAATCAAGCTATTTAACGAGCTGAACGACCGTGGTCTGACCATTATCATGGTCACGCACAACAATGAACTGGCTGACGTGGCCGACCGGGTGATTACCATTACTGACGGCCAAATCTCTGAAAGGCAGGGGAAGCGAGTTGGGTAGGAAGATATTGATCATCGGGCTGCTCCTGCTGGTGGCAGGCGGGTTCGTAGTATACAACATGCTGACCGCAGTCCCCGAGCCAATAGGGACGCCGGTGGATCCAGGAGTGCCAACAGTTAAGGTCTCTGACCTGGCTGCACGCCCGGGGGAATACGTTGGACAACTGGTAGCAGTTGAGGGTAGGTCATCCCTCGTCTGCGGCACAGGCTGCTGGCTTTATCTCAAGGGTGCTGATGGCCAGAGCTTGTATGTTGACCTGGCTCCCGCATCTCTATCTATACCGCCCAAGGCCAACATGAAGCTCAGGATCTATGGCACAATGGTCATTGAAGATAATAACGCTAAGTTCAACGGAATACGCGTTGAGTTTAAACGCTAAAACATTAATACTAAAAAACCCTTCCTCAAGCCGGAAGGGTTTTTTGCTATTAGTGCCGACTGGCAAACAAGAACACCAGCGCAGTTAGCGAGAAACAGATGCTAATCAAATACATGAACATCACCGTCTGCACTTGGGTCAACCCCCAGCGCTGCAAGCGATGATGGGTGTGCCCGAGGTCTGCTGCGTAGAATGGCTGGCCATTGAGTGAGCGGCGGATAACGTTGAATGCGGTATCGAAGATGGGTAGCCCCAAGGCCAAGATTGGAATGACTGTGCCAATCAAGGTTGCGCTCTTGAACGCCCCATCAACTGAAATGGCTCCGAGCAAAAAACCCAGGAAATTGGAACCCATGTCACCCATGAAGATGCGGGCCGGGAACCTGTTAAAACGCAGGAACCCTAGGGTAATACCCATGACCAGCACGGCCATGATAACGGATACAGGTTGCCCCATCTGCCAGGCCACCAGTGCCAGGGTGGAAGCTGCTATACACGTAATCCCGGCTGCCAATCCGTCCAAACCATCCATGAAGTTGATCAAGTTCATTACACCGACTGTCCAAATAACCGTCGCCAGGTAACTTAGCCAGAGCGGGAAGAACACCATTGTTCCGGGTTCAAACGGATTGCTGATCCCGTAAATCCTGACCCCAAACATGACCAGCACCAGTGCAGACAGCACCTGCCCGAGGAACTTGGGAGCCGCGCCCCATTCCTTACCACGCGATTTGGCATAGTCGTCGGCCAGACCGACTGTGAAGGCGATTGTGCCTCCGAGCAGAATCCCCCATTTGAAGGGCTCATTAGGCAAAACAAGCAGAGCAGAAATCCAGAAGCTAATCAGCATTGCCCACCCTCCCATCAGCGGGGTAGGCTTGGCATGCGGCTTCCGTGCTCCAGGATGATCAATTATTCCGATGCGGTATGACAAGCGCTCGGCCATGGGAGTAAATAACCAGACCAGGACGCCTGCCAACAACAAAACGCCCGAATAGCGAAGCATGGGGCAACCTCCCAAATATCCTATCTTAGAAAACTATAATAAATGGTTCTACAATATTCGACGAATACCTGCTATATATGTTCCCGTCGGTTTACTTGTTATGGACAACCTGCAAATATCGTTCGCGCATAGCAGCTTTGGACAACTCCGGTGGCCACAGCTCAATCCTGTCCAGCGGCAGACGCATGGCAGCGCTGAGATTATCGTATACAGAACGGTTATCGTGGTCGAGTTGGCGAATTAGTTGCTTAATCTCCTGCCGCTTACTGGCTTTGTCCAACGGACAGGGGTTAAAGACTGGCTCCCAATCAAAGAACTTGTAGGCAGCCTTGATTTCTGACTCGCGAAGATAGATGAGGGGCCTAATCACATCCAAGCCGCTCTTGTCCTGCTTGGTGACAGGAGTGAACGTCTTAATCTGACCAGAATAGATGATGCTCATCAGGAAGGTCTCGACGGCATCATCGTGATGATGCGCCAATGCCAACTTGTTATATCCTTCGCGCCGAGCGATGCGGTTTAGGGCGCCTCGGCGGAAATAAGCACAGCGGGGACAGGGATTTTGATCGCTTGGAGCAAAGGCAATTTCGGCAAGGTTAACCTGTTCGAGAAAAAAGGGTACCGCGAGATCCTGACAGAGTCCAGACACTCGCTCACCGGGAAAATCATCGTTGAACATCGGGTCGATCGTAACTGCGGCCAAACCAAAATCAAACGGAGCATGCTCTTTTAGCACTGCTAGAGCGTATAGCATAAAGGCACTGTCCTTGCCTCCGGATAGCCCCACTAGGCAGCGGTCACCCGGGGCTAACATGTCAAACTCCATGAGGGCGCGCCAAATCTTACGGATATACTTCTTAGGTAGAGCTTTCTGCAATTGCTAT
>JAWLDB010000239.1:0-4057 GCA_041686915.1 Bacillota bacterium
GCTGATACTCGCTATCCCGTAAACCAAGGCATAGAACGATACCGAGAAGATAGCTATATAGAGCAGATATAGCATGTTGTACGTACGTTCCATCACATACAGACCATATCCATAGAACAGGAAACCGACCAACCCAAGAGCGATGATTTGCTTCACCAAGTCTCTCTCTCTCACACTTGCAGCCAAAGCAAGCAGCATTATCCCTGCCAAAATTGCGATTAGATCTTGCGAAATAGTGCCAGCCATAGCGATGTCATTTACCACTTTGCTGTAAATATCCTGTTTAAGCACACCTGTTACTGCTGCTGCCAAAGTCATCAGGCCAAGCACCAACCAGAGCAACTTGTTTAAACTTAGGTTTCTCACTGTCTTGCGCCTCCCCATCATATTAACACTGTTAATCCTCTGAACGATGTTAGTATAACTGACAGGACGGGCTGCTGTAAAGGGGTAATAGAAAATATTTCCCTATGAATCTTTAGCTGAATGGATGCAATCTCCCGCCTACGTTGACAATGGAAGAACATGGTGACATTATGATAAAGAAGCGATACTAAGACAACCAGTTTTAGGGAAAGGGTGGTCCGGATGGATCTTGATAGACTACAGGCCCAGGTGGAGTTCCTGGTGGAAGCAGACAAGTTGAAACAGATTATGCGAAATACGCTGCTAATAGACGCAACCCGCGTGGAGAACGACGCTGAGCATAGCTGGCACATGGCTTTGGCTGCAATGGTCCTGGCGGAGTACGCCAACGCTAAGGATCTCAATATGTTGCGGGTGATGAAGCTGGCCATTATCCACGATATTGTGGAGATTGACGCAGGCGATACCTTTGCCTACGATGACGCAGCGCACCTGGATAAGGCTGAGCGGGAGCAGCTCGCAGCCGACCGTATCTTCGGGCTGCTGCCGGATGAACTGCGCGAAGAGTTCCGGGGACTGTGGGACGAGTACGAGGACAGATCCACGCCCGAGTCGCAGTTTGCTAATGCGATCGACTGCTTCATGCCCCTGCTGCATAACTACCGTACGCAAGGCAGGCAGTGGCGAAAACACGACATCGACAGTGGCCGCGTCTTGGCCAGGAACCACAAGCGCATCGAAGATGGATCCCAGGTACTAGGCGACTATATCAAGGAACTGGTTGAGGACGGCGTGCTTAAGGGGTATTTGAGGCGATGAGCCATTGCAGAGAGCCAGGTGCAAGTGCACCTGGCTCTCTTGAACGTTTCAGAACGGATCTTTACCATTCCTCCCCACCTCTCCGCCTCATTTGGCAGGGATGTAAGGTTATTCCACTGAATAGTATCTTGTTGTATGCACTACCAATCTGTATTTGAGGAGGGAGCAGATGAAAGAAACACTAAGAGCGGCCCTGAGGCTAGCTGACGTGGACTACTGCGAAGTTCGCTTCGAGGAAAGCGAGCACCTGCGGATCCGCTTCCAGGGCAAGGGCTTAGACAGCGTGAACAACGACATCAACTATGGTGGCTGCGTAAGAGCGTTACATAAAGGTGGCTGGGGGTTTGCCTCATTTAATGACCCGGCCGAGTTGGAGCAAGCTGTGCGGGCAGCATGTGAACAAGCCCGCTTCGCTGGAGAGCGCAAGGGCGGTGAGAGTAGGCTTGCCCCGGTTCCAGTGGTAGAAGACGAGTTCGTTCCTAACTGGACACTCAACCCACGGGCAGTCAGCCTGGACGATAAACTGCGTATCCTGAACCATTACAACGAACTGATGCTAAACTACCATCCGGACATCGTGGCAGCTGTAATTGTCTACGGCGAGCAGATAACCGACCTGTACTTCGCCAACACGGAAGGCACCTACATCTACCAGCAGAAGCTGGATATCGGTAGCGCCTTGATGCCGACGGCCCGCCGTGGAGACGAGAGCAACAGCCAGTATGTTGGCTTGGGCAGTTCCATCGGCTTTGACTGCATGCTGAACGCAGATGAGCAGGTGAAGAAGGCCTGCCAGATAGCGGTTGAGTCGCTGGATGCACCGCAGGTGAAGGCTGGCGTCTACACAGTTATCTGTGACCCCGCTCTCACTGGTTTGTTCGTGCATGAGGCCTTCGGGCATTTAAGCGAGGCAGATGACGTATACAAGAACCCTGACCTGGCCAAAGCGATGACCCTCGGTAGGCGCCTGGGCAAAGACAACCTCACCATCTATGACAGCGGCGAGTATGCTAATAACCGTGGGTTCCTAAAGTACGACGATGAAGGCGTAGCTACTGAGCGCACCTTCCTGATCAAGGACGGGATCCTCGTTGGCAGACTGCATTCCCGCGAGACGGCTGGAGCGATGGCCGAAAAGCCTACAGGTAGTGCCCGGGCCATCAACTATGCCTTCCCGCCGATCTGCCGCATGCGCAATACTTGTATCGCTCCTGGGGATAGCACTCTGGAAGAGATGATCAAGCACACTGAGTTGGGTATCCTGGCTTGCTCGATCGGTGGCGGCGGCGAAACCAACGGCGAAATGTTCAACTTCAATGCCGGCTATGCTTACATGATCCGCGATGGCAAGCTGGCGGAGCTGGTCAAGGATGTAGCTCTGATGGGCAACGTCTTCACTACACTCGAAAATATCGACATGATCGGCAAGGACGTAGAGGCACCCGACGGTGCAGGCGGCTGCGGTAAGAACCAGCAGGCACCGCTTGCCACCGGTAACGTTGCGCCGTACATTCGCATCCAGAACGTCATTATGGGAGGTGCGAAGTAATGCAGAACTTGTTTGCCAACCTGCCCGCGGGTGCGCAGGCAGATATCCACACAGCTAAAGCCCAGATTGTACAAGTAGCATTTAAGAACAGTGAGTTTGAGAATATCCAGAACAAGAGCGTGCAGCGCACCTCAGTGCGGATCATTCAAGACGGAAAGCTTGGCGCTGTCAGTAGCACCAAGCCAAACAGTGGAGATAAACTGCTCGGGAAGGCCATTGAAGTCGCCCGCTTCGGTAGCCCGGTAGCATACAACCTACCGGGAGCAGCTGAGTTGCAGCAGCCAAGGTTAGTGGATGAGCAAGTGTTGCAGGCCGACACCAAGATGATGGTGGACATTGCCGACGACTTGACTCAGGCCCTGGTCAACTGCGACAGCCGCATCAAGGTGACTGCCGCAGTGGAACGGACCTCGGGCGAAGTCTCTTTACAGAATAGCGCTGGTTTCACGGGGGCCTATCGAATGACCAGCTGGGAAGTGTACCTGGCGGGAAGCCTAGTTCAGGGAGACGACATGCTCTGGTTTGGCGAAGGCCTGACCAGCTGCCGATTAGTCACTGACTTGGAGGCACTAAAGCGTGATGTAATTCAGCAGTACCAGTGGGCTAAGGACACGGTACCGATGGAGGCTGGCAGTTATCCGGTGATCTTTGTACCGGGCGAGGTTTGCCATTTGGTCAACCCCTTCCTCGCTTGCCTGAATGGCAAGGCTGTGCTGCGCGGGCTGTCTCCCTGGAAGGAGAAGCTTAGCCAACAGCTGCTTGACCCACGCGTGACTTTGGTTGACGACGCGACATTGGCGATGAAGCCATCGAGCAAGCCCTTCGACCGAGAGGGCGTCCCCACAGGACGCAACCTGCTGATCGAAGGTGGAGTGATCAAGGAACTGGTGCTCGATCTGCAGAGCGCCAGCGAACTGGGCATGAAGCCAACCGGTAACGGCACTGGCACGACAGCAGCCACGAACCACGTGCAGCTAACGCCTGGGCAGACACCACTCGCCCAGTTGATAGGCCAGATCGATAAAGGCTTGATCGTCTACGGTTCGATGGGGGCGTGGGCTGGCAATCCATACACCGGCAACGTCAGCGGCACCATCTCACTCGGCATGAAGATTGAGCAGGGCGAAATTGTTGGCCGCGTAAAGGACTGCATGTTCTCTATCAACTCGTTCCGGCATTTCAAAGATCACATTATCGGCTTCTCGGCCGAGTCCAAAGACCTGGGCGAAGCAACCTACCCGTATGTGGCCCTGGACGAGGTCGTCATCTCCACCAAGTAGAGGTCGCCCAACGGCCGACCCTATACTGAGACGAAGGGACAGT
>JAWLDB010000240.1:0-4040 GCA_041686915.1 Bacillota bacterium
GGCGCAGCTCACCAACGAGCTGCAGGAGCTGTCCCAGCAGGTAACCGGTCTGCCGCTCCTGATCAGCGTTGACCAGGAAGGTGGCTTGGTTGCCAGAATGGTACATGATGCCACCGTCTTCCCGGGGAACATGGCTTTGGGAGCTACCCGGTCTGCCGAATTCTCCTATGCAGTTGCCCGTATGACCGCCAAAGAGCTGCGTGCTATAGGGGTGCAGCTCAACTTCGCGCCCGTGCTGGATGTAAACAGCAACCCCGCCAACCCCGTCATCGGTACACGTTCCTACGGCGAAAAGCCAGACCTGGTGTCTGAACTAGGCGTGGCAGCTGTGAGGGGCTATCAGGATGAGGGCGTACTAGCCACTGCCAAGCACTTCCCAGGGCACGGCGATACGGATGTTGACTCCCACCTGGCGCTGCCAACAGTGCAGCACGGACTAGATAGGCTGGAGCAGGTGGAGCTAAAGCCATTCCGCGCCGCCATCAAGGCAGGCGTAGCGGCAGTGATGACTGCCCATATCACCTTTCCGAGCATCGACCCGACTCCCGGGCTGCCAGTTACCCTCTCCTACCCGGTACTTACCGGCCTCCTGCGCGAGCAACTTAGATTTACCGGGCTGATCGTCACCGACTGCCTGCAAATGCAGGCCATCTCAGATAACTTCGGCACAGCTGAGGCAGCAGTCATGGCTGTACAAGCAGGAGCAGACTGCCTGCTAGTCTGCCATAGCCTGGAAATACAGCGAGGGGCAATTAGCCGACTATGGAGTGCAGCAGAAACAGGTGAGATTAGCGAGGAGCGGATAGACCAGTCAGTGCGCCGGCTGTTACTGGCTAAGGAGAGGCTAGGATTGCTGGCAGACGCCCAGATCAGCCTGGACGCAGTGCAACGAGTAGTGGAGCTAGCGGAGCATCAAGCTAAGGCTAGCGAGATTACGCAGAGTTCGATAACCCTGGTGAGGAATAACCTAGGCCTGCTACCGCTGAAACTGCGGGGTTCGGAGCGCATACTGGTTGTGACCCCACGAACAAGAGCAGTGACCGTTGCCGAGGACAGGCATGAGTTCACTAGCACCCTCGGCAGGACCATACAACTGCGGCACCCGCATGTGCAGGAGCTGACGTACTCACACACGAAAGTCGACGATGCAGCACGGATGGAGGCGCTAGCCCACGCTCGGGAAGCTGACCTGCTGATCATCGGGACGGTCAACACCAACCTCCATCCCGGACAGGCAAAGCTGCTAAACGACCTGCTCGCACTTGGCAAGCCAGCAGTGATAGTTGCGCTCCGCAACCCCTATGACATGATGGCCTTCCCGCAAGCCTCGACCTACCTTTGCGCATATGAGTATCGGGATGCAGCAGTTGAAGCCGCGGTTGCCTGTCTCTTTGGTGAGATTAACCCGACCGGCCGCCTACCGGTAACTATCCCGGGCCTGCACCAGTTTGGCGAGGGGGTCAGTTATCACGGACCTAGAGCAGAAAGGGGGTTCTGACCATGGATCTGACTAGACTTGCCCGCAAGCAGACTAAGCTGGTGGTTGGTCTGATGTCCGGCACATCAGTTGACGGGATTGACGCAGCTCTGGTCGAAATTACTGGGTCGGGAGTGGAGACGCAGGTGAAGCTACTAGCCTTTGCCAACTATCCAATCGTTCAGGAAATCCGTCAGGAGATTTTTGCCATGTTCCGGCCGGAGACCAGTAGCTCAGAAAGCATTTGCCACATGAACTTTGTGACCGGTGAGCTGTTCGCAGCAGCCGTCAACCAGCTGGTGCAAGAGGCAGGCTTCAGCAACAGCGACATTGACCTGATTGGGTCACATGGCCAGACCATCTACCATATCCCCACTCCCAGGCAGACGGGCCCAATCACGACCGCCGCTACCCTGCAAATCGGTGAACCGGCAGTGATAGCTGAACGCACCAGGATCACCACCATCACCAACTTCCGAACGCGCGATATGGCGGTCGGTGGACAGGGCGCTCCCCTGGTGCCCTATGTGGACTTCGTACTTTTCCGCCACCCTGACTTGAACCGAGCTATACAGAACATCGGGGGGATCGGCAATGTGACTTACTTACCCGCCAATGCAACCCTGGATCAGGTGCTCGCCTTTGACACAGGCCCTGGGAACATGATTATCGATGAAATTGTCAAGCAGATGACTGGTAGCAAGGACACGTATGACTGCGACGGCAGGTTGGCTGCTGCGGGAAAGGTTTCCGAGCCGCTGCTCTCGGAGCTGATGCAGCATCCGTACATCTCAATGCATCCACCAAAGAGCACCGGGCGGGAGCTGTTTGGCGAGCAGTTTACCAAAGAGCTGATAGGCAAGGCGGAAGGCATGGGCATAACGGGCCCCGACCTGATTGCTACTGCCACTGCCTTTACAGCTGAAAGCATCGCTCTGCACTATCGCCGCTACCTGGGCACAGTACAGGAAGTGGTGGTCGGTGGGGGTGGTAGCTACAACCCCACGCTGATGGCCATGCTGCGCGAGCGGTTGCCGGCAGTGACGCTCCTCACCCACGAAGACCTGGGCATCAACAGTGACGCCAAAGAGGCCATCGCCTTCGCTATCCTGGCTAATGAAACTATCTGCGGCTTGCCTAGCAACGTCCCCTCCGCCACAGGCGCGCGTAAGCCGGTTGTCCTCGGCAGCATTACCCCGGCATGAGACACGGGGACGGTTCCGCTGTCTCATCGGTTACATGGGTATCTAGATTTATCGAAGGAGGCATTATTGATTGGACAAGCAATATGAGATCGCCATCTTTGCGGGTGGCTGCTTTTGGTGCATGGTGTCACCTTTCCATGTACTGGACGGCATCCTAGAGGTGAAGTCTGGCTATATCGGCGGCCACGTTGAGAACCCGACATACGAGCAGGTCAAGTCTCAAACCTCAGGCCACTACGAGGCCGTGCAGCTAACCTACGACCCGGATGTGATCAGCTACGACAAACTGCTCAAGGCCTTCTGGATGCAGATCGACCCGACTGACGACGAAGGGCAGTTCCATGACCGCGGACCATCCTATCGAACAGCCATTTTCTACACTACCCCTGACCAGAAGGAAAGAGCAGAGGCATCGCTCGTGGCCCTGGATGCTTCTGGCCGGTTCCCAGACCCAATCGTCACAAAGATCCTACCGGCTACCACGTTCTATGACGCTGAGGAGTACCATCAGGACTTCTACAAGAAGCAGCCGAATGAATACAAGACCGACCGCAAGATCTCAGGCCGGGACGAGTTCATCAAGCAGTACTGGGGTGACGAATACTGGCAGATCTTTGAGGAGTAAGACACTGGGGCGATTGAGGAAGAGAACGCGACGAATGCTTGAAGACCTTGACCCCTTCCTTCCCCGAACTGGCGAAAGCGTTTGGATTGGTCAGATGGATTTTTAGACACCAATAAATGAAAGGTAGATAACGCACTATGAACACGATTATGTCCATCGAAACTACATGGACGGAAAGGGTGAGAAGTGATGGTAGGCACCTACAAGGTGATAACCCTTTGCGGCAGTACCCGGTTCAAAGAAGACTTCATGAATGTTCAGCGCGACCTGACTTTGCAGGGTAATATCGTAATTTCCGTTGGATTGTTCGGGCATGCGGACGGTGAACCGCTGACTGAACAGACAAAAGCCATGTTGGACGATATGCACAAGCGAAAGATAGACATGGCGGACGAGGTTGTCGTTATAAACAAGGACGGTTACATAGGGAGCAGTACCAGTAGTGAAATCACCTATGCCCAAATGACCGGAAAGAAAGTCTGGTACTTGGAGCCGAAAAAGGAAGTTTAGTGATAGGAGAGCATATAGCAAAAGGTCTGAAGGAAGCCATGCCGGAAACGGCGGAAGCGGTCAAGGACATTAAGCTTCAGGTGATGGGTGAGAAGACCACAATCTGCGTGGCGACCCTCTTCTGCGGGTTTGAGGTAACCGGAAGTAGCGCCTGCGTAGACCCCAAAGCATTCGTCAAGGAGATTGGCGAGTACTGGGCGCTGTGCGCCTCCTTGTCATATTG
>JAWLDB010000241.1:0-3999 GCA_041686915.1 Bacillota bacterium
ACTAGGCAGCGGTCACCCGGGGCTAACATGTCAAACTCCATGAGGGCGCGCCAAATCTTACGGATATACTTCTTAGGTAGAGCTTTCTGCAATTGCTATATCCTCCTAGGCAGGCTGTTCCACTTTTAAGTATAGACTATCAGCCTATCTATACTCAAGAGTTGCAACAGATGCAATATCATCCTGCCAAGACAACTAAACAGCCCACCCAAGCAACAACGCATGGAAGAGTGTTAGGCCAATCATCTGAATTTCACGCAGGGTTACCTGACTAATTATCCGGGGATCCTGCCGGTAAGCAAGCACCGCTCCTAGCATGGAAAGCAGCGCAGACCAGGCGAACTGCCGGTAGCCGAAGCTACAAACAAGGGCAAATATGGCGGCCAGCAGAAAGTAAGCCACTACTACCAGCCGGGCGGAGTGAATATTGAACTTGGACGCGACCATAGCGATAGTTGTGCGCTTAGGTGGATGTGCAGCAAGATCTCGCTGCCAGTCTGGCAAATGGTGCTGCATAAGCCAGGACACGCAAAGCAGACCGTGCACAACGGCCGCTGCAGCCACAGGGAAAGTATAGTCGTGATGCATCATTCTGCCAAAGGCCAACCCACAGGCTACAATCGCTGGGAAGGCAGCCAACCATTCGCCGAGCAAAGGCAAATAGGCCAGCCTAAGTGGCCAACAGCTATAAGATACGGCGCCCCAGAGACCTAGACCCAGGCAAGCTATCAGTCCGTCCGGAGCGGAGCTTCCCGAAGACAGCACAAGTATAAGCAGCAGCAGCAAACTACCGGCAGCAATCAATGGCAGATCTCTTACCCTAAGCAAGCCCCAAGCAATTACTTTTGTTCCTCCCGATAGAGGCGTATCGGCTTCACGGTCGGTTCCGCTCTGCCAGTCGGTGAAGTCATTTAAACTGTGAGATATCCATCCCTGAATAACCGCCGCTATCAGCAAGGCTCTTGCCAAACCTTCACCTGCCGTTCCTTGGCCACCCATCTGACGCGCTAAACCGGCCGCTATGATGAAGGCTCCCCCTGTCCAAGAGAGCACGGGAATAGGCCTGAATAATCTGCCCAGGCCTCGCAGACGCGGCGGCAGATAAGGCGCTCTCCTCATCATGCCCACGCCTCCCTATGAAATGCGACTGAGCACAAGATCGGCTAGAGTCACCAAAGCATCCTTCAGCTCAGCGTCAGGAAGGGGGTTAATTCTGGTCTTAGCCTCAGTAATCAGGTCGGTGGCTCTCTGCTCAGCGAACTGGAAGGAGCCAGCCTCGTGTAAATATCCTATGACTCTATCCCAGCCATCCTGTCCTGGATTCGTGATAAGTAGCTGTATTTCCTCGCGATTAGGACTGACCTCCATCGCATGGATAACGGGCAAGGTGTAAATTCCACACTGCAAGTCATGCTTCGTGGGTTTACCCACTGTTTCTTTACTACCCATGAAATCAAGCAGGTCGTCCTTCACCTGAAACGCAAGTCCAAGATTCAGGCCAAAAGCATGCCAATCATCAGGGCTAAGTGGGTTACCTTCGCTATAGATAGCGCCTAACCGGCAGCACTCTGCCAAAAAGTGTGCCGTCTTGCGGCGTATTCGCTCCCAATAGTCCTGCTGTGTCAGGGTGAGATCGAACGAACGGTTAAGCTGTTCCATTTCACCTTCCACCAGGGTGCTAATAATGTCCGATATGACCCCAACTGCTTCGACACCTACCTGTTTGGCCAGCGCAAGTGAACGGGCGAAGAAAAAGTCACCAAGCAATACAGCAGCCTGGTTGCTATATCGCCGATTGACCGATGCCTGCCCACGCCTTGCATCAGCCTCGTCTACAATATCGTCATGCACCAAGGAGCCCAGGTGAATTAGCTCCAAAGCCGCTGCCGCCTTAACCACTTGACTGCGCTCGGACCTGCCGAGTTTGGCCGCCAGAATAGCCAAGGTGGGCCGGATGCGCTTACCACGGGCTTGCAGGCAATACACTGCTGTTTCCTGCAATTTTGGACTGAGGCTGCTTACCGCACCCTGCATCTCTGTCTCTACTTCAGCTAGTTCATGTTGCACATGCTGATAAATCCTATTAAAGCTCACGCCGCTATATCCCCCTACCGTCAATTCCAGTATTTAGTGTGCTACCTGACTGGCGGGCATATACCCCGCCGGTAAAGCGTGCATTCCTAATGTCTGCTGGAACTATCCGGTCAATCCATCATTTTCGCTAACAGCAGTGCTTTTATCCAGAGAGCAGAGTTAGCTGCAAAAAGCCGGGGAACTGATCCCCGGCTTAATTGCTTATATTACATCTATTAACACTGCGGCATGATGACATCAGGCATATGGCAGAGATTTGACAACCTGCTCTATCTGGTCGATGACAGCTGCTGCCGCCTCAGGCTTAGCTAAACGTTCCGACATCTGACTGAGAGCCTGCAATCGCGGGGCGTCTGTCATTAATTGGCTAATCTTCACCCCGGCGAACCGCTCATCGGCCAAGCGGATAGCTGCCCCCTGCTCGGTCAGAAAGTCGCTGTTCCTGTCCTCCTGACCGGGAATTGGTGAAATTACGACAATTGGCCTCCCCTGGCTCAACGCCTCAGCTGAAGTTACTCCTCCGGGTTTGGTCAGGACCAGATCCGACGCGGCCATTAACTCATGAATGAAATTGACAAACCCGTGCACCCTGAATTCATTGCGCCACTGGTAGTGCAACAGCTCGTTCTTCAGTATTTCATTTCGCCCAGCCACCACTATTATCTGGCAATCAGTGCAGTTTTGGTCGAGTTGCTTCACTACCTGCGTAATGTTGCCCATCCCTAACGCGCCACCCATGACCAGGACGGTTGGTAAGTCCTTTAGCGCGTGCTTATTGCGCGCTTCCTGCTTATTCATTTTCTCCTGGAACTTGCTTAGGATGGGGATGCCAGTAGTTGCCACCTTTTTCTCAGGAACCCCAAGCTCCTGCACCAGGTACATCAGTTTCTCGTGAGCAAGACAGAGCAGGTCCACACCCTCTTCAATCCAGTAGGAGTGTACCGTGAAGTCTGTAATCACTGTGGTCAGGTGGTGATGAATACGTCCCTTGCGCTTGAGCGTGGCAATCAGGCCGGCGCTAAATGGGTGTGTGCAGATAATGGCCTGCGGCGAGTAGTCCTTTATGACTCGGGTCAGCGCCCGGGCCAGTAACCTGTACGCCAATGAGCCGATGTCCAGCGTAGAGTCACCCTCGGTGCGGGTGTAAATGCGACCCCACATCCGCGGTGTGAAGCGAACCATGTTCAAATAGCCCTCCAGCATCAGCTTGTTCAGGATAGGGCTGATGTAAGTGATAGTGTCCACAATGGACACCCGGGCTTCTGGATGGCGTCGCAGAATCTCTTCTTTGAGAGCGCGTGCCACTTGGTCATGGCCGGCACCAATGGACGCCGAGAAGATAAGTGTATCCAATCAAACCACCTCTCATATAAGGGCGACTAATAGCCTGTAACAACTGGATATACTAGCCAAAGTGAGGGTTACTAATACCCCAACTCAGTCTAAGGAGGTAATCTAGCTGATGCCTGAGATGTTTGTTGGCAAACCGGCTCCCGATTTCTCATTGCCTGATCAAAACGGCAAGGAAGTCAAGCTGAGTGAGTTCCAGGGTAAAAAGAACGTAGTTATCCTGTTCTATCCGCTAGACTGGACACCGGTCTGATCGTCTGAACTACCAGGTTGCGAGGCACTAGGTCCAGATCTCGCCAAACTGGATACCCAGGTTCTGGGTATAAGTGTAGACAGTGCTCCCTCTCATAAAGCATTCGCAGAAAAGCTAGGCGTATCCTTCCCTCTGCTTAGCGATATGCACCGCAGGGTTAGCCGTATGTATGGAGTTCTGATTGAAGAACAAGGAATATCCGGTAGAGCAACGTTTGTGTTGGACAAGGACGGCATTGTTCGCTATCAGCTGATCAACGACTTGGACATCCGCCGGGATGAAAAGGAACTGTTGCGTATCGC
>JAWLDB010000242.1:0-3966 GCA_041686915.1 Bacillota bacterium
CACGCATGGTATGCACGAACATAATCACAAACCAGGCTGCGCTGAACATGAACAGGAAGAGGCTGCCCGAGTCTCCCGGGAGTATGCCGTACTCTTCAAGCACGGAGTGGCCCCCCACTACCGCCAGGATGCAACCGGGGATCAAGAAACCGAGGTTGCCATCATGTTTATGTCCGCCAAAGGCCACATACAGGGCGAGCAGGATGAAGCTAAAAGCAGGCACCAACCATATCCCGTCAATCAAGTCCTGCTGTATCAGCCCAAGCACTACTCCTAGCACAATCAACACAAAACCCCATGCGGATTTTCTATTCATATCGATATCCTCCTTGTACTATCTGTGGTTCACTTTCAATTAGATTATATGACATCGGCCCGGTACAGCGCATCTGTCTGGAGTCATCAATATGGGCGTAAACTTGTTACTCATATCATGTGGATGTGACTAAAGTCATTTGATCTGATTATCTGGCTTTGTGTACCTGCGCAACATGAGTAAAGCTGCTGCATCCAAAACTGCGGACAGGGCGGTTGCTCCCATCATGAGGAACAAGACGCTGTATTCGTTAAGTACTATCGGGCCAATCTTAAGACCCCATAGCCAGTCAAATATCTGATTGATGGTTGCCAGGGATGCTAGCAGGGACAGAGCGGTGCTCGCGGCAGTTAGGAGACTCCGGGTTCGCCAGAATAGATACAGGCTGAGTGCCAACACCAGCCAAATCGGTATAAAGGGCCAGGCCATGCGTTGTCACCTCCTTGAAACTCTTTTCTCCATCATATCACTGCTCGCCGGCACTTGTGTTAGCTGGGGGTTAAAACTGTTCCGAAGCGAACATAAAACGCCGAAGGCTAGCGCCATCGGCGTTTTTGTGTTCGCAGGTTTACATCACTAACGGGTACATAATAATCAGCACAGATAGCACCGCCATCACCACGTAAACATCAAAGTTCAGGTTGGTAACGCTCAACGTACGTAAAGAGGGCGATGGGTTTGGCCGACAGTCCAGACACTGTAGTGACACCTTGAGCAGATCCATCTCCCGACTAAACCAGCCCCAGAGGGCTAGCCAGGCGCGTGCCAGCACGCCAGAGATAGACCCGTAGGTCGCAAGCACCAATCTGCCAAGGGAAGAGCTAATAGCCAACGTTGAAAAGCGCTCAGGCAGATGCAGGTGGAACAACCCTGTATAGAGCCCGATGAAGAACAGCGCCAGGCCGCCACCAAGCACCATGACGGCGCTTTCCAGCGCATGATGACCGAAGATCTCCAGGTGCTCCGGCCAATGGCCATGCAACTCATGTGCAGTATGTGCAAGTGTGTCAAGTACCGGTTGCGGGAACAACCCGAGCGCTACTATACAGATTACCATTACCCCGATACCCGCTATTTCGGCTACAGAGGTTCGAGGCAACTCACTCGTGCTTTTGCGGTCTGCGAAGAACACATACCAGGTAAACTTAATGAACGAACAAACAGTACCAAAAGCGACCAGCACAAAGATCTTCTCTGCAATCACCAACAGAGCACTGGGGGTATGCGCATGCAACAACGCATCGTGCAAGAGTGTCTTGCTGACATATCCGTTGAAGCCTGGCACACCTGCGATACCAAGTGCAGGGATTAACGCCAGTGGGGTCAGGAGCCCAAAAGCTTTGCGCATGGATCCGAGCTTATAGAGGTCCACGGTTCCCGCAGACAGCAGCGCTGAGCCACAGATCAAGAACAGCGCCGACTTGAACAATGCATGGTTCATAATGTGGAGGACAGCTCCGCCAAGGCCCAAAGCGTTATGGTCGAAAGCCCAAAGGCCAATGCCCAGCAGGATGTAGCCCATCTGACTGACACTGTGGTAGGCCAGCATCTTCTTTGCATCATGTTGCACCAGCGCCAAGAGCACTCCCAGGCTCATCGTAACCAGTGCCACGATGATTAGCACCAGGCCATAGGTATGGCCATCAGCCGTGAGTGATGCCACCTGTAACAGTCCGAAGGCGCCTGTCTTAATTAGGATACCAGACAGCAGTGCGCTGCCAGGCGAGGGAGCGACCGGATGGGCTTCTGGTAGCCAGAAGTGCATTGGATAGGCACCTGCCTTAATAGCAAATCCCAGGCTCAGCAACACGGCAATATGCAAGGGTATGTCATGCAACTTGGCGTAGCTTAGGCTGCCGGCATGGTCCCAAAGCAGGGCCAAAGCAATGGCTACCAAAACGCCACCAATCACGCCGAGATTGAGGTACAATCTCCCGGCTCGCTGTGCTCTGTCGTTCTTAGCATGAGCTACCAGGCCGTAAGAGGCCAAGGACATGACCTCAAAACCGAGCAGCAGGGCCAGGAAATCGCGCGCCAGGAAACAAGCGATAGCACCACCTACAGAAAGTCCAAACAGCACGTAGAAGCGGGGCACAGCATGTTCATGTTTCATATACCGAACTGAAAAGATGCTAGTACCCAACCAGACAACGATGGTCACGCCAGCCAGCAACAAACCGAGAGGCTCGGCGCCATAGGTGATGCCTACTCCTGGCAATAGCACTGGGATGGAGACGGCAGTGTGATCACCGAGCCATAACCCACCTATCGCCAGCAGCGAGACGAAACTGCCTATTATCCCAAAGACGCGCTTGGGCGTAAGAGCGTCGAGTAACCCGCAGATAACCGGCGCCAGCAAAACCAAAAAGATTAGCCAGTTATTCATAGCAATCAGCCTCCTAACCTATCAGTGCAGCCGCTTTTTCCACCAGAGCGACGGCCCAGTGTGGAAACAGGCCTAGCAGCAAGGAAGAACAAGCAATCACGAACCCTGGCAACTCAAGCTGCAGACTACGGTGTCCATGCATAATCACCTCGTCACTCTGCTCTGCGAAGAATGCTTTGCTGACGATGGGGAAGTAGTAGAGCGCATTTAGCAGCGAGCTGACCCCTAGCACAGCGATTACCACCGGCAGGCTACCTTCCATTGCGCCTTGCAGGTAGTACCATTTGCTGACGAAGCCGTTTAGAGGGACTATGCCAACCATCCCGAGGCTCGACAGTGTAATGGCAGCGAATATGAAGGGGTACTTCCGTCCCAAGCCCCTTACCTGGTCAACCTGCGTTATGCCCAGGCTGTGGTAGAGGGCCCCAGCCGAGAAGAACAAGGCGATTTTGAGCATGGCGTGATTGATAAAGTGAATGAGCGTTGCTTGCAGCCCTAAGGGGGTAAGTAGCACGCCCCCGAGCATCAGGTAACCCATCTGGCTGATGGTGGAGAAAGCAAGACGGCGTTTGAGGGCCGGCTCTCTCAGCGCCCAGATAGAGCCCAGGATGATGGTACTGCAGGCTATGGCAATCAACACAGGCCGCATCCCGAGATCGGCCACCAACTCCGGCCCAAACACTGTGTAGACCACTCTGATGATGCCGTAGCTGCCCGCATTCACCACGGCTACTGCATGCAGTAGTGCGGATACTGGCGTAGGAGCAGCCATAGCCAGGGGCAACCAGCGATGTAGTGGGACGATTGCAGCTTTTACGCCAAATCCAAAGACAAAGGTCAATAGCAGTGTACGAGCCATTTGCAGTTGCCCAGGCCTTGGTGCCAGCATTCCTCCGCTGGAAAAGGTCAGGCTTGGTGCCAACGTGTTGGTTAACACTATGCCCAGCAAAATCAGCGCGGCTCCAAACAAGCTGTAAGTGATATAGGCCTTGCCTGCTTCATCTGCTGCCGCTCCACCGCTATGCACAACCAGTGGATAGGTGGCTAGAGTCAATAGCTCGTAGAACAGGTAAAGGGTGATCAGGCTACCGGCAAATGCAATTCCCATGGTAGCTGACAAAGAGATCAGGTAGTAGGCAAAGAACCGGCCTTCATGGGCATCTCCGTGCATGTAGCCAAGGGCATAAATCCCTGCGGGGATCCAGAGCACCGAAGATACCAGGGCAAACAGCCAAGTCAGCGGGTCAAGCTGAAAAGTGATATC
>JAWLDB010000243.1:0-3902 GCA_041686915.1 Bacillota bacterium
TTTCAGACTACTTGCCACCCGGATCGTCTGCAGGCTGACACTACCTTGCTCTAGTGGAACTACCACGACGCCACGGTGGGTAATGCCCTCTATCCATATCATCCCACGGGTGGCCAGTTCATCGAGCTGCCCGACCATCCGCCCTTTACTAAAAACAGCCTGTCCCCCAGCCCGGATGAACTTCTTGCCTTCCTCTTCATCCAGATGCAGAAGTGGAGCAGTCGGGGCTGAGGTTTTGCTTCGCATCCGTTCATGAAACTCATGCAGAGAGACATCTTTTAAAAACCCGGTATTTGTCTGGGCTTGGCTGATTTCGGCTAGCGCAGTCGCAGGGATATCTGCCAGCAGTAGTTCGGCTTTAAGCAACTCGCCTGCTTTCCCTTCAGTCACAAAGATTGGCTGGAACTCCCGAGGCCTCTGGTCTCTCACTAAGAAATCAACGATCGGCAACATGCCTCGTTCCGCTGCCTCCCGGCTGACGATAAACGCCTGGACATGCGACAACAACAGCGCACGGGTAGTCTTAAGCAAAGTCCTGCGACCAGCGTCGAATATAGTTGGCCCGGCCGTGGTTAGAGTTACGAAAGGCTGCTGCCCGCCCCCACCATCCCGGCCTCCGGCTGACTTCGCAGCTCTGGGATTAATCAGCTGTTGGGTGATGACGAACTGGTCGGGTTGGTCTTCCGAGTAGTCAAAGCCAAGGGCAGAGACGATGGCGACTTCGTCGAGTTCCCTCCTGCTCCAGCAGCCGGAGGTAGTAAGCAACAGGCAGAGAGCGCAAATCAGCGGGAGGCGGTTTCGCTTACTCATTGTCCAACCCTCCTCTTCGTTTGCGGGGATTCTTGTTTTTTTGCGCTGGGTCAGGCGGAGTTGGCACCTGCAGACCAGGTTGGCGCTTCAGATTGCCGTGAGCCAGTTCCTGGGGACGTGTAACCATACCCCACCAGGGCACACGCACCAACACATCCTTCCAAGCTCCTGGCTCACTGGGAGCAATAGGACTCAGATAGGGTATACCAAAGGAGCGAATGGAAGAGAGATGCACCAAAACGCCCAGCATGCCAACCACAATGCCATAGGCTCCAAAGACACCGGCTAACAGCACGAAGTAGAACCGCAGAAAGATGCCCACACCTTCGTTTTTGGCCACAACAAAGGCTGAAATAGCAGTCAGCGCCACCACTATAATCATCGGGGCGCCTACGAGGCCAGCCTCAACAGCGGCCTGCCCGATGACCAGGGCTCCGACGATGCTGACGGTCTGGCCGACAGCCTTGGGGATGCGTACGCCCGCTTCTCGTAGCACCTCAAAGACCAGGCCCATACCGAGAGCTTCCACTAATGCCGGAAACGGTGTACCTTCCCTGGCCGCCGCCATGGTAATCAGGAGCGGTGTGGGGATGAGCTCATGATGGAAGGCAGTCAACGCCACGTAGACTGCCGGCGAAAGAGTACTGAGCAGAAAAGCTACATAGCGAATCAACCTGGTCATCGTGCCAAGGATGGCCCGGTTATAATAATCCTCGGACGCTTGAAACAGTTCAATAAACAACATTGGCACCGTCAGTACAATCGGAGTGCCGGAAGTAAAGATGGCCACCCTTCCTTCCAGCAGCCTGGACGCAACTACGTCAGGCCGCTCAGAGATGTGGACCGTAGGGAAGGGCGAGAAAGGGGCATCTTCGATGAACTCCTCAATATAGCCAGACTCCAGGATGCCGTCGATGGTGATAGACTTTAGACGGGACTTGATCTCTTCAACCAGGTCATCGGCCACTACTCCCTTGATATAGGCTATGGAGACATCAGTCTTAGTCAGTTTGCCAAGAGTCATGGTTTCAAAGCGCAGGTTGGGATTGCGCAGCTTACGGCGCAGCATGGCGGTGTTGGTACGCAGCGTCTCCACAAATCCCTCCCGTGGACCGCGTACTACCGTCTCCAGGTCGGGCTCGCTGATAGCTCGTTTTTCCCAGCCTTCAGTAGCGATAAATAGCGCCTGGTCCGAATTATCCAGCAGCAAAGCAGTATGCCCTGCCAAGATTTGATCAACCAGTTTGCTCAGGCTGTTAGTACGTTTGACAGCACCAGCCGTCAGTAGGCTCTGCTGCAGTTCATCGAGCAACTTTACAGGTCTGGCTGGCCTTGGCTCCTGCTCAACCAGCAGCGGATGTAAAATGGCCTGGTCCAGATATTTGACATCGACCAGCCCATCCAAATAGACTATTGTCATAGTGATGCGATCGCCCTGGCCTACCTGCAGATGGCGGATAATCAGGTCGGGGCACTCACCTATCGTGTTCTGAAGATAGTCCAGGTTCTTCTGCAGGTCGCGACTCAAGTACGGGCCCTCTGAGTCTGCCTGTTTGGCTTGGCTGTTCTGGCTGAGCAACCACCAGAGTTGCGCCTTGCGCATCAGCTGCTTAAGCATCTTTAGGGCCCCCTTTCGGCTGAAATGAGGATATCGTGCTTATTATGCGCAAGATAGCAGCATTATCCGCTTCGGTATACTAAATACAGGATATCGTAAGGACCAAACCTGTGGATTTGGGTACGCTATTTGAGACACATCTAGTCTGTTTGTGAGGATGATGAGTGATGAAAAGAGTAATCGTGATCGGTGGCGGAGCAGCAGGACTGATGGCTGCTGGGCAAGCGGCCAAAGCAGGTGCACGCGTTGTGCTGTTGGAACGTAATGAGCGGTTGGGTAAGAAGCTGGTGATCACCGGCAAGGGGCGCTGTAACGTAACCAACGACGCAGACTTAAACACCCTAATTAGGAACATACCTGGCAACGGCCGCTTTCTCTACAGCGCCTTCACAGCTTTCAGCAGCCAGGACTTGCAGGATTTCCTAAGGCAGCATGGCGTTGCCTTAAAAGTCGAACGTGGCAACCGGGTCTTCCCGGAATCTGATCGCTCGTTTGATGTGGTCGATGGCTTCCGGCGCTTTCTGGAACAGCAGCGGGTGCAGGTGAAACTGCATTCACGAGTGGAAGGCTTGCTAGTGGCCGATGGACAGATTGGGGGCGTACGGGTCAATGGGCAGGAAATGTCGGCTGACGCCGTGATTATCTGCGCGGGAGGAGCTTCCTACCCTGCTACAGGTTCCACCGGCGACGGGTTTCAATTGGCCCGCGACGTTGGTCACACCATTGTTGAGCCGCGCCCGGCGCTCGTTCCCCTTGAAACCAAAGAAGACTGGCCGAGGGAGCTGCAGGGTTTGGCGCTGAAAAACGTCAATCTTACACTCTACCAGAACGGCAAGGAACTCGGCAGCGAGTTTGGCGAGATGCTATTCACCCACTTTGGTATCAGTGGCCCGATGGTGCTCTCCTTGAGCCGCCTGGTCACTCATAGCAAAAAACAAGGCCCGGTGGTCGCCAGCATCAACCTAAAACCAGCTCTCTCTGAACAGCAGTTGGACCAGCGCCTGCAGCGAGATTTTGAGAAGTTTGCCCGCAAGCAACTGAAGAATTCGCTGGATGAGCTACTGCCTCAGCGCCTGATTCCGGTAGTGATTAACCAGGCCGGGCTTGACCCCGAAAAGCCAACCAATCAGATTACTAAAGAGGAACGCCAGGAACTGCAGCGTGTGCTTACCGATCTATCGATGACCATTCGCGGTACCAGACCACTGACCGAGGCGATTGTTACAGCCGGCGGGGTCAGCACCAAAGAGGTCAATCCCAAGACAATGGAGTCCAAACTGGTGCAGGGCCTGTTTTTTGCTGGCGAAGTGATGGACGTAGATGGCTTTACCGGTGGGTTTAACCTGCAGGCGGCGTTTTCAACCGGTTACATAGCAGGTTTGAACTCTGCTATTTCAAGTGAGATGTGAGTTATGGGAAGTGGGAAAAGAGAAGTGGGGATTGAGAAGTGAGAAATGGGATAGGGAAAGACGCA
>JAWLDB010000244.1:0-3901 GCA_041686915.1 Bacillota bacterium
AGCCCGGATTATCCGCCATTTGAAACAATAGACGAGAACGGCAACATCATCGGCTTTGACATCGACCTGCTACAGGCAATTGGCGAAGAGATGGGTGTAGAGATTGAACTCAAACCGATGAGCTTTGATACGATTGTTACCGCAGTGCAGAACGGGCAAGTTAACATTGGAATGTCTGGCTTCTCCATCGATGAGGACCGTGCCAAGCTGATCGACTTCACCGACGCCTACTACGAAGGTGGCCAGGTAGTCATCACCACAGCTGACTCCGGCATTACCAAGTTGGAAGACCTGAACGGTGAAGCCGTTGCTGTGCAGATGGGTACTACCGGTGCCGACGCAGCAGCCGGCATCGAAGGTGCAACCGTTAAGCAACTTGACGACTTCAACATCGCTATCACTATGCTGAAGAACGGTGGGGCCAAGGCTGTTGTAGCAGACCTATCAGTAGCTAAGGAGTACGTCGCGCGCGAAGGCCTCGTGCAGGTGGGAGACCCGCTCGCATTTGAAGAAAATGCGATTGTGGTACAAAAGAACAACCCATCACTAGTAGAAGCGCTTAACACCGCACTGGCTAACATCAAAGCCAGCGGCAAGTACGACGAGCTGCTTGAGAAGTGGGAAATGAAATAAGCCGATAGGGGGCAGCAATGCCCCCTATCTTATTGCCTAATATGCACCGCATACATTAATACAAATCAGCCCATAAGGAGGGATCTGGATGAGCGTCTTTGGTTACGTGTGGCTGCATCGCGAATATCTGCTCACAGGCACACTGTTTACACTGTTAATTACGCTAGCAGCAGCTGCAATTGGTATTTCACTTGGATTGGTAGTGGGCCTTGGGCGCATATCGCGCAACCGCTTGGCAGCAACAGCCGCATCGATTTACGTACAACTAATTAGGGGAACACCTATGCTGCTCCAAATCATGTTCCTTTTCTTTGGCATTCCACAGCTGTACCGCGCGGTGACCGGCAACACGATGTTCCTGGAGCCAATCATTGCCGGTATCCTGGCACTCGGTATCAATAGCGCCGCTTATACTGCCGAAATTGTCCGTGCGGGCATTCAATCAATAGATAAAGGCCAGATGGAAGCTGCCCGTTCGCTCGGCTTGACGTACAAACAGGCTATGCGTTTCGTAATTCTGCCTCAGGCGTTTCGTCGCATCATCCCCCCTTTGGCTAACGAGTTTATCGTACTATTAAAGGATACTTCCCTGGTTTCGGCTATCGGTGCGACTGAACTGATGTACCGCAGCCGCGTAATGGGCGCCAAGTACTACGCGTATGTGCAGTTCCTAATGGGAGCGGCTGTTATCTATTTAACTCTGACCATCGTGTTCTCCCAGCTTGTGGCACGCCTGGAAAGGAGGCTGGCAGTCAGTGATTAGTGTAAATAATCTGCAGAAGAGCTTTGGCCAGCTAAACGTGCTGAAGGGTATCGACGCGGAAGTAAAGAAGGGTGAAGTAGTCTGCGTGATCGGTCCGTCAGGCTCAGGCAAGAGCACATTTCTTCGCTGCCTGAACAGACTGGAAGAACCGACAGGCGGTACAATCATGATTGAAGGTGTTGATATCACCGACCCGACAACAGATATCAACGTAGTGAGGCAAGAGGTCGGCATGGTCTTTCAACGGTTCAACCTGTTTCCGCACATGACAGTGCTGGACAATGTCACGCTGGCACCAGTGCAAGTGCGTAAGGAGACCCGCGAAGCAGTCTTGGAACGCGCCAAGCTACTGCTCAAGAAGGTAGGACTGGCAGACAAGGCGCAGGCTTATCCAGCCCAGCTTTCCGGTGGACAGCAGCAGCGCGTGGCCATCGCCAGGGCACTTGCCATGCAACCGCGCATTATGCTGTTCGATGAACCTACTTCCGCACTTGATCCAGAAATGGTCAACGAGGTACTGGATGTAATCAAGGCCCTGGCCAAGGAAGGCATGACCATGGTGGTAGTAACTCATGAAATGGGTTTTGCGCGCGAGGTAGCTGACCGGGTTATCTTCATGGATGAGGGACGAATTGTTGAAGAAGGAAAGCCGGAGCAGATCTTCAGCCAGGCTACAAACCAGCGGACAAAGGCTTTCCTAAGCAAAATTCTGTGAACTTTAAAGCAGGTTGCAAAACGCAACCTGCTTTTTTCTTGGGGTAATGTGAGGAAAAGCAGTGCTGTGAAAACTATAACATTCTGAGTAGCGCGACTTTATGTAACCATCTATGCTTTAACTGCTTTCGGCCCTATAATTAATCTACAGAACTACAAAAGGGGTGAAAAAGCAGTGGAACAGGCAGTTAGGCGCAAAACCAGGGCAATTAACGCCGAATCTATACTAGCAACGATTCTCATCTTTGTTGTCTTTGGTTACTTCGCTCAGGCAATGGGCGTCAACCATATGTTCAAGTCGCTGATGGCTACGGCGCATAAGCTGCTACTGGACACTGTGTTCTCTATCATGGCGGTGGCAGTGCTGGCAGGAGCAGTCGGTGCGATCCTCACTGAGTTTGGCTTCATCGCACTGCTCAATCGCCTGCTCTCACCGCTGATGGGGCCGCTTTACGGCCTACCTGGCGCAGCCACGCTTGGTATGCTGACAACATTCCTAAGTGATAACCCGGCGATAGTCAGCTTAACAAAAGATCAAGGCTTTCGGCGCTATTTCAAGCAGTACCAGATACCTGCCCTCTGCAACCTGGGAACAGCCTTTGGTATGGGACTGATCCTAATCAGTTTTATGGTCGGACACGGCTACGCCAAAGCCGCCTTTATTGGTTTGCTAGGTGCCGTAATCGGTAGCATCGTTAGTGTTCGGCTGATGATGCATCATTCCAAGAACTACTTTGCAGTGGAGAGCAACGCAGTTCCCGAAGATGCAGTGGCAATGGACCTATCATACCGGGAAGTGCGTGATGGAAGCATCTTTCAGCGTTTCCTGGAAGCCACTCTTGAAGGCGGCAAAAATGGGGTAGAGATGGGTATGGCCATCATCCCAGGCGTGCTTTTCATTTGCACTCTCGTCTTGATGCTAACCTTCGGCCCGGCTAATCCTGCCGTTGGCTATCAAGGCTTGGCGTACGAGGGCGTCGGACTACTCCCTAAGATAGGGCACGCGTTGTTCTTCATACTGAGGCCGCTTTTCGGTTTTAGCAGTCCTGAGGCTGTCGCCTTCCCGGTCACCGCACTTGGCGCTGTTGGGGCTGCAATGGGTCTTATCCCTCGCTTCATTGAAATGGGTATTCTCACCGCTGGTGACGTCGCTGTATTCACAGCGATGGGCATGTGTTGGAGCGGCTACCTCAGCACTCACGTGGCAATGATGGACGCACTGGGGGTGCGCAAGCTAACTAACAAGGCCATATTCAGCCATACTCTGGGCGGCATTGCGGCCGGCATCGCTGCAAACCTGCTTATGAGGATCCTCTAAGAGCTCCACTTGTCTCTCCGGAACATCATCGGGAAACTGAGAGCATAGACTCCAAGTGACGGAGAGACTGATTGAGAGGAGTATGACCCATGCTGACAGGACCGCTGTTGACTGCACTGTTCTGGGTTTTGGCTATGATTACAGTCTTACTGGCCGTACGTGTACGCCATAAGAGCCGGTTAATGGCGCTCACGTTGTGTTGCCTTGCTCTTGCCAGCTCCCTTAACGCGGTAAGCAGAGCTGTACGCACCAGGCACGAGCACCTCTTCATTCTATCGGATCGGTTGGATGCGGGCGCTACGATAGCCCTAATTCTAGCCTGCATAGTCACACTTCTGATGATCATGCATAAGCGCAACAAGCCCAGGTTATAATTCCTCACACAAGCAAAGACCCGGATAACGAGCGTGTTATCCGGGTTTCTTTTGTAAGGGGACGGGCTTTTGTCACATACTTGCAGCAGTACTAAACTG
>JAWLDB010000245.1:0-3896 GCA_041686915.1 Bacillota bacterium
GTTCTAACACGAGGTTAAACTTCATGAACCGCCGTATACCGAACGGTACGTACGGTGGTGTGAGAGGACGGGGGTTAGTCACCCCCTCCTACTCGATTGCCCGAACTACATCACGTGCGGAAAATGTCGCTGACAGTCGAAGCCTGTCAGAAGGTGATGGTATAGAACACATAATGACAGTCGCCTAGTGTCAGGCAAAGTTGGCCCCCTAGGACCCGCTGCATTCTGCAGTTTGCTCTACTGTGTTGGACAGGCTGCCAAAACTACATTAAGTTATGCCCAAATTTTCCTCGGAAGCAGGTCATGCATGTAGGTGTTGTCGTAAAAGAGAGATATATGTCGGTATGCAACCACTTTGGTGCTTTAAACATGTCGCTCGTGACACCAACAAAGGGGAGAGGAAAATGACAACCATCAAAAGGCTCGCTCTACTACTCTGCTTCGGTCTCCTGCTAACCGCTAGTACCTACGCCGCGGGGAACATGTCGATTTTTGCTGGCAAAGGGTCAGCAGGAGGTGAGAACGGTGAGTTGCTCACTGCCACCTTCCGTACGCCGTATGGTCTCTGCTTGGATACCACAGGGAACTTGTTAGTTGCTGATTCGTACAACAACCTCATCAGGAAGCTTGAGAATGGGCAAGTATCCACTTTGGCTGGGAAGGTTGGTGGGCCTGACGCCTATGGATATCCGCAAGGAGGTCTGGTGGACGGTTCGGCAACCCAATCACTCTTCAACCGGCCACGGGGCTTAGCCGTAGATGCCCAAGGCAACCTGTTCGTGGCGGACACTCAGAATCACGTGATACGCAAGGTTGACAATGGACAGGTACGCACTTTCGCAGGTAACGGCCAGGCGGGTTCTGCGGACGGCAAAGGAAGAGAAGTACAGTTCAACTCACCTTCCGGCTTAGCCGTGGACGAAGCTGGCAACATTTATGTGGCCGACACGCTGAACCACGTCGTTCGTCAGATATCTCCTGCTGGTGATGTGGTTACGTTTGCAGGGGTGGCGAGCACTGACGGAGCGTACGTCGATGGCGCTGCTGCTGCTGCTCGTTTCAACGAACCTGCCGCCCTGGCAATCGCTCCGGATGGCGCCTTACTGGTAGCCGATGCGGGCAATCAACTAATCCGCAAAATATTCGAAGGACGAGTTACCACCCTGGCTGGGCAGTTCAATGCCTATCCTGAAGGCGAGTTATACGCCACGGGAGGTTTTGTCGACGGCCCAGCACAAGACGCCCGGTTCAACTTCCCAAAGGGGCTTTGCGTCGCTGAGAACGGCGTGGTGTTTGTTGCAGATACCTGGAACCATGCTATCCGGGCAATTACGCTCGATGGGATGGTTGTTACCATCGCGCTCAAGGCTGAAGGCGTAAACGTCGCTGACCAGCTCATGGAGCTGAATGGGCCTGTCGGCTTAGCCTATATGAGCGGCAAGCTCCATATTGCAGACCAATGGGCGAACGTAATCCGAGTGCTAAGTGTAGACCCTGCCAATTTACAGCCAGTCACTGCCGATGATCCCCCTGAGGCGAATGAGCAGGAACAAGACGACGAGCGGGCCAAACCACAGCAGCCAAAACCGATTGAGTTCGATCCGGACACTAGTGTCGTGCAAGTCTGGGTCGATAGCAATAGGGTCATCTTCCCAGACACAAAACCCTACATCGCTACTGGTAGAACCATGGTGCCTCTGCGCTTCATTTGTGAACAGTGGGGGGCCGAAGTGGGTTGGGATGAAGTCAGTAAGGTAGTTACGGTTACTAAAGGAGAGTTTCAGCAGAGCTTTAGCGCTTCTCCCGGAAGGCTGTCCTATAGAAACGGGAGGGCAATGGTGGGACTGCGCTTCCTGGCGGAAAGCTTCGACTTTTCGGTTGACTGGGTAGAGAAGCACAAGGCAGTGGTAATTGACTCACAACAGTCAGTAGGCGGGCCAGACCCTGAGGACGTCAGATGATGAGGTCGAGTATGCAACAAGCCACACTCAAGATAAGGTTTTGGGGCGTGAGGGGTTCGCGTCCCGTGCCTGGGCCTGAGACCGTCGTGTATGGTGGCAACACTGCCTGTGTGGAAGTGCAGGCAGGTGAGAACACCATCATCCTCGACGCCGGAACAGGGATTTGCGACCTAGGCAAGCAGCTAATGAATGCTCCCTTCGCGGCGCATTTGCTAATCACTCACACGCATTGGGATCACATTCAGGGTTTCCCTTTCTTTTCGCCAGCGTTCCTGGGCCAGAACAGCTTGTGGCTGTACGGAGAAGGCAAGTCGGACCTCAGCTTTGCAGACCAACTGCGCAATTTGATGCAGACTCCACATTTCCCAGTGCAACTGGATCAGATGGCAGCCAAGATCAGGTTCCGCGAGGTAAGAGCCGGCGAGTCCTTCACACTGGCGCCAGGCGTGACTGTCAGAACGGCTAGCAACAACCACCCAAATGGCGCTCTTTCCTACCGCATCGACTACGCAGGCCGGTCTTGCTGCTATGTGACCGATACTGAGCATCGCCAGGAGGTGGACGCCGACCTGGCTGCACTCTGTCGACATGCTGACCTGGTCATCTACGATGCAGCCTACACTGAGGACGAGTATTACGGGCGTAATGGCCTGCCATCGCGGGTAGGGTGGGGCCACTCTACCTGGCAGGAAGGCGTCAAGCTGGTGCTCGCGGCGCAAGCCAAGCGACTAGTGCTATTCCACCATGAACCTGACAGAACCGATAGTGCTTTGGCACAGCTCGAGCACGAGGCTCAGGCCGTATATCCAAATTGTCTAACAGCCAGAGAGAAGATGGTGATCGAATTATGAGCGTGTATTCACCAGAAATGATGAGTGTGCTGGAGCAGTTTCTGAACATCGGGATAGCGCTTTCTGCCGAGAAGGACTTCAACCGTTTGCTGGAGATGATCCTCACGGAAGCTCGGCGGATCACTAATGCTGACGCAGGCACACTCTATTTCGCCGAAGGTGAGCAACTTGCGTTTAAGATTATCCACAATGAGACTCTAGGAGTGTTCCAGGGAGGTAGAGGCGAAGTGGTCAGCCTGCCCCCGGTTCCAATGCGTGAGACGCACGTATGTGCCTGGTCATCAATTCACCGCAAGATCGCTAACATCGCCGACGTCTATGACAGCGACCAGTTTGATTTCTCAGGGCCGCGGCGCTACGACGAGTTGACAGGCTATCGCACCAAATCAATGCTGGTCATTCCGCTAGAGAACTACGACAGCGAAATAATCGGCGTGCTGCAGCTAATTAACGCGCGGGACGGGCAGAAAGTAGTGCCGTTTGCACCCCACCTGGTCAAGATTATTTCATCGCTAGCCTCACAGGCCGCGGTTTCCATCACCAATATGCGCTATGTGGACGAGATCAACAACCTGTTTGACTCGTTTGTGCAGGCTATGGCAACGGCTGTCGATGCCCGAACACCCTACAATGCTAATCACTCCCACAGCATGGCTGTTTTGGCAGAGCGATTGGCGCGCTATTTGCACCGCCTGGAAACAGGTCCGTTCGCATACGAGTGCTTTGATCAGAACCGTATTGATCAGCTAGTAATGGCTGCCTGGTTACATGATATCGGCAAGGTGGCTATCCCGCTGGAAGTAATGGACAAGCATACTCGCCTGGGCAAGCGCCTGGAGCTGGTCCTGCAGCGCCTCGATTACATCGCCGTGGTTGCCAGTGGCCGGGATGCTCAACTAGAGACCGATGCGCTGCAAGCGCGGGAGTTAATCATCAAGGCAGACAGCCCGTCCACCTTTGTAGACCCGCCTCTGGCAGCAGCTCTACGAGAGCTGGCCGCTCGCACATATTCCACTCCCAGAGGTGAGCAACTGCCATGGTTGACCCCAGAGGAACTAGGGTGCCTAACCATCGCCCGCGGCAC
>JAWLDB010000246.1:0-3886 GCA_041686915.1 Bacillota bacterium
GACCGGAACCAGCAGAACAAGTAACATCAACAGCAGGGCTAGGGTTCTCTTCATTATTCTTCCTCCTCCTAATCTTGCAAACCGTGTTTGGCACGGTCTGTGATTATCAAACCTTTTGATCAGCGGTCTTGTGTTCCGCTTTTCACTTACTCTAACGCGAGGCCTGGAGTATTGTCTGATGCAAAATCAAAAATCCCTGTGAATTTTCACAGGGATTTTTGGATGCAGTTTTAGCTCTCCATCAGATAGTGCTGGAACCAGCCGACAGTGCGCAACCAACGGTCAAGCACATAGGTCGGTTTAACGATACCGTGGTACTGACCAGGGTAACGCACAAATACGACTTCCTTACCCAAACGCTTCAGTGCAGTATAGAACTGCTCGGATTGATCGATCGGGCAGCGGATGTCAGACTCGCCGTGCAGCAGCATTATTGGAGTCTTGACGTTACGCACATGGCGCATCGGGCTATGCTTCATTACCTTCTCTTCCTCGTCAAAGGCCACGCCGTTCCACAGTCCTTCAGCATAGGAATGGCTATCGCTGCAACCATAAAGCGTATACCAGTTGCTAATGTTGGCGCCGCCGATTGCAGCCTTGAAGCGGTCTGTCTGGGTGACTGTCCAGCAGGTCATGAAACCGCCGTAACTCCATCCCATGACCCCTACCCGGTTGGGATCCACAACTCCCAACTCTATCGCTTTATCCAGTCCAGCCATGATGTCTTCAAAGTCTTTGCCGCCAAGGTCATTCACGCATCCTTGGGCAAACTCGGCCCCATAGGTGACACTACCTCTTGGATTGGTAAAGACAACGGCAAAACCTTGATGTGCCAGTAACTGCATATAGAACTGGAAGCTGTCATAGTAGGCTCCGGTGGGCCCACCATGGATACTCAAAACAGCTGGATAGCGACGACCCTCTTCATAATTCAGTGGCCTGACTAACCAGCCCTCGACATCCCATCCGTCAGCGCCCTTATAAGTATACTTTTCAGCGGGGCAGAGCTCGTACTTTTGCAGAAAGTCTTTGTTCAGCTCGGTCAGCTGCTTGGCGCCTTCCTTCCGCCGTAGATAAACTTGCGGTGGGGTAGTGAAGTTGCTGGCGATAAACACGATGGTACCGTCCTGGGACATATCGTAATGAGAAATCATGCTTAGCTTGGTAATTGGGAGCACTATCGGGCGCGCCGTCTCGGGTTGGCCACTGAACAGCACCTGGCAGAGCTGGGTAGCACCGTGTATGTGCTTGATAAAGTAAACGCTGTTACCAGTATGGTCCCAATGTGCGTTCATGCAGCTTGCACCTTGGCCTGCGGTCAGGTTGATGGCCTTGCTAAAATCGAGCGGCAGAGACTGTCCCTCCAAATCCACCACCCAGAGCATTGACTCGCCAGTGCCTTGCGGACAGCTGTTATCCACACCGGAGAGCATGAGCCAGCGCCCGTTGGGCGCGAGGTCGACGCGTCCCAGGGAACCGTCAAAGTCGAGCAGCTTGCTGTCCGCCTTGTTGTCCACGTCCACCTGGCGCACAATGCTGGTGGACCGGGCCCGCTCAATCGTGTACTCGTTGACAAGGTAAATCAAACTGGTTCCTTTACGATTCCAGATAAAGTCCCCGATGCGCTCATCGCGCTCCGTAATCTGCTTGCAGGTCTTATCTTCCACATCGACGGTGAAGATTTGCGGGTACTTATCGTAGATCATCCCGAGGCCGTCCGCATGATAGTTGATGTCGGTGATTACGTGGACCTTGTCTTTCTTGTCCTTTTGCTTGTCGTGGTTTTTTTCATCTTGCGCTTTGGGGGCTAGCTCTTCCGGTTCGCCAGCATAGCGTGGGCCGGGTTTTTTGTCTACTATCGACTTGAAAGCGATTGTCTTGCCATCGGGTGACCAGAGCGGACTGGATGCCGGTGATTTCTCTGTCTTGATATGCTCGGCTTCACCACCGTTGACATTGATGATGTAGAGTTGAGCCTTCTCATCGCGTCCGGAAGTGAAGGCAATGCGCTCGCTGTCTGGAGCCCAACGCGGGGAGGCATCAGCCGCATGCCTGGTCAGGCGAATAGGCTTATGCTCCCCGTCCAGGCGTAGCAACCAGATCGAGTTTTTGGATTTGTCTTCGTCCAGAGAAGCCTCCTGGACAACGTAGACGACTTTCTTGCCATCAGGCGAGATCTGGGCATCGGTTAGGTTCTGCAAGCTGAACATGTCTTTAGGTGTGAGGACGTTCTTAGACAACCAGTTCATCTCCTTTGCGTTAAGGTCATTATCTAGATATTGGAGATAATTCTGGCACATGCCTGTTTTTCCTGCATGAACAGACAAAAGCGGCCGGTTCACCGGCCGCTTACGGTATAGTGTTTACTCACCGAGCGGGCGCATCAACGGGAACAATACGCCATCGCGGATGTTATCCAGGTCGAGCAATACTTGTAGCAGGCGGTCTATGCCCATGCCCCATCCGGAGATCGGTGGCATACCTGCTTCCATTGCCTTCAGGTAATCATTGTCCAAAGGCATTGCCTCAGCATCGCCTTGGCTACGCAGGGCAGCCTGTTGCTCAAGGCGAGAGCGCTGGTCAATCGGGTCTACCAACTCGGAGTAGGCGTTGACGATTTCGGCTCCGTTAACGATCAGCTGGAACCTGTCGGTGATAGCCGGATTGTCATCATTCTGCCTGGCAAGTGGTGACAGCTCAATCGGGTGCGCTGTCAAGAAGGTCGGGTTGATAATGCGCGGACGGCTAACTTTCTTGTAGAGCACGTCAATCAGGTTTCCTTTGCCGAGTGCTTCCAGATTATCATGCTCCAGGCGGATACCCTTGGCTTTGACAGCAGCTAGCAGGGATGGGCCGTCAGCATGCTCGTCGATATCAATGCCAGCATCCTGCAGGATGATATCGCGGAACGTAACAACCGGCCATTCCTGCGAGAAGTCGATCTCCCTATCGCCGATAGTGATGGTTGTTGAGCCAAATAGCTGGTCCAGCACGTGTAGTACCATGTCACGCATTAAGCGCATGTTGTCCTGGTAGTTCCAGTAAGCGCTGTACCCCTCAATCATGGTGAAGTCCTGCAAGTGCACAGGGCTAATGCCTTCATTGCGGAAGTTGCGAGCCACTTCATATACGTGAGTAAAGCCGCCAACTACGCAGCGTTTGAGGTAAGTTTCGGGCGCGATGCGCAGATAGACGTCGATATCCAGGGCGTTGTGATGGGTGATGAAAGGAGATGCCAGAGCTCCGGATGCCTGGTTGGTCAGTACTGGAGTCTCCACTTCGATAAACCCGCGGCTATCCAGGAAGTTGCGGATCGCCTTCAGCATTTTGGAGCGCAGCAGGAAGACGCGGCGGCTCTCTTCGTTGGTAATCAGGTCAAGGTAGCGTTGGCGGTAGCGCAGCTCAATGTCCTGCAGGCCGTGCCACTTCTCAGGTAGCTCGCGCAGAGCCTTACCCAGGAAGACATACTCATCAGCCATAACCGTTTTTTCGCCCGTCTTGGTAGTGAAGACAGTGCCGGTTACACCCACAAAGTCTCCAATATCCACAGTCTTGTGGAAATCAGCATAACGCTCCCCAAGAACGTCCTTCTTCAGGGCGAACTGCATGCGGCCCTGGATGTCCTGCAGGTGCGCGAAAGTGAGCTTGCCGAGTTTGCGAATGGCTACGATACGGCCTGCGATACGCACGCCAGCGGTGTCATCCGCCAGTTCTGCGCTTTCTGCCAGCGTGTGGGTGACCTCAAAGCGCTCCGGCCATGGGTTCACACCCATCTCCTTCAGTAGCTCGAGCTTCGATAGGCGATACTCCGGAAAATCCTGTGTACTCATTAAGTAGAAGCCTCCTCTTTTGTAATATAAAAAGCCTTTCATCCCTTAGTAGGGAC
>JAWLDB010000247.1:0-3852 GCA_041686915.1 Bacillota bacterium
CCGGGCCCATGCCAGTGCTAGACCTGTATGATGAGAACGGAGAGAAAATACGGGCGTTTGTAGGTGAGACTGAGCCGGGTGATGCGTACCATACCTGTGAGGCCACTACTAGTAGAGAGATAACCATTCGGGTGCATGGATATTTCGTCAACTACGAGGTAGAAGTCCCCCTGGAGGAGGGCTACGAGCATGCAGGCGAACCTGCTTTCCGGATTGAGAGTATTACCCCTACTAACAAGCCCCTCGAATCGCTGACCACTAACGGTAGCGAGTTCTATGCAGATACGAAAGTGGTGCTCAGTTGGGACAAGGGGAACTGGCACTCTGTCCACTCGGCGTCGGGAGATGCAGAAATGGAAGATGATAAGATCACGCTCTACCTGATGCGCCAGGGGCACTCTCCGGACGAACCTCTCACGCTCACGTTATCCCGCCTGGAAGGGGAACCTGAAGAGGTAAAGATCAGCAGATAAGGTGAGTGGATGGGAAAGTCCCATCCACTCAAAGCTCAAGGCCCCGCCTAGTCCAGGGGGGGCCTTAAGGTATCTAGAGCAGAATTGCGAACACGATGCCGATGATTAGGAATACACCGAGCACTCCTAAAAGAACAGCTCTTGTCTCACTTATCCCAAACTGGGTGCGGTAAGGATCGAGCTCGCGACTGCTGTCATTATGCCTGCACTCTACCCGTCGCTTGAAGCGAATGCGGTAATCATCAAACTTCTCCACTAGTTCCCAGCCGCTCAGGGCTTCTTCGTTGCAGAGTTGCTTGAATCTGTCGCCCTTAATTCTGGTTGCGGATCGGACAATCTTAAACTCCCATCCGTCAAGATCTCGGTTGTCATAGGTGGTCAATGTGTGTTCTTCCTCCTCTCGTATTCTGGCTTGTGCGGCAGCTGCTGCGGCAGCGGCTCCGGCGGCAGCACTCATTTGTCATCCCCCTAAGTAGAAGTCGGTTGCTATACAGCTTCATACGCAGTTCTGGTCAACAAGTTTCAGTTAGCCCCGAAGCCACCTGAGACGAAGGGACAGTCCCTTCGCCTCAGTTTTTTGCTGAGGGTAAAGTCTTGAGTAGGAAAAAAGCAATGCCTTGGCTATTACAGCCCTCTAAGGCAAAATGGGTATTGGCTTACTAAGGCCCTATACTTTACTGGCGGAAGGTGATTTACATGAAGATGATCGAAGCACACAACTTGACTAAGGAGTATACCTACTTTGAGAAACCCGAAGGGTTCAAGGGCTCTGTAGCATCCCTGTTCAAACGTGATACAAAGACCCGCCAGGCCTTAAGCGACTTTTCCTTTTCGGTGGAGGAGGGAGAGTTCGTTGGGCTGATGGGCCCAAATGGCGCCGGCAAGACCACTCTGGTTAAGATGCTGACTGGCATCATCAACCCCAGCCGCGGAGATGTGCGGGTAGCTGGCTATGTCCCGGCCAACCGGGAGGCTGCGTTCAAACGCAACTTTGCAGTGGTGATGGGGCAGAAGTCTCAGCTCTGGTGGGACTTGCCTGCCAGTGACTCGCTGCTGCTGAACAAGGAAATCTACGAGATCCCGGATAAGCAGTATCGGGATAGCGTCGCGTACTTCACCAAGCTGTTTGAGATGGAGAGTTACCTCTCTGTTCCGGTCAGGAAACTGTCGCTCGGCGAGCGGATGAAGTTTGAGCTGATCGCTTCGCTGCTGCACATGCCAAAAGTACTGTTCCTCGATGAGCCGACTATCGGTCTTGATGCAGTGGCCCAACGGCAAATCCGCGAGATGCTGAAATCTGCCGGACGGGAGCGTGGGATTACCCTAATGCTCACCTCGCATTACACAGAGGACCTACTCGACCTGACCAAACGCTGCATTATCGTGCGCAGCGGTCAGAAGATCTACGATGGGGACTTGCAGAGTCTGCTAGCACAGCACAGTACCTACAGTACTATCACGGTCACCTTCTCATCGGCCAAGCAAGTGCCGCCGTTACCAGGCGTTCAAGTGCTTGAGCAGACTGATTACAAGGTTTCCCTCAGGGTACCCAAAGAGAGCGTAGAATGCTGTCTGAAGGCACTGCTCGAGCTGTCCGACGTCGCAGACATCAAGATAGCAGACGACGACGTTACCCTGTTGGTGGAGAGGGTGTATAAAGGAGCATGAGGAAATACTTTGCCGTTATGAGCATGGAGATCAAGAACTCTCTGGCCTACCGGGCCGATACCTGGCTGACAGCGATCTTCAGTGTCTTTTCCGTAGCCCTAGCTTATCTGCTTTGGAGTGCTGTGTTTGGCGGGGCAGAAGTCTTCAACGGTTTTACATTGCCGCAAATGACCACCTACTACCTGCTGACGGGAATCCTGGCACCGCTGACCCAGAGTGATGGTTTAATGCATGACTTTTCAGCCGAGATCAAGTCAGGCAGTTACGCCAAGTACATGGTGAAACCGATGTCACCGCTTGCATACTTCATTTCAGCCAGCTTTGCACGGGCATTGTTCCCGACCATACTGTCTACCGCGGTTCTTGCTGTAGCTATGCTGTCCTTCGGGAGCTACTTCCAGGTACTACAGCTGCTGGACCTGTTCA
Organism: Bacillota bacterium; assembly: GCA_041686915.1. Lineage (GTDB taxonomy): Bacteria > Bacillota > UBA994 > UBA5500 > UBA5500 > JAWLDB01. Next base: position 2,568 of record JAWLDB010000247.1, read on the forward strand.
AGGCTGTCCCGTTAATCTTCCTGGGCGCAGTGCTGAGTATGCTGATTGCCTATATCATCTCAATGGCGACGTTCCGCTTCACCGACATCGGCTTTCTCTACGCCATCACCAACGTGGTGAAGATCTTTCTGGCGGGCTCGCTGATCCCGCTGAGCATGGTCTTTGGTCCTAAGGTTCCAATGTACATCCCGTTCTCCTACACCGTGTACTATCCGGTCGTGGTATCGATGGGGAAGTCTGACGTGCCGCTGCTGTCAGCCCTGGGGGTCCTGTCCGCCTGGACACTGGTCCTGCTCGGAGTTGCTCTGATGCTGCAGAAGCGGGCACCGAAGACGTTTGAGGGGGTAGGTATGTAGTGAAAAGAGTACTGCATACGCTGCGAGTAATCTTCACCTTGGCCAAGATGCAGATGTCTTCGGCCATGATGTATCGCGCGAGCTTCTGGGGCGCATTCTTTGCCGATATAACTCTTTTTCTGATTCAACTGCTGTTCTTCAGTGTCATCACCCGGAACGGGAACATAGGCGACTGGAACGTGTATCATCTGACTGTGTTTGTGGGCTCGTTCATCGCGCTCGATGGGTTCTATATGGCTACCTATTTCTTTGGTATCATCCGCTTGCCTAACAAGATTCGTACAGGCGAGTTGGACCTGGCCATCGTTAAGCCGGTGAACACCGTGTTGTACGTTACTTGCAGCAATCTGAATATGGGTTCCTTTCTACTCGGATTTGTGGGCCTCGGGATAGCGTTCTACGGGGGAGCTAAACTAGGGACTCTGTCTATTGGGAGCGTCCTGCAGTTCCTGGTCGTCTTGACGCTAATGTTCATTCTGATGTATGCCTTGATGCTGGCACTGCGTTGTGCCGCTTTTTGGATGACGAAGGTGAACGCCTTCAGCCACATGGAGAACACGCTGGTCGAGTTTTCCTTCAAACTCCCTGCTCCTGCCATCCACGGAGCTTGGAAGATCATGCTGTTCATCATACTGCCTTACGGTCTAATGGCCAATATGCCGTCGCAGGCATTGTTTGGACCGTTTGGCTTGGCTGAGTGGGGCTACAGCGTTGGCACAACCGTCTGCTTCCTAGCGTTAGCCCTTTGGCTGTGGAACAAGGGGATGCGCCGTTATGACAGCGCTAGCAGCTAGCTGACTGAGACGAAGGGACAGTGAACCGAGACCCTTCGTCTCAGTCGACAAGAAAGAGCAGATTGCAATCTGCTCTTTCTGTGTTCCTGGTGCGGCGCTAAGGTCCTGTGTAAGCCACCAGGCAGGACTTAGCCA
>JAWLDB010000248.1:0-3797 GCA_041686915.1 Bacillota bacterium
AGTAACCCATCAAGCACCTCCTGCCATTCAGATTCTGCGTAGGTGCTTTTGAGTTCCTCGTAGAAGGTAAAGTGGTCACCTACAACGCGTTTTCGCGCCAGGCCTCGCAGGTTATCGATATCACCCAACGCCTTGTAGGCAGAATAGGCGTAGTCCTCCCATTTGTGCACCAGTCCCGGTAACTCAGCGTCTGCCTCAACACCGTCCAGAGCAAGTTCCAACACTCGGGCGTAGTCCCCAGCTTTCAGGGCTCGTTCCAGTGACATCTCCCTGAAATCGCTGTAGACGATGTTCTGATCAACAAAATCCTGAGCGGCCTGCTCACCATCAAAGCGCTCGATTATGCCCAGTTGGATTCGCTTCAGCCTGGTAGCACCATGCCGTATGCCGAAGTCATCTCCGCTCGCATCCTTAAGCGCCATGTCCAGACGCTGCTCCAGCCGCTTGCGGCAGTCCGGCAGGTCACAGAAGGAGACGCAGCTATGCAGCAGGTCGTAGCGCCAGTCACTCCAGCCGTCATACTGCCTGTTTCGAGCCTCAGCGAAGACCAGGTCAAACAACTCCCGGCGGCCGGAATCGGAGAGAGTATCCTCGGATCCCTCGATAACGTCGTCGATGCCAGAGAGCGCGGTGTAGATGCAGTCTCCGATGATACCGTCGGAATCATCCGCCTCACCCAACAGATCCATGGTCACGGACAGCACTTCACTGTAGAGTTCAAATGCCTTCATGGGGTTGCGATGATTGGCCGCCCGATTGAGCACCATGTAGATGCCCTTTGTAGCTTCTTCCACATCCCCGCCGTGAATCCAGTAGTCGTCGTTGCTTACCTTTTCTATATAGCTCTCCATTAAATCTCTGGCTTCTGCCACCTCATTGCCGTGTTCACCAAGTTCAAACAAAAGGCTTTTCTTGAGAGCCGGTACTTCTGCTGCGAGCTCCATGATGACACGTATAAGCTCGTCTTTGCTTTGCTCCTGCAGGACTGTCAGCAACTCGTCTGGTTTTGACTGTTTAGCCTTACCCTTCGGCAGATCAGACTCCACATGTTCGCGCAGAGCGTAAAGTACGGCGGCCTGATGCTTGCAATAGGGGCCAAAGTCGTAGGGGCAATCACATTCCGTATCAAGAACATTACCTGCATCATCTAGGGAAACGGTGACCGTGTATAGCTCACTGCCTTCCACCTCGGCCACGTACTCATCCCCGTCAAGCTCAATATCCAGCACATGGCCCCCATAGTAGTAATCCCGACCGCGAGCCAGAATGCGCTTGTCGATATACTCCTCGAAACTGCTTAGCGTAAATCGTGTGCTCATTTCACACCTCATCTGATTGGTTGAAGTCTACTATCATAGGTTCTGGTCAGGACGGCCATATCCTGCACATAAGACCAAGTCTATGAGACAGATGGGACAGCGCGGCGCGGGCCGCGTTCCATATGCCTCGGGCTCTGTGTTGATAAAACCCGCGGTTTGCCTCGACAATCAACCGCTGCAGAGTAGGCGGGCGCATGCAACTTCCATCCTGTAAATAAAAACCTGTTGACAGTACAAGCCCACTTCCTGTAGGCTAAAACAGAACTGAATAGTGACCTCACCTGGTTTCTTGGTGAGGTAGAGGCGCGGTATTTAACAGTCCCTGGTTGAGCGTGAGCAGCGTTGACGCTAGGGAGAAGGAAATGTCGCCGAAGCCGGTAATGCGCTCAGCATTACAAGGCTGGGCTTGCAGTTAAGAGCTGCAGGACTGTCTCAGTAAGCTTCCCGGTTTACTGAGTTGAGCTATCTCATTATGGGAAAGTAGGGGGGTTTAGGTTTGTCTTTCAATGGCCTGATCTTCTTCAGGTCATTTTTTATTTGCCAAAAATCTTAAATTACTTAGGAGGAAGAGAAATGAGAAACAGATTGATGCTGGTTGCCATGTCTATTGCGGTGTTTGCGTTACTTTTGACCGGATGCGGTCAGAAAGATTCCACCGTTTTTCGTGTAGGACTGGAAGCAGGCTATGCGCCTTTTAACTGGACACAGCAGGACAACTCCAACGGTGCAGTTCAGATCGATGGTAGTTCGGAGTTCGCTGGTGGCTACGACGTAGAGATCGCCAAGCGCATCGCTGAGCACCTGGGCAAGGAACTGGTGATTGTCAAAACCGATTGGACCGGGCTTCCGCTAGCATTGACCTCTGGCAAGATTGACGCAATCATCGCAGGTATGAGCCCAACAGCAGAGCGCAAGAAGGAAATCGACTTCTCGGATAACTACTATGAGTCTGACCTGGTGATGGTAGTTAAGGCCGGTGGAGCATATGAGAATGCAGCTTCCATCCAGGACTTCGCTGGGGCCAAGATCACTGCTCAGCTGAACACCTTCCACTACTCCGTAATCGAGCAGATCAACGGCGTGGAGCAACAGCCGGCAATGGACGACTTCCCGGCCATGCGCGTTGCACTCGAGTCCGGCATAATCGATGGTTATGTTTCCGAGCGCCCTGAGGGAGTTAGCGCCGAAGCAGCCAACTCTAACTTCAAGATGGTTGAGTTCGCCGAAGGCTTTGCGACCTCGCCGGACGATACCGCCGTTGCAGTTGGCGTAGCCAAGGGCAGCGACCTGGTTGCCGAGATCAACGAAGTGTTGGCTGGTATCTCCGACGAAGAGCGCATGCAGATCATGGACAACGCTATCCAGAACCAACCGGCTGGTAACTAGTAACTGCGCCAAAACCGGGTGCGCCGCTTGGCGCATTCGGTTTCCTGATTAAAGGGAGGATAATCATGAGCTTAACCAAGATAGTTGAGATTGTAGTTGAATATTGGCCGATGTTCCTGCGGGGTGCTGGTGTGACGCTACTCATCTCCACTATCGGGACGATTGTCGGTTCCACGATAGGGCTGATGGTAGGCGTAGTGCGTACCATCCCACTGAAGGAACGGGGCTTCGGCAGATGGGTGCTGAAGGCAGCCAACGGGTTGCTCGCCACATATATCGAAGTGTTCCGCGGAACTCCGATGATTGTTCAGGCCATGATCATCTTTTATGGTTCGGCCCTGGCTTTTGGTATCAACATGAACCGCTTGCATGCCGCACTCTTGATCGTGTCGATCAACACGGGCGCTTATATGTCCGAAATCGTGCGCGGCGGGATCGTATCGGTAGACAAGGGACAGTTCGAAGCAGCTCAGGCTATAGGCATGAACCATTTCCAGAGCATGTTCACCGTGGTGCTGCCGCAGGTCATCCGCAACATTCTGCCGGCTACCGGCAACGAGTTCGTCATCAACATCAAAGACACCTCGGTGCTGAATGTAATTTCGGTGACTGAGCTGTTCTTCCAGGCCAAGTCGGTGGCAGGTGCCAACTTCAGATACTTCGATACCTTCTTTGTGGCTTCCGTAATGTACTTCGTGATGACCTTCACGGTCACCCGAATTCTGCGCTACTTCGAGCGGCGCATGGACGGCCCGGAGAACTACATCATGTATGCTAACCAGATGCAGGTCGCTACTCCGGAGGACATCCTGCGGAAGAAAGCAGCCCAAGCGGCTGGGGTAGGTGAAGACTAATGGCAAAGGTAATCGAAATACAGCATCTGAGCAAGTCGTTCGTTAGCCACGAGGTGCTGAAGGACATTAACTTCTCGGTCAACGAGGGCGAAGTTGTCTGCATCATCGGTTCATCGGGCTCGGGCAAGTCTACGCTACTCAGGTGTGTGAACCTGTTGGAGAAGCCGAGCGGTGGCCAGATCCTTTACCGCGGCCAGGATATCCGTGCGGACGAAAACGCGGTCTATGCCATCCGCAC
>JAWLDB010000249.1:0-3752 GCA_041686915.1 Bacillota bacterium
GCAAGCCGGACATACGGCTGCATCGTACAGCTCTGGACTTGCAGGAACTGTCTCGCTTGCAGCTTACTATCCTCAAACAAGCGGCCGTCCTGGTCAAGCCAGGCGGACATCTTGTTTACAGCGTATGCTCTACCGAACCCGAGGAATCACACAATGTGATAGATAGCTTCTTATCCAGTAATCAGGATTTTTGGCCAGCTGAGTGGCCAGCAGCAGTAGCAGCACCCTTTGCTAATGAAATTGCTGAGGGTCGGCTGACCACATACCCGCATTTGCACAGATTAGATGGATTCTTCATCTGTCGGCTGCAGCGACGGTAGGACAAGGAGGTACAGCATTTGACGGAGCGACAAAATCTAATAGGAATGCCATGGCCGGCTCTAACCGATTTCTTTCAGGAACTGGGCCAACCGGAGTACAGGGCTCGGCAAATCATGGAGTGGATCTACGGACGAGGAGTGACTAGTTTCTCTGAGATGAGCAACCTGTCCAAGGATTTGCGGACAAGGTTGGATGAGGTGGCCCAAATCGGTGTTGGCGAGGTGGTAGAGCGGCAATCAACCGCAGATGGCACTATCAAGCTAGCCATCAGGTTCCCTGACCAATCGATTGTTGAGGCTGTCGTCCTTAGGTATCATCATGGCGTATCGCTTTGCCTGTCTACCCAAGTGGGATGCAAAATGGGGTGCAGTTTCTGTGCCTCAGGTTTAGGGGGCTATTCGCATAACCTCACCACTTCGGAGATAATTGAGCAGATCTGGCTGGCCAACCGGGAGCTGGCACCAATCAACCTTAGAGTGTCCAATTTGGTATATATGGGCATGGGCGAGCCTCTGGACAATTACGAGAACGTGGTGGAAAGCATCAGGCTGGCTAATAATCCGTTAGTGTTTAACATTGGTATGCGTAACATCACTTTATCCACCAGCGGGCTTGTTCCCAAGATTTATGACTTGGCAGAAGAGAAGATGCCGATTACTTTATCAATTTCATTGCATGCGCCGGTAGACTATCTGCGCGACCAGATCATGCCCGTTAACCAACGTTATAAGTTGGCCGAATTGATGCAGGCTGCAAGGCACTATGTGACAGTGACCAAACGTCGCATAACCTTCGAGTACATTCTGCTGAAGGGCTTCAACGACCAGGCGGTACACGCCGAGCAACTGTCAGGGTTGCTGCAAGGTATGCTCTGCAATGTAAACCTGATCCCATACAACCAAGTGCCGGAGTTACCTTGGCAGGCTCCAGCAGACAGTCAGGTGAAGATGTTCCACCAGAAGCTAACTGCAGCCGGCATCAACGCAACAGTCAGACGAGAACTGGGCCCTGAGATAGAAGCAGCTTGTGGGCAGCTAAGAAGACGCCTGCAGGGGGAGGAGAAGGGGTAAGAGATGTTTGAACTGGGAATGAGGAGCGATACGGGGAAAGTTAGAGCCATAAACGAGGACTTCTGCTATGCCGGTACTGGGATATTCAGGGGGAGCGAGTATGCCCTGCTGGTGGTTGCAGATGGTATTGGTGGCCATCAGGCAGGAGATGTGGCGAGTCAGACGGCGATAGATACTTTTCGCAAAGAGGTCGCCCGCCTGTTGATGCAATCCGAGCCTTTAGATGTGTTAGGAGAGGCTGCCCGAATGGCGAATAGGGCTGTTTACAGTCTCGCCGAGAGCAATCCGTCATTTGCAGGTATGGGCACTACCTTAACTGCTGCTATGCTGTGGCGAGGGCGCATTTTCGCGGCCCATGTCGGTGATACCCGTCTGTATCTGTGCACAGATGGGCAATGCCGCCAGCTTACAGACGACCATAGCCTGGTAGGTGAGCTGATTAAGAACGGAGGGCTTTCGGAAGAGGAAGCACAGCGGCATCCTCAACGCAACCTGATTATCCGGGCACTTGGAACAGAGCCCGAGGTTGAGGTGGATCTGCTTGCCGAAGATGCACCTCAGGGCGACATCGTGTTGCTTTGCTCTGATGGTTTGTCCACACTGATTGGCCGTGAGGTTATCGCCAACCATCTCGTGCTTCAGGGCTCCTTGCAGGCGAAAGCAGATAGCCTGGTAGACCTGGCGAATTCTCTCGGGGGGTATGACAACATAACTGTTGTCATAGCTGCCTGGAAGGGGGATGCAGCATGATTGGGCGGGTGCTCAGCGGTCGTTATGAAATCATCGAACGCGTGGGCGGCGGTGGAATGGCCTTTGTTTACCGCGCTCGGGATGTGCTGCTTAACAGGACTGTAGCGGTCAAGGTCCTAAGCCCCCATTACACCAGCGATGAGGATTTTGTGCGCAAGTTCAGGCGCGAAGCCCAGGCAGCAGCCAGTTTGTCCAATCCTAACATCGTAGGAATTTTTGACGTTGGCCAGGACGGAGACGTTTACTATATTGTCATGGAGTTTATTGAAGGCAAAACGCTGAAGCAGGTGATTAATGAGAGTGGGCCGCTACCGGTAACAACAGCCATGCAGATTGGCAAACAGATTGCTGAAGCCCTGCGCTCCGCTCACAAGCACGGAATCATCCACCGTGATATCAAACCACATAACATTATGATGACCAGTGACGGTCACGTGAAAGTCACTGACTTCGGCATTGCACGGGCAACCACCTCCAGTACTCTGACCAATTCGGGAGCGATGATTGGCTCTGTGCACTACATCTCTCCTGAGCAGGCACGGGGAGGATTCACAGGCGAGAAGTCTGACATCTACTCTCTAGGTGTCGTACTCTATGAAATGCTGGCTGGCGAAGTGCCTTTTGCTGGAGAAAGCATGTTTTCCATTGCTCTGAAACATCTGCAGGAGCCGGTGCCCCCCTTGCGTCAAATAGATCCGCACATACCAGTGGAAGTAGAACGGATTGTCTTGAAAGCCATGGCTAAAGACCAAACCGGCCGTTATCAGACGGCCGACGAACTGCTGCAAGAGCTAAGTTCTGTTTTGCGCGAATCGGGCAAGAAGGAAAGCCTGCGCGAGCTTGTGACTAGCCGGAAGGACCGCCCTCAACCTGCGGAAGACAATCTGGAGAAGACGTATGTGCCTCGTCGATCGCGCGATGCAGTTGCCGCGGAAGCACCGGTTGCGCAGAAGCGACATCGACCATGGTGGCAATACGCCTCGCTGGCAGCAGTGATTCTGATGCTGAGCGGGATGGCTTTCATGGCCTGGATGTTTTGGCCCAAGCCGGTGGTAGTCGTTCCTGAGTTGTATGATAAGGACCTGCTGGAAGCGCAACGCATACTCGCTGACCTGCAGCTCACCTATACAGTTGTAAGCCAGCAATATAGTGACAACGAGCCGAATGCCGTGATTGACCAGGACCCGCCGGCAGGCAGGGAGGTACGAGCTAACCGCGAGATTGCCCTGACTATCAGCAAGGGGCCGGAGTACGCCGATGTCCCACCGGTTGTAGGCTTGGCGTTGAGAGAGGCTGAGATTCAGCTGCATAACGCGGGATTTGTGGTTGCAGAAACCATCAATCGCACGTATTCGGATGAACCGGTCGATACGGTTCTGGACCAAAACCCCTTGGGCGGCACCCGCTTGAAGCGCTCTACGCCGATCATCCTCACGGTCAGTGACGGTCCGGAGCCAGTGCCCGTGGAAGTACCAGGTTTGCTGAAACTGTCTCCTGATCAAGCACATGCCCTGCTGGCAGAGCTAGGGCTGCTATCGGGCACAGAGGATGGTCTGGGCAGGGATGTTGTCGTAATAGCACAGTCGCCCGCGCCAGGAGAGCAGGTGACTG
>JAWLDB010000250.1:0-3704 GCA_041686915.1 Bacillota bacterium
TGCATCTGGTCCATCATTGTTCAGTTTTCAAGGATCAAAACTCTTCGCGCTGTCAGTCACCGCAGCGGCGACAGCTTTTATATCTTAGCACGAAACTTGTCGAACTGTCAACTGAACAGTTTTTTACATTGCTGCTTGTTACTAACAGTCAATTGACACATCTATTATGCCGCCACTAGTGCCGTCTTTATACGGGGCTTCGTGAGCGACATTTGCTAGTATATCAGCGTAGTACAGGTTAGTCAAATGGTAATGTCATACGCTACACCCAAAATCACAGGACGGCCGCTTAAGCGCGACCGTCCTCGAATAAACACATATAGAAGAAAGCTATGGTCCAGTTTGCGCAGGCGGACGTTCTCCCCCTGGTGGTGTGTAATATCCCGAACCCAATGGATAGGGTAAATCGATTACCGTCTGTGGTACCTCTCCCAAGTAAGTAACGTCTGCAATTGGCACTTGACTATGCACTTGTACAGAACGGGTGACGAATGGAATTACAATCTGAACGTCTGTATATACCTCGAGGTAGATCTTATGCCTGGTTTGGTTTATGCCAGCGGCATCAAACGCATCGGTGACCTCTACATTCACTGTTCCCACAGGTATAATGGTAAAGGGGATCCGAGGTCCAGTGTTCGCTAAGACCTTGCTGCCGAACGCCTGTCCTAACGGTATCCTTACTACCTGGCCGGTAATCTCACCCAAACTTTCCTGCACGCGCATCGTGGTAGCTGCCACTATGCGGTTCACTTCCATGGTATTGACTTGCGCCCATGACGGCTTCCCGTTATGGTCCGTATGCACCGTAATCAGCAACCCATACTTGATTTCTTGTGCTATCTTCGTATTAATTGCATCATTAATTGCACGAGTAGCTATGACTTTGGCTCGTGCCTCTGCGATTGCCTCCAACGTAGGGCGTAAGTTGCGCTCTACCAATAATAGCAGACAAAGCGCTAAGAAAACAAAGACAAGTAACGCAAGTGCTACACGCTGCTTGAGCGAAAAGGTCAGCCTGATCATTGGCCTGCGGCCTAAAGGCCATCTGCGCCTGCGCATCTTCACACCCCCTCATCCATTTATATTTATGCTTGACTGCACGATAACAGAAGCGACGAACGTCAAGCAGAAAGGACCTGAACCAGCTAGCCAGATTTAGCCGTTTCGACAGTATATACGCTGTGATATAATCTATGTCTAAAGGAGGGAGTTCTGTGGGTAAGCAAACAAAGCGCAATGAAAAACCTACTAAAGCTAAGAAAAAACTGAGCAAAAAGCTAACCCGCTTTGCCCTATTATTCTTGGTAATCATTATGGTTGCAGGTATGGCAGCCGGCGGGGGCTTAGTGGTTTATTCTATGGCCACCATGCCCGTCTATAACCCTGGCAATCTGGATGCGGATGCTGCATCGAAGGTATACGACATTAACGGTGAACTGATCACCAACATACACGCAGAAGAAAACCGTACGATCGTACCCTTAGACAAAATCCCCTTGCATCTGCAGCAGGCAGTTCTGGCAATGGAAGACGCCCGCTTCTATGATCATTTCGGGTTCGATTTAAAGGGCATTGCCCGCGGTCTACTGCGTACGCTTAGCGGCAAGCGTCTAGAGGGCGGCAGCACCATTACCAATCAGCTAGCGAAGATGGCCTTCCTCACCCCTGACCGTAAGCTCACCCGGAAAATTCAGGAGCTTTTTGTTTCTTTGCGGTTGGAACGGGACTACACCAAGGATGAGATACTGGAATTCTACCTAAATCGCATCTTCTTGGGCGGGTCAGCCTATGGTGTACAGGAAGCTTCTCTTTATTACTTTGGCAAGGATGTCTCGGAACTCAACATAGCCGAGTCAGCGATGATTGGTGGCATCATCTCAGCGCCGAATGCATACTCACCGTATAGCAAGATGGAAAGGGCCCAGGTGAAGCAGAAAGAAGCGCTGAATAACATGGTGCGGTTCGGCTTCATTACTGAAGAGCAACGCCAGGAAGCGGAAAGCTATCAACTGGTATTGGCGAACAGAAAGCCTAAGGATCAAGCGCCTGTAGGCTCTTATTTCATCACTTATGTTCGTGAGCAAGCAGTGGACCTGTTGATGAAGCATAAGGGCTATTCCCGTAAGCAGGCTCAGGATGCCATATTCAAAGATGGGTTGATTATTGATACCACATTGGATTTGCGCATGCAGAAAGCTGCTGAACGGGCGATGAACGAAGGTCTGGAAGCTTGGCTCATACCGCTGCTCGGGGACCAGAAAAGCGAGACTAACTCTAAAGGTATTCTACAGCCCCAGAGTGGCGTAATATTGCTCGATGTCAAGACTGGCGGTATCCGCGCAATGATTGGTGGTCGAGACTTCCTGAACGACCAGCATAACCGCACAATTCAATTGCTCAAGCAACAGCCCGGATCGGCCATTAAGCCACTGACCGTTTACGGTCCGGCACTGGAACAGGGCAGAACAGCGGCAACAATCATAGATGATGCACCGATTTTTGAAAATCCAGCAGCTAACAACCCTTACCCCGTTAACTATGACGGCACCTATAAAGGCTTGGTTACATTGCGCTATGCGTGGCAGCAGTCATTGAACGTGCCTGCCTGGAAGACTGCCCAAGAGAACGGTGTTAATGAGATGATAGCGTTTGCCAAACGATTAGGGATTACCACGCTGGTTGAAAGCCCTATTAATGGCGCAGACGACAAAAACTTGGCTGCACTAGCTATCGGGGGCGTGACCAAAGGCGTTATTCCACTTGAAATGGCACGCGCTTATAGTGCTATTGCTAATAAAGGTGTATTGAACGAGAACTTTGCAGTCGTTGGCATTAAAGATAGCCAAGGACGCACACTCTATGAACACCGCCAAAAGAGCAACGTCGTACTGAGTGAAGAAGTAGCCTACATGATGACTGACATCATGCAGGATGTTGTTAACCGCGGCACTGCCCACTACGTTCGCAGCTTGGGAGGTTACCATGGGCCTGCAGCTGGCAAGACTGGTACCACCAACTATAACCGCGAAGCATGGTTTGTAGGTTATACTCCGGAAATTGCTGCTGCTGTATATATCGGGCATGATGACAACACCACGGGTAGGTTAGCAGGAGATTCGAACAGCCCTACTGCCAGGGGACGTCTGCCAGGTGGATCCAGCAGCTATATCAGCGCGGGTATTTTCGGACGGATAATGAACTACATTACCGCTGAGATACCAGGCTCTGGGGCGTTCTATCAAGAGAGGCCCGATAATATTGTGGGACCGATCGCAGTCGACAAGCGTACCGGAATGCTAGCCGGTCCCGACTGCCCGGAAGGTGACATTGTTTACGAAGAGTTCATCAAGGGCAGCGAACCCACAGAAGTGTGCGATCAGCATGTGACTGTTACAATCTGTACCGAACATGGGCAAATGGCTACTGAGCATTGCCCACCTGGAACGACCAGAACTGTCACTCGACTGAAACGGCCTGCGTACGCTACATCCTGGACAGATGCAGACGGGGTGACCCGCCCCTTGCCCAAACCAGCAGATGCTGGCCTGGGAGTACCAACTGAACTATGCACTGTTCACGGCCCTGGTCAGCAGCAGCCTCCATCGGATAATGGGGATATTCCCCCAGACAACGAAGATGCACCTACAGATGACGGAGAGAATCCTGGCGATGACGAAGAGCCTGGAGACGATAACTCCGGT
>JAWLDB010000251.1:0-3621 GCA_041686915.1 Bacillota bacterium
CTGTACCCGCAAAAAGAGGTAGTAGCCATCAACTATACTCCCTGGCAAAAAACCGAGTTCAAGGAGGCAATAATGGCCGCCATCCCGGAAGAGTACGTGACCTTCGCTAGCGATATCAATCATAATGGCTACGCCTACGACGTGCATGTGCATAACGTACCAATCGAGCAGGCACAGCGTGCGTTCGTACCGCTGGTCAGCCTCCCTGTATACACTAAGTTAGCAAATGTCTACGCTGACAGTGCAGCTTACGAGGCCGATGGTAATACCAGCGCCTACGCCGGCAGTGCCATGAACAAAGTAAAGGTTGGCACCTACGGCTACCTCATTAGCAACCGGCAACTCGACAAGATTACCGAGACAGGTGAGTCCTACCTCGAGCCGCAGCAGAACACGGACGGCCTCAATTTCACTGCAGTCGACCTACCACTCCTTGAGCGGCCGGAAGTAACTGAACCGACGGCAAGCCTGGGGCTGGCTAAAGACCTGCTCAACCTGGAAGGTCAGGAAGCTGTCAGGCCAGCTGACAAAGTACTGGTACTCTACCGTGGTTGGTGCCCAAGCAGTGGTTACGACATCGGTGTCGATAACCTGATTTATACCGATGGCTCTTTGGATGTTGTTTACCACCTGAGCGATCCCGACCCTGATCACATGTACCTGACAGTGATGACTTATGTGTACAGCGTAGCCGTGATCACCGACGATATGGATATGAACACCGAACTGGTCCTGGCTGAAGCGACGCCATTTGGTAAAGATCCAGACGAAGTGCCGGGCGCTGTCGACTTCTACTCGTTAGAGCAGGCCCCGCTTTTAGCAAAGCCCTCAGTAGAGCATCCAGTCGCTTACATTGGCTTGGCCAAGGACTTCCTGGATGTGAGCGCAATGAACAGCAATCCGGATAACAAGGTACTAGTGCTGATCAGAGGCTGGATGTCCAGCACGGGCTACGACATCAATGTGCAAACCGTGGTAGTTGATGGCCATACTATGACAGTCTCCTACGAGACAAAAGACCCCGGCCCGGACGAGTTCTGCGGAACAGTCATGACATACGTCTATGAAGTGGTAGAACTGAAGGACTCGGCACTTGAGTTTGGCAACTACTTCATCGTTACTAAACCGGCAGAGAAGCCTCCGGTGGAGCCTGGGGTTGACGAGCCTCACGTACTCCCGATGCCACTGGTTGCCCGGCTGACCGTTGGCAACAGCATGATGCAGATGAATAATGGCAACCTGACTGATGAAATCACACTCCCGGTTGCCCCTTGTGTACAGAATGGTGCCACGTTGGTACCAATCAGAGCGTTTATGAATGCGTTCAGCGCTTCTGTGGAATATCTGGCTGAAACAAACCAAATCCGTATATCCAAGGGAATCTCAGAGATATGTCTCAAGATTGGCTCCAACGTGGCTACGGTGTATGGAAAAGAGGTAGTGATGCCTGCCAAAACACAGACTATACAGGGCAATGCGGTAGCGCCTCTACGTACCATGGCAGAGGTTTTTGGTGCCGAAGTAAGCTACGACGAAGTGAACAACCAGGTGGTTGTATATCTGCATAACTGGGAAGACAAAGCCCTAAGGTAGTTCCTAAACGTTAAAGATCCCGGCCATCACTAGGCCGGGATCATCTTTCAGCTTATCTTTAGTACATTTTTTCGACGACGCCCTCGACGACCTTGGCTGGCAGGAGCCGTTTGAGGAGCGCCACTGCCTTATACTGCATCCCCACCACTATCCGAACTGGCGGGTTATTGCTGTTTAGGATCTTGGAGAACTCTTTAACTACCACTTCCGGGCCTGGTCCATTCGTCTCTGACTTAATCATTTCATTCACGGCCTTCTCGTGCCGCTGTTTGTAGACAGGATTAACCTGTGCCTGTTTGGCGATCTTACGGGCGGAGGTGAAACCGGTGTTGATATCACCGGGATCGATCATCGAAACGCGAATACCGAATGGCTTTACTTCCATGCGTAGCGCTTCCGTCATTGCTTCTACGGCATACTTGGTAGCGCTGTACATGGACTGAAACGGAATCGCAATGAACCCGGCCACAGAACTAATGTTGACAATTAGCCCTTTCCGCTGCTCGCGCATACCTGGCAGGACCTGCTTGATGACCATCATCATGCCAAATACGTTGGTATGGAAGATTTCCTGTATTTCATCAAGGGCAAGGTCCTCAATGGCACCGCCAAGAGCATAGCCGGCGCAATTAAGCAGAACATTGATCTCCCCTTCCTGACCCAAGACAAACTCTATCGCCTGTTTGATAGTGTCCTCTTTGGTTACATCGAGGGGAATCATTCTTATGAAGCCTTGTTCATTGCGTTTGGTGGTTTCCGGAAATGCCGCTTTGCGCGAGGTTCCATAGACGTAATACCCTTGGTCCCTTAAATACTCTGCGCAAGCCTTGCCCATGCCGGAAGATGCGCCTACTACCAATGCAACCCTTCCATAGTTGAAAGCCATACCTTCAACCCACCCCTTGTCCTTTTTGTTTCTCGTCACGCTTTCATATTTTACCATAGGATTACGATACATGGTTAGGAAATCAGCATTTCCCATTCATCATTTGACCCTTAACTGTCACAAGCTAGGGTTAAGGAGGTGTAAGACATGCCAATGAGACGCGATGTCAGACGTCATATCGTTGCTGTTAGAAAGAACGATGACGGCGATATTACAGGCTTCGAACTTAGCGACCATACAGTAGTTGACTACCAAAGTGCGCTCCAGTTAGCCAAGCATGGAGAACTGGATGGCGTAGATGTTTATACGAGATATGGTCGTGAGATTATTCGGAGTGAGGCGGATGGGACACCAGAAAACAATCTGGACAATCTTCCACCTTTTTAATTGATGGGGCTTTGGCCCCATCTCGTATTTTTGGACAAGTTTTGGCCCAGGCTTGCGTATAATGCCTTAGAAGGTGATGAATATGAAGCGAGCTATTGCCCTGGTTGTCTTTGTAATATGTCTCACTGCCGGCGTTTGGTGGTACGTGCCCCCGACAGCTGAACATGTGGTGGTGATGTACCGGCACCCAGCAGTCCCGGCGCAAACTGGTAGTCCGCCTCCTGCCCCATCCAGCATCAACAGTTCTCAAGATACCACCAGGTTAAGTCTGGAGTATATTGCTAAGCGCAACTATTACATGATTTACACTCAGCTGAATGGGATCCGTAGCTACACTGAGGTGTCTGTGTTGCATGAGAAGCTCGGCATGGTTGCTCTTGAGCCAGATGGCACAATCAAGGCCAGCTTGGTGGACGACTTGGGTCAGCAATATAATCTGTTAGAAGTGATCAGCTATGAACCGCTACCCGACCAGACTCCCAAAGGTCGCATCTGGCGGGCCGTTTTGAGATTTCCTCCCTTAAATCCACAGGCCGCCAATGTAATTGTTTATGTGAAGATTGGCGAACAAGCCTTTGAGCTGAGTGGAGCGTCGCTTCCATAGCCGTTTGTCCAAGTAATGCCACGAACACTACTTCTATTCCCGGTATTCCGGCTTGTTCAAGAGGAAAAGCTAGTTTTGAGCAGGATACTGCAAGAGAAGGAGTGAAGCAACAGTGTTTAAGCACGACAAGCAACTTTTGCATAGCGTGAAA
>JAWLDB010000252.1:0-3615 GCA_041686915.1 Bacillota bacterium
CATCGGTAGCAGACTAGGAAGCACTGCCATCCAGGCAGAGGCGTTACATCATCGCAGTGATGCCTTTTCATCCATCGCTGCTCTCGCAGGCATCGGGGGCGCCAGACTAGGGTTCCCAATTCTTGACCCAGTTGCCAGCTTGTTTGTGGCTGTCTTAATCTCACGTATGGGCATCATAATGTATCTGCAGTCCATCAACGAGCTCGTGGACAAAGCGCCTAGCGAAACGACGGTAGACGCTATTACTAGGGCTGCAGCCGGGACACCAGGTGTAAACAGCGTGAATGATGTGAAAGCGCGTCTGCATGGGTCGCAAATTTTGGTCGACTTGAAGATCTGTGTCGATCCGAGCATTCCTGTTTCCAAAGGTCATGAGATAGCGCAACAGGCTGAAGCCAGTATTCGTCGTCAAAACGAAAAGGTGGAGGACGTGCTCGTACATGTCAACCCGTGTAGCCGGGTGGAGACGCATCAGCACAACAGAAGACATGGACATCGACTACAGGAGTTAACGAACGGGCAGTCTCACCTGCCAACCTTTGCGCGGAAGGACGAAGAGGACAGATAATGGGCACTGTAACTATTTCAGAGAGTCTAGCGCGGCTGGCACCTCCGTAACCGCATCACGGTTCAGCATTACGACCTTGATACGCTGGCGGCGTGCCAGTTCAGGTAGATAGCAGGCCGGGGCAACTTCCAGGCTGGTTCCTACTACGAGCAGGACATCGGCACCAAGGGCTAGTTCCAGGGCTCGATCCCAGTAGTGAGGAGTTTCCTCAAACAGCACTACATTTGGCTTCAGGATGGAATTATCCGTAGAGCAACGAGGCACTTCGTCCCGGCCTTTCCAGTCTGTCACTGCTTCAACTCGTCCGCATCGTTCACAAATCAGTTCGCGCAGATTGCCGTGCAGCTCCACTACATTTGAGCTGCCTGCCTTCTGGTGTAGCCCATCAATATTTTGCGTGACTATGGCTACGCCTGCTTCGGCCAGAGCAAGATGTGCAGCGTTGGGTTCGGCGTTGTTCCAAGGTTCAAGCGCTTCCCAGAAGTACTCGTAGAACATGTTAGGATACCTGACAAAGAACGATTTGGTCAGGAAGTCACGCACGGATCGGCCACGCCACTCGGCTTGTGCAAAAGTAGGCAGCCCGCTTGCCACGCTGATACCTGCTCCGGTTAGTGCTGCGATTTTGAGCATTCTTACCACCCCTCTTTAAGACTCTACCTTCTAATTAGCGTTGACTGAAGGAAAACCTGCTACACGCCAAAGGAGACAGCCGCTTAAGCTGTCTCTTTGGCGTTACGACCCTGAATTGCTACTCATTCTCTCTAACTTTTCACTTTGGCTTGTGCTTCAGCGCTCAGCTGCTCGGGAGACTTCTTGGGATCAGGCTTTTTGGTCACCGTGACGCTGATAGCCGCGTCAGGGCAGTGCATAGCGCACTGATTGCAGACGATGCAACCATCAGCATCCACCTCAACCCGGGGAGTACCATAGTTGCTAAGTTTGTCCGACCAACGAATTACGTGGGTCGGGCATTTCTCTATACAGAGACCACAACCTTTGCAGAGCTCAGGGAAGGCTGTCCAAGTACCGCGGGGTGCATGGTAGCGCTCCCCGATGAAGGTAAGTGTTTTCTTGGTCATGACTGCTTCTCCCCCTTTGCCATCTGCTCCCGAACAAACTCCATTCCGCGACCAAAAGCCTGGAAGTTCAGTTCTCGTAGCTCAGGTTTCTCGTCAAACTTCTCGCCTAGTTTGGCTTCAATCGCTTCTTTGACCTTTTCCGGATCCAATACTCCGCTAGCCTGCACGATGGCGCCTAGGATAATGATGTTAAACACCCGTGGCTTCAAGTCGTTCTTGGCCATTTCTGCAGCTGGAATACCAATGACTTTGCGCGGCTGCAAGCCTACGTTCTTCGGCGGTTTGCCGGGCTCATCAGGCTCATGTCCAACCATTAGAGCGAAGGCCTCGGGGGTGACCGTATCCCAAGCCTGGATGCCGATTGTCTGATCGTTTAAGTGCGGCACTTCCAAAGATGAGCACTCATACAAGTACAATGTTTCCGGTTTGATATAGTCTTTGGTGCGTGCGATGGCTCGCTTGCTCAAAGGAACAAGGATGTCAGCCTTGGGGAACTTGGGCGAACCTATCTCCTCATCGGCAATCTGTACGAAGGCGATTGAAACTCCTCCGCGCTGTTCAACACCGAAGTTAGGGATATAAATGGCATCAAGGCCAGACCGGTAGGCAGCCTCAGCCAGGATTTCACCCACCACCTGGATGCCTTGTCCACCTTCACCCGCTAGAGCGATACGTACGAGCTTACTCATTTAGCGTCGCCCCCTTTCAGGTCTGGCACCTTGACCTCGCCAAGCTTGAAGTACTTGGTCATTTCATCATCGATAAAGCTCCAGGTTTGCTTGGCGTTCATCCGCCAGTTGGTCGGGCAACCTGAAAGTGCTTCCACAAAGGAGAAGCCACGACCCGCCAGCTGGTTTTCCAAAGCCTTCTTGACGTAGCGCTTAAGCACTGGGTACTTGGATACAGTTCCGCGTGCGATGTATGCGCCATCACCGGTGATGGCGGCAGTCATCTCGGGCCCAAGGGTAGGCATACCGGTCGTTTTTTCGTCCCTGCCGTAGGGCGATGTGCCGGTTTCCTGTCCGGGGAGGGTAGTAGGCGCCATCTGACCGCCGGTCATGGCGTAAACTGTGTTATTGGCCAACAAGACCGTAATATTCTCATTGCGCATAGCGGCGTTAACCATGTGTTGGGCGCCTATGGCGTAGCCGCCGCCGTCGCCCATGTATGCCACGACGATCAGGTCAGGGTTGGCGCGTTTGGCACCCGCCATCACGGGGATAGTGCGGCCGTGGTGCGTCTGAATGCTGTCGACGTTGAAGAAGTCCCAGGCTAGCAGTGAGCAGCCGATATCGCAGCCAAATACGACCCTATCCCAGATCTGCAGTTCATCGATGGCGTCTCCCAACGCTTTCAAGAAGATCCCATGGCCGCAGCCAGGACAGAAACGGTGTGGTTTGGTTTCACGACGCCACGCCCGCGGCATGGCCTCATTGGTAGTATGGATTATCTCCATTACTGAGCACCTCCCTGCAGCAGCCGCTTGCCTTCCAAGGTGACTTCCTCGGCTGTGACACCAACACCAGGCTTTAATAAGCCGTGCACGGGGACGGTCTCTCCGTAAAGGCAGTCCCTCACCATGGACAGCAACTGTCCGTATGCCGACTCTATCACCAAGACCTGACCCGACTTGCGTACGCGTTGCCGCAAGGCCTCCTCTGGGAAGGGACGCATGGTGATTGGCCGGAAGTACGCCACTTTCATACCATTGTCTGACATATGCTTATAAGCAGCGTGGGCAGCTCGCGATACAACGCCGTGTGCCACCAGCAACAGATCTGCGTCTTCCGGACCTTCTTCGGCATGTTCAACAACCTCGGAGGCCATCCGATCCCAGTCAGCGTTGTGGCCCATTACCAGCTCATAAAGCTCTTCTTCAATATTGAAGGTATTGCGATGATGCGCGACCGGGCGGTCTTGCTCGGGAATACCGGGCTTACCGACCAGTCGATCGGTGTCCTGCAT
>JAWLDB010000253.1:0-3604 GCA_041686915.1 Bacillota bacterium
GACTTCATCATGGAGACAGAGCAGGGTTATGATACAGCAATAGGGGAGAGGGGTATGCGCCTTTCCGGCGGTCAGAAACAGCGTATCGCCATCGCCCGCGCCGTGCTGCGCAACGCACCAATCCTCATCCTCGACGAGGCAACTTCCGCCGTCGACGTTGAGACAGAAGCGCAGATCCAGGCGGCCATCGACGACCTGGCCGGCAGCCGCACCATTATCGTCATCGCGCACCGACTGTCCACCGTCAAAAAGGCCGACACCATCCTCGTACTCGAGGAAGGCAAGGTTATCGAGAGCGGTAATCATGAGGAACTGCTCGAGCAAGGTGGCATGTACGCCCGCCTGAACAAGGTGCAGCTCGAGTCCAACCTCTCCCGCGACCTCACCCTGTTCCAATAGGCAAAAAGACCGCTTAGCTCACTCGCTAAGCGGTCTTTCTATTGCCTTAGTCCCAACTCTACCTCGTTCTGTTGTAGGGGCAGAATTGCATTCTGCCCACCCCGGGTCGGATAGGATCCGACCCCTACATCGCGGAGACACCGAAAACTGTAGGGGCAGAATTGCATTCTGCCCACCCGGGTCGGATAGGATCCGACCCCTACATCGCGGAGACACCGAAAATTATAGGGGCAGAATTGCATTCTGCCCGCCCCGGTTCGGATAGGATCCGACCCCTACTAAGGTTGATACCTCGGAAACCTAAACACATACTCCTTTCCAAGGCCATCCGTTACAATGATCTCCCCTGTCACTAACTGATCATCAAACGACTGCTTACCAATATTCACCCGCCCCTGGTAATCCCATTTCTCGCTCCCCGAGGCCTGATGCCTGTCTGCCGTGTTCGTTATATCCTCTTCTTGTATCAAAACCTCGTTATAGTATACCTTCACCACGATTGACTTGGCCTTTAGGTCTTCGTTGTTCAGATAGTGGTTGCTCATTACCAGTATATAGGACAAGTTGCCCTGCCGGTCGACGTCTGTAGCAGCAAACTCGGCAAAAATGCGCTTCTCCATCATAGCTAGGAGGTCTATCGACTGAAGTGGCTCACTGATGGTTTCCGACGGCGCTTCTACTACCACCTTCACAGCGTAGTTCTTATCAGAAGATAGAGTTACATTCACCCTATACGCCAGGCTTACCACCTTGGTCGGGGTGATGCTGGTCCAATCATCGGCGGTAGGGACCGCATCCTTATACAGCAAACGCACTTTAGAGCTAGTCGGCAGCTTGGCAAACTCCAGGTTGATGTGCACCTCAGCACTATCTACGTCTATTGCCTTGTACTCGTAGTTCTGTGAAGCCAAATACCGCGCCGGCTCGGGCCCAGACTCCACCTTGTTGGACAGAGCCCCAATAGCCGACATTAGCTGGTTGTGCCTGTTGATAGAGCCTCCCTCAATCGAGCCGATCCGATCTTCCAGCTCGTTGATTCTAGACAGAGATGCTAAGTTAGTGATTACCAGGCCGACTATCAGCAGTATAACGATCGCACGGCTGCTCCCCGCAAGGACATTTCGTAAGCCTGCGTTCCGGAACAGGAGAAACAGGAATAACAGCCCTACAGGAAGCAGCAAGATTAACAAAAGATAGAATGAAATAGCCAGAAATTTCGCCTCCCCAATCAATGATGTCTTGGTAAGTATAGCACAGACTATTACGCAAGCCCCTGTTAAATGTTACAGGATGGTGCTTCCCATTGTGTTCGTGCTTCTACCCCGGTGGCAATCTCTGCTAAAATGTCCATAAGACATGGTCGACAAGCCCGACCGTTTCCCGGTCTGCCATCGCAGGAGGAGAGATAGAGCCATGATACTACCACATATAACCACTGTGCAGTAGAACAACATCAACCGGTACTAGGCGCTAAGTAAGCTACATACTCGACCCAAAAGCTCATTCATTCGTCATAGGGGGCAGAGCAGGTTCAGGTCTGTACGAAGCTACTCCAGTCGCATATATATCGTTAGAGCGTTACATTATCAATGCAGGGCCGGAGGCATATGGAACGCGGCCCGCGCCGCGCTAACCACATTCGGCAACTCACTTAAAGGGGGATAAACACATGATCCACGGCAAGATCGGCTTTCGCATCCGCACCGACATTGAACGAGCAGACACCAAACTGATCGAAACTCTGGCCAAATACCCCACACCGAACATCGCCGACGCCATGGGGCGCTTCCGCGTCATGGATCCTGGCCTGAAACCTGTTAACCCAAGCGACGTGTGCGCTGGTCCCGCCGTCACCGTAATGGTTCGCCCCGGCGACAACCTGATGCTGCACAAAGCCCTGGAATTGGTCAAACCAGGCGATATCCTGGT
The DNA here is from genome assembly GCA_041686915.1 of Bacillota bacterium. Lineage (GTDB taxonomy): Bacteria > Bacillota > UBA994 > UBA5500 > UBA5500 > JAWLDB01. Next base: position 2,329 of record JAWLDB010000253.1, read on the forward strand.
AGTCAACACCTTCGGCAACACCAACACCGCCGTTTGGGGCGGGTTGATGACCCGCGCTGGTAAGGCTGTTGGAGCGGCAGGCATCATTGTCGATGGCGCAGTGCGCGATGCCGACGATATGGCTGAACTTGGCTTCCCATGCTTCTCTCGCAGCGTAGTAGGCAGCGCCTGCGACAAGGATGGCCCTGGTGAAATCAACTTCCCAGTAAGCTGCGGTGGCGTCGTCGTCAACCCGGGAGATATCATCGTCGCTTCGAAAGAAGGCATCGTCGTGATCCCGAAGGAAGACGCAGCCTATGTAGCCGAGCAGGTGGAACTCGTCTGGCAGAAGGAAGCCAAGCGCGTTGAAGAGATTGCAGCAGGGGAGACCTTCATGCCGGAAATCAACGAGACGCTGCGCAAGAAGAACATCATCAGGTAATGGCGCCTTGCGCGCCCGTCCAACCCCTTTAATCCCGTTCTCACATCCCACTTCCCAGATTTCCCACATCTCAAATTCTACACCTACCTCGTCCCCAAACCCTATATAATGGACATGAGAGGGGGGAACATTGCCTGACCATTTCGCGTCTAAAACTAGGGGAGGGGACTAACAAAAAATGAGACGCTTTACAGAAACACTCGCCAGGATGCTGCAGGGTCTATCCCATGCAGTTTACCGCTTTCCACTGACGGTAGTGGCGTTACTGAGTAGCACTGCTATAACCATCCATATGATTTCTTTGCACCGCAGCCCCGGCTTGTTCATCCAGAAAGTCATGTTCACATTCCTCGTGGGCGCATTTATCGGGGTAACAGCCCAGTTTGCCTGCGAGCGTTTCCCACGCTTCGGCAAGCAGCGGGTAAATGTTTACGCCGTGTCTGTCCTACTGACCTTGGGCTATTATCTACTTATCTCGGGAGCTCCCGCCATCAACTACGATGTAGGAGCCCGTACCGCTGTTGCGATCTTATCGATGTTCTGCGCCTTCATCTGGCTGCCATCATATAAGGATAAGTTCGATTTCAACAGTGTGGCTTTAGTCCACTTCAAGTCGGCCTTCACTTCCGTGCTCTATGCCGGCGTGCTATCGGTTGGCCTGCTAGCGCTGATCGCCGCAGTCGACATGCTGCTGTTTAATGTAGAGAGCGAAGTATTCGGCTACACCATGGCTATCGTCTGGATATCTTTTGCTCCCATCTACTTCTTGTCACTGTTGCCGCGCTTCAACTCAGAAGCTGCCGCCGACAGGGCAGCCACGAAAGAGGCAGTTGAATATCCACGTATCCTGGAAAT
>JAWLDB010000254.1:0-3601 GCA_041686915.1 Bacillota bacterium
CGCATTAAAGCCAAATTAAAAGGAATGAGTCCGGTAGAATACCGAACCCATTCCACTGTAGCTGCTGACTAATCTGTCCAACATTTGGGGTGCAGAACAACATTGAAGTGCTCCTTTGGTTTACTAGAATTTAGACAGTGAGCTGTGTCCACCCAGACTTCAGCATCTCGGTGAGCGGCGCACCCATATACTTCACCTCTATGCCCATACCAGCCAGCTGCTCAGAAACGCCGTAGCTGTCGGCGCAAGCCTTGCAGGCCACTACCTGCACGCCTTTCTCCAGCATCTTCTTAGTGTAGTTCTGCAGCTCCGCATCTTCGGACAGCAGCCTGGCCGATGGTCCCCAGATTATCAGGCAGACCTCGTTCCACCACTCATACATCTGCGCATTGAAGGTGTACATGAATGCCATTTTCAATGCAACTTCCCTGTCAGGGCTGGTCCAAAGCACCACCAATTTGCCCTTACCTTGTTCCATCTCAATCACCTCTTCTTGAGTGTAGTATACATCCCGCCTGCCAGTGGCACAGGGCGTCAGACTAGCCAACACGCGCTAGAAATTCCCTTGCCTTCTGCATGGCGTACACAGATGCCTTACGCCGATGGAAGTTGAAGAACCCATGTATCGCCTCGGGGTATTCGTTGGAATCGAGCAGCAGGCTCTCATGCTGTACACCGATACCTGCCAGAGCCTGCGTCAAATCCACCGACTGTGGATATAACGTATCACGCATCCCACAGCAGATGAAGATCGGTGGTAACCCAGGGTGCAAATGGTAGATAGGCGATGCAGTCCTGTTTCTGGTTGCGAACATCTCGGGGTCTTTACCCAGAAAAGCCTCCGCCAGCATTCCCCCCTGTCCCCCAAAGGCGCTTGCCAGTTTGGACACCTCATACACCCCGTAGAACAAGAGAAGCCCCCTTATCTGTTCTGGTTCGATCACTTTGCCTATGCCTGCTGCCTGCTGCAACTCGGGGCTAGCTAGCGCCGTGGCATACCAGAGTGCCAGTTGAGCCCCGGCAGAATCACCCATCAAGTAGATTTGCCGAGGGTCACCACCATAGCGATGTGCGTTATCCGCTACCCAAATTATTGCCTGGGCAATGTCCTGTAGCTGTGCCGGATAAGTATGACGCGGTACCAATCGGTAGTTGAGGTTAAAGACAAGTACACCGTCCTGGGCTATAGAGCGGCAGATGCGAGTGTAGCTGTCTTTGTGGCCCATCAACCAGCCACCCCCATGAATATGGACCAAAACCTTGTGAGGCCCATCTGATAGTGGAACAATAACGTCCAGCTCCTGCTCTGCATCCTCCCCGTAGCGTATCCCTCGAACTACGGCACGCACTGGTGGGGGATCGGAGTTATATGAGCGCCGACCAAGCCTGTCGGCGAAGTCTAGTCCTGCTTTGATAAACTTAATTTTCATAGCCTGCCTCCTCGTCTTCTCTGCAACCGACTGGAAAGATAGCTGCCTAGTTTAAGCATAGAGCACGTAGCTAGCCCTGCCAACCCATCAATTGTTAAGGACATGCTATAATCTCTTTCAGAAGGACGTGATGAGATTTGCGACAATTAACCATTCTACCAGAGAATATCCACACATCTTGGAGCGAGTTTCTGAGTGAGTATAGATACGAGCAGCTGACTGACATTGAGCAGCAGCTCGGCAGCCGCTTTGACCCTGCTCCTGAGCGTGTGATGCACTTTTTGCAGACTGACCTCAAAGCGGTTAAGGTGGTGATACTGGGCCAAGACCCCTACCCCCAGCCTGGAGTTGCTACTGGCAGGGCGTTTGAGGTAGGCGGTCTTACATCATGGCTGCAACCATTCCGGCAGGCTTCGCTGCGCAATATCCTGCGATTGTTGTACAAAATCTATAGCGGCATTGAAGAGTACTCGGACATCCCGACCTGGAACGCCCTCAAGCAGGAGATAAAGAGCGGGAGCTTCCGCATCCTGCCGCCAAACCAGCTGTTCCAATCCTGGGAAGAACAAGGAGTCCTACTGCTAAACCCCTGCTTGACAGTGAACGGTACTCCACTCAGTCATCAGGCAATCTGGCAGGACTTCGCGTTTGACCTGATCCAGTTCATCTCCTGGCAACGGACAGATCTGCACTGGTTCCTGTGGGGCAAGAATGCGCAAACCCTCATGCCGATGATAGACTACGGCACTTTTTATCCCTGTCGCCATCCAATGATGTGCAGCTCCAAATACGAAGACGACTTCCTGCTGTCTGACTGCTTCAAGGAAACGATGGGCGAGATCAACTGGCTTGGTAAATAGCAAATAGCATTAGCCCCCCTGCCTCAATTTCTTTCCCGCAACAATTTCCCCCTGACATACTGCTGACTGTGGTATAATGTCGCGGTGACATAAAACAAGACCAAAGGAGACCAGAAATGCTTAATATCAGCAATGTAAGCCTATTTTTTGGGGATCGAAAGCTATTTGCCGACGTCAATATAAAGTTCACACCGGGCAATTGCTACGGGGTGATTGGAGCCAACGGTGCTGGAAAGAGTACATTTCTGAGAATCCTGTCTGGAGAGATAGAACCGAGTTCCGGCGAGGTCAGCATTCCAGAAGGCGTCCGCATGTCCGTCCTTAAACAGGACCATTTCCAATTCGATCAACATCAAGTGTTGGAAACAGTGGTCATGGGCAATGCCCGCATCTACGAAATCATGGCCGAGAAGGACGCCATTTATGCCAAGGCCGACATGACCGACGAAGAAGGCATGCGCGCGGCTGAGCTGGAAGCTGAGTTTGCAGAGATTGGCGGCTGGGAAGCTGAGTCCGATGCATCCGCTTTGCTGCAAGGGCTAGGCATTGGCACCGACTTGCACGATAAAAAGATGGCTGAGCTGCAAGGCGCTGAAAAGGTAAAGGTGCTGTTAGCCCAAGCCTTGTTCGGCCACCCCGGCATCCTGCTGCTGGACGAGCCGACCAACAACCTGGACATTAAATCCATCCGCTGGCTGGAGAGCTTCCTGGGTGATTTTGAGGGAACCGTGATTGTTGTCTCCCATGACCGCCACTTCCTGAACAATGTGTGCACCCATATGGCGGACGTTGACTTTGGAAAAATCAAGCTTTATGTAGGTAACTACGACTTCTGGTATGAGTCTAGCCAACTGGCTATGCAGCTGCTGAAGGACGAGAACAAGCGCAAGGAAGAAAAGGCAAAACAACTGCAAGAGTTTATTGCCCGCTTCAGCGCCAACGCATCCAAGTCGAAGCAGGCTACGTCCCGCAAGAAGCTGCTGGAGAAACTGACTTTGGATGACATAGCGCCTTCGACGCGCCGCTACCCTTACATCGCCTTCAAGCCTGAGCGTGAGCCGGGCAACGACATCCTGTTCGTAAACGGGATCAGTAAGACGATCGACGGGCAGAAGGTATTGGATAACGTCAGTTTCACTGTATCAAAAGGTGACAAGATTGCCTTTGTCGGCGAAAACGAGATTGTCAACACCACCCTGTTGCAGATTTTGGCCGGCGAACTCAAGCCAGACAGCGGTGACGTGCGCTTTGGGGTGACTATCACCAAGAGCTACTTCCCCAAAGACAACTCGGCCTTTTTTGACGGCGTGG
>JAWLDB010000255.1:0-3582 GCA_041686915.1 Bacillota bacterium
GTTGTACCAGTCGGTACGCCGATATCGATACCGGCATGCAGCTTGCCCCAGCGGTAGCCAAACCCTGAGGTGATACGTCCGCTTAGCGGCCACCTCATCCCAAGACTGGAAACAGCGCCAGAATTCCCTGAACCAGTGCTCCCTGAACTAGTGCTGCCTCTACTAGTGCTACCCCTACTGGTACTACCCCGCGATACGGCCACCCGCTTAACGGGAGCCTTGCCACCGGGAATAATCAGCTCAGTGCCTAGTTTGAGCGCGCCTTCACTAAGGTCCGAATTAGCAGTTTGGATGTCTGAGACCTTTACGCTATATGTTCGGGCGATGTCCCAGAGCGTATCACCAGAAGCCACTTTGTGCAGCAACCCCTTGGTGTTTAGAACCTTTAGCTCCTGACCAATCTTCAAGCTGTTTGCACTACTGAGGTTGTTGGACGCCATGATACTGGCCACATCTGTGCCCAGCTTGACCGCGATACCACTGAGCGTCTCTCCGGACTGCACGACATGCATGACAACCTCGGGCCGTTCTTCTGCATCTTCTGACTGTTCGACTGCTGCTACTAGGGGGGCCTCCTGGGCAGCTGCGTGTGTTTCAACATCATCCACGGAGCTTGTCTTCCCAGTGATCAACTGATTGCCGGCCAGGACAAGTACTAGCAGTACCAACCCAAGCATTATCCATCTATGGCGCATGCTATCACCTCAGGCTAATTCTATCAGAGGCAAAAGCAAGCTGTAAAAGTTAATAACCCCCAACTACTGGGGGGTTACCACTATGGGGTCTGTAACCAGGCCAATATAGCGTTAGCCTTTGACAGATCACGCGCTTTAATCATCTCACGCAGGTTAATCAGCTGTAAGCGCACACCTTGCCTCTGTTCAGCAGGTAATGGGATGCTGTGCCAGCCGGCCGCTATCCCAGTTAAGTCATTAGCCATAGCCTGTAAGGAACGGGCATAGGGCTGCAGCGGGCTCAGTTGCTGGTTAATTCCCGCCAAGCGCCACAGACGCATAGAGGCACATTCCAGGGCAACAAAGTCCCCTTCACTCAGAGAGCTGAGCATTGCGTCCGCCGCCACGACCATCTCTTCCTGCAGGTTGGCAGCTGCCTGTTGCACGCGTGCCAAAGTCCAACCCGTGAAGGCAACAGCACATACCAATAAGCATGTAATGACGATGGAAAGCGTCCTGCTACGAGTCGCACCGAAGAACTGCATGAAACCACCCCCTGGACTTGCCCTACTATGGTCTATTCTGCTTGTGGGGGTTTGATGCCTACCTTACCCGGTAAGTTTCGTACGACGTAACTCGACACTTTTTTCCTATAGGTGAGCCCTCTTCAGAATGACCTCGAACTGCTCGCGCAGCTCAGGATTGCGCAATGAGCGCCAACTGACTTCCAAAGCTCCCGGGGCTAACGTACGCTCCCTGGGGTCGAAACCCATACTGCCGCTTCTTTCCCGCAGTTCGCCAAGATAGGTCAGGACGATGCGATACGGGCCCTCTTTATGGTTCTTCCGATGCAGGAAGTCCAACACTTTGCCTTCCATGCCCGTCTCAGTTGCGATTGCGCGCTCCACCCCATCCTCTGGCAGATCACCTTCCTCAAGGTCAGCCCCTGGGAGCCGCCACAGGGAGATGCCGTCGTCAGTGAGATCCCTGACCATGAGCATGTGATTATTGCGCACTACGAGCACTTGCACTCTTGTTCTTCGATAATCCACAGCGATCCCTCTCTCTCTTGTATAGCACATATCCTAAATTCCCCTACCGGGGCCTGTTCTCCTGCCTGGTTGCAGCAATCCGCCTGCCAATCCTACCCTCGCGCCGGTCCTGAAAGATGATGGTATCTCGGCCGACGATGACCTCGTCACCATGATTCAATATCCTGCTTAAGTATACCCGTTCGCCGTTGATGTATGTTCCCGGCTCCTGTGCCATAATGTCCACCGCCACACCATCGCGGGTTATACGGAACCGCAATTGCTTGGGCGCTGAAAACGCTCCTAGTTTGAAACCGCATTTCCTTCCCGACCCAGCGAGCACAGGCTGCGAGCCTAGTGGGGTTACCCGATGATAACCGGCTGCAGAGACATGGCGCAGGGAGAAATCTGCAGGTCGCTGGCGAGCAAATAGCACAGCCCCTGCAAGGCCTGTGATTATCAGTATACCACTGGACAGCAAGTGCCAGTTAGGCTCCTTGGGTACGTTTGCTAGTTTCGGTACCGCGGCCACGTAGACAGTACCGGCACGTTGGATTCTACCCTTAGCTTCCACTATAGCGGCGCCGGCGGCAGGTAATAGATGGTCGGGCAGTGCCACGCTAAAGACCCCATCCCCAGGTACCAGGTCTCCACTGATGCCGGCATCATTCAGATTAACCAGTGCATCACCGTCAGGTGAGAGCAACTGGAACTGTTGTCCTCTGAGCTCTGCCGCAGAGAGTTTGTCACCAAGTCGCCAAACCGACGTTGTCACAAGTCTTTTGCCGTCTATGACTTTTGCTTCTACGTGCAGTTCAATGCTATCCACCAACCAGACGCTGGTCTGACCTTGACCCACTGCTTTAATAGACCAGTCGCCCTCCCACCCGAGGTCTAGCGCCTGCTCTTTCGTCAGGTGCCAACACGTATAGTCAGTTCCACGATAAATATTACCCGGAGATTCCTCATCCAGGACAACCGTCCTACCCGCAGGTGTCAACACCTCCAGGTTTCTACCCGGAACCTGGGTAGCATAGAGTGTGAACTGCAAAGTATCGGGCGCTAAGGTATACGTCGCTGCGTACTCTTGTCCCTTGCTGCTTCTCAGCTCGGCACTTAACAACCCACACATCTGGATGAGATCAGCCAGAAGAGTACCAGTGACGCCAATCTGCTTACCCATGGTCTGGCGAACCAGGGGGTGACTGAAGTCCGTGTCGTTAGCGTCACCAGTTACTAACACAACTTTCACTTCATTCTCTGTAGCATCAGCGATAGCTGCTTGCCAGCCATCCGATCGCGACACGGTATCGCTGGCAAGAATGATTAGCCTTTCACCGGGCACGCGTGCCAGAACACGGATTGCATTTTGGACTGCAGCTATCATTTCTCGTTCTGTTAATGAATTGCGGGTGGCCGCTTCCTGCAGCCTGAGGTGTAATGCCGCCCTAGCCTCCCGATCGAGTGGCTTTGGCTGCAGAGTTTGCGCCTGGTCCAAAGGCAGCAAAGCCAACTCTAGCCTAGCGGTGTCAGGAAGAGCATCAATAAAGGTATGTAACTTATCCAATTGTTGAACCGCCTTTGACCCAGGGTCAAGCAAGACGACACAGGCCGGCTTACCGCTGGCCAGCGCACTATGTGGAACGCTCATTAGCAGCAGCGTGAACAGTAGCGATGTAAGCAGCAGCTTTTCTCTCTTCATTCAGTTCCCCCCATAAGCAAGGCATCTTATCTTATTCTGACACGCTTATTGGCAAACTATTCCTGTGATGGTGTCCATAATAACAGGTGAAGCTAAAGGTTACAATGCTAGTGCGAGGTGAGGCCTTTGCTTCTGGCAGCAATTAGAACAATCATACTGTTTGCAGCCGTAACAA
>JAWLDB010000256.1:0-3554 GCA_041686915.1 Bacillota bacterium
CTGGCACCTCTTTCTGATCGTAGCTCTCAAACACGCAGCAGAGCAGACCTTCGAAGCTGCCATCATAACGATAGATTACATCGGAGCGGTAAGCCATGAAGTGTCCTCCTGAGCTAGCAGTGGTTGATCGAACAAGGACAGCTGTACCGGCTTTGCCACCTGACCCTGCAACAAGCCGAGTTCTGCCGGGGACATTAAGGACTTAAACATGACGGGTGAAGGCTCAAACGTCCACTTCGGTAGGCCGCTGCAGGTAATGAAGTACTGCGCTCGCTTCAACACGACGCCGAGCTTTTTCAGCCCCGCAAGGTCGAGCGAGCCAGTACGGCGAGCTGTCAGGATACGCTTGGCGCTAGTCACACCGATACCCGGCACCCGCAGTAACTCCTGGTAGGAAGCGCGGTTAACATCCACCGGGAACAACTCCCTGTGGTTCAGTGCCCAGTTACATTTCGGGTCCAGGTAGGGATTGAAGCTCTGATGCTCTTCATCCAGCAGTTCGTTCGCCTTGAAGCCGTAGAACCTGAGCAGCCAGTCCGCCTGGTAAAGCCGATGCTCCCTAAGCAGCGGCGGCTTGGTGTCCAGGGACGGTAACAGTGGGTTTTTGGCCACCGGCATATAGGCCGAAAAGAAGACCCGCTTCAGACGGTACCGCTTGTAGAGAGCCTCAGTCAGGTTCAGTATCTGAAAGTCCGTATCCGCGGTGGCACCGATGATCATCTGGGTGCTCTGACCGGCAGGCGCAAACTTCGGCGCATGCTGGTATTTGACGATATCCGTGGTACTCTCCCTTATACGATCCCCTATGTAGCCCATGGGATCGAAGATTGATGTCTTCGACTTATCCGGCGCCAGTAACTGCAGGCTGCTCTCGGATGGCAACTCTATGTTCACGCTCATGCGGTCTGCCAGGAGCCCCAAGCGGGCTATCAATTGGCGATTGGCCCCTGGGATGGCCTTGACGTGGATGTAGCCCGAGAACCGGTATTCCTCTCGCAACAGACGCAAGGTCTCGACCAGCTGCTCCGTAGTGTAATCCGGGCTCTTCAGCACGCCAGAGCTGAGGAACAGCCCTTCGATATAGTTGCGGCGGTAGAACCCGATGGTCAGGTCCGCCAGTTCTCGCGGCGTGAAAGTAGCGCGCGGAACGTCATTAGACCGGCGATTGACGCAGTACTGGCAATCATAGGCACAGGCGTTGGTCATGAGCACCTTGAGCAGCGAGATACAACGCCCGTCTGCGGCGAAGCTGTGGCAGATGCCGGAAGCAACAGCGTTCCCGATGCCGCCCCTAGCCGTATTCCTATCCACCCCACTGGAAGTACAGGCCACGTCGTACTTGGCTGCGTCGGCCAGAATTCCCAGCTTATCTGACACATCCATACTGCTCAGCCCCCTTCCCTCATATTATATCCCGAACTAATGTTTGGGTAAAGGGAATGAAAACAGCCCTCGCCTGTGAGGCGGGACTGTTTGACGCTTGGCAAGATGTGTTGAATGTCGATTTACTTCCTAAGCACGAGATGGAATAAGTGCTCAGACTCCATTCTCTCCTCTTCCACAGCAAAACCTACTCGTTTGGCCAGGCCTGTAATTTGGGCTGCGCTAATTCTGTGACTCCATCGAACGCCGTATCCAGTGTTAATCTCCCGGTCGGGTAGCTGTACCTTCAAATGGGCAATCAGCCGCTCATACATGTCATCAGGCGCTGCCGGGAACTCTACATCCCAGACATAAAGCTTAGCACCGGGTTTAAGCACCCGGTATGCTTCTCTTAGCACCTGCTCCCTATCATCGCTGCTGCTTACGTACATCAACATAAAGAAACAGGTAGCGGCCTCAAAGGTGCTGTCCAGGAAACCAAGCTGCCTGGCGTCCATAACAATCTTCAGCGCCTCGCCCTGACTCTCCTCGAGTTCGCTCTTCCAAAGATCGATAGCGACCACTCGCTGGCCCATCAACTGTCCAATAATGCCGTCCCCGCCTCCGCCTAAGTCAAGGATCCAACCATTAACAGGAGCTAGCGGCTCGAGCCTTAACTCCTCCCTAGCCAGCTCTAAACTAGGCTTCTTGGAACCGATCTGCTCATCCATTCATAGCCCTCCCTGAATAAACCATATTACTCCCAAACTATTCCGCGCCACAGGAGGTTTTCCTGCTGCCTTGCGCGTTGCTCACTCTGTTTCTGTCATCTGTCCCATTGCCCAGCGAAGTAAGTATTGGCACATGAGCACAAAAATGGGACAAGGTGTACGTCCCCTTGTCCCACGGTAGGCCACTGCAGGTAATGAAGTACTGCGCTCGTTTCAAGACGACGCCGAGCTTCTTCAGCCCCGCGAGGTCGAGAGAGCTGGTGCGGCGAGCTGTCAGGATGCGTTTGGCGCTAGTCACGCCGATGCCCGGCACCCGCAGCAACTCCTGGTAGGAGGCGCGGTTCACATCCACCGGAAACAACTCCCTGTGGTTCAGTGCCCAGTTGCATTTTGGGTCTAAGTAGGGATTGAAGCTTTGGTGCTCTTCATCCAGCAGTTCGTTCGCCTTGAAGCCGTAGAACCTGAGCAACCAGTCCGCCTGGTATAGCCGATGCTCCCTGAGCAGCGGCGGCTTGGTATCCAGGGATGGCAACAGTGGGTTTCTTGGCTACCGGCATATAGGCAGAGAAGAAGACTCGTTTCAGACGATATCTCTTGTACAGAGCCTCAGTCAGATTCAGTATCTGAAAGTCCGAGTCCGCAGTGGCACCAATGATCATCTGGGTGCTCTGGCCTGCAGGCGCAAACTTCGGTGCGTGCTGGTATTTGACGATGTCTGTGGTGTTCTCATTAATGCGATCCTGTATGTACCCCATCGGCTCAAAGATCGAAGTCTTCGACTTGTCTGGCGCCAAGAGCTGCAGGCTGCTCTCGGAAGGCAGCTCAATATTCACGCTCATACGGTCTGCCAATAGCCCCAATTGAGCAATTAGCTGGCTGTCTGCCCCGGGGATGGCCTTGACGTGTATGTATCCCGAGAACCGATACTCCTCCCGCAGTAGACGCAAGGTCTTAATTAGCTGCTCCGTGGTGTAGTCAGGGCTCTTCAGCATACCAGAACTGAGGAACAGCCCTTCAATATAGTTGCGCCGGTAGAACCCGATGGTCAACTCCGCCAGTTCACGGGGCGTGAAGGTGGCGCGCGGAACGTCGTTGGACCGGCGGTTGACGCAGTACTGGCAGTCATAGGCACAGGCGTTGGTCAGTAGCACCTTCAGCAGGGATATACAACGCCCGTCTGCTGCAAAGCTATGGCAAATGCCAGAAGCAACAGCGTTACCGATGCCGCCCCTGGCTGTATTCCTATCCGCTCCACTGGAAGTGCAGGCCACGTCGTACTTGGCTGCGTCCGCCAGAATTCCTAGCTTGTCTGACACATCCATACTGATCAGCCTCCTTCCCCCATATTATATCCCGAACTTATGTTTGGGTAAAGAGACTGAAAAAGCCCGCGCCTGCTAAGACAGGGCTGTCTAAAGCTTACTTAGACTTGGCCATTTCGGCCTCAAATCTGGCCTGTAT
>JAWLDB010000257.1:0-3529 GCA_041686915.1 Bacillota bacterium
TTTTCCGCTGACCTTGGGCCGTAGACTGTCACGGCTGGCTCGCTCAGCAGTATGTCCAGCAAACGCTGTACGTGTTGCTGCTCGCGCTTGCGAATCACATCAATTCCTGTCTGCCGGATAAACTCAACTCCTGCCCGCAGTCCAGCGATGCCACTAGCATTCAAGGTACCACCCTCCAAGCGGTAGGGCATCTCCACCGGATGCAGGCGAGCGTCAGACTTGATGCCAGTGCCGCCTTCACGCCATGGGTCGATGCCTTCATCGCGCAGAGTAATCACTGCTCCAGTTGCATATGGCCCAAGCAGCCCCTTATGGCCGGGCACAACAAGAATATCTATGCCCATGGCCTGCATATCTATTGGTACCTGGCCAGCGGTCTGCGCTGCGTCGAGGGCAAACAGAGCTCCGTGTTTGTGCGTTGCTTTGGCCAGGCTGGTTGCATCCTGTACCGCACCAATCACGTTGGAGGCATGGGTCATGATGACCAGTTTGGTGTTAGGCTGCATGACGTTTTCCAGGTCGTTAGCATGGAGGAGCCAATTCTCACCCGGCTGCAGATAGGTAACGTCGACCCCTTGCCTTTCAAGGGCGCGCAACGGACGGCTAACCGAGTTATGCTCCATGGTGCTAGTCACCACATGGTCACCCGGCTTAAGCAGACCTTTGAGCACCAGGTTGAGGCCGTCAGTGCAGTTATAAGTGAACGCTACTAGCCGTGGGTTGGGAGCATTAAAGAAGCCCGCTAGCAGTTCCCGGGTATCTTCTACTGCTTGATCTGCTCTCTTGGCCATGCAGTGGTCGGATCTACCAGGGCTGGCTCCGTTATAGCGCATGAAATCGTTGATTGCTTGATATACCTGCTCCGGCTTTGGCCAGGAGGTGGCAGCGTTATCAAGATAATGGTGGTTGGGTGCTTCGTGCAAGCAAATCGCCTCCCTGAATGTTAGGTTTCCCTTAAGCGATACGCCGGCATGCGGATTACCTTGCCCGGTCAACCTGGTGCATGGTACACTGAGACTTAGGCGCGCTGCGCCAATTAATCCTGAATAGGATGGTTTTAGGAATGAAGAGAACGGGCAAAATTCTCAGGTTTCAACAGAAGCAGGATTTCTCGCCAGCCATGGACAAGGCAACCAGATGGAACTTCAAGGCTCTGTTGTTTGACGGTTCGTTCTTTTCCATTGGAGCTGCCTTTCTGGAGGCCAACACGCTTTTCCCAGCATTTGTCAGCCTCTTAACCAAGAACAGCGTGCTGATTGGGCTGGTTAGCTCCATCCGTAACGCAGGTTACTTGCTGCCACAGCTTTTGGTGGCTGGATATGCAGAGAGGCTGCCCTATAAAAAACCGTTGTTGAGAATCAATGGTCTGGTCAACCGTGTCAGCATTCTGGCGATGGCCGCTGTTGCCTACTTTCTAGCCGGCACAAACCCACCGCTGGCGCTTGCCGGGTTCTTCGCTGCCATCACCGTCTTTGCCTTAACCGATGGCATCGGTGGTGTTCCCTGGACAGACATGGTGGCCAAAACGATCCCCAACACCCGGAGGGGCCGACTGTTTGGGACGATGCAAGCTTTAGGAGGAGCAGGTGCGTTTATTGCAGGCTTTGTCATACGCCAGATTTTGGCTAGCACCCGCCTGCCATTTCCGTTAAACTACACCATTTTGATGTTGATAGGCTTTGTGTTCCTGTGCTTCTCCTTTGTTGGGACCATGGCAGTACGCGAGCCAGCTGGTTCGGTGCGTCAAGGTTCAACTATCAAAACCTATCTCAAGCGCTTACCCGGTGCTTGGAAGGAAAACAAGCTCTTCCAACGTATGATGTTTACAAGGATGCTGTTATCCTTCTTGTATCTGTCGCTACCCTTCTATGTTGTTTTTGCCCGGGAAGTTTTGCATTTCCCGGATAGCGCGATAGGTATATTCATCTCGGCACAAATGGCAGGCAGTATACTTTCCGGCCTCCTGTGGGGCTATGTAGGAGATAACCATGGTAACCGACTGGTTGTTCGATTGGCTTCGCTAGCTGCACTGCTTACGCCAGCTCTTGCCCTTGCAGCTAGTTTGCTGGCGCGGATGGGACTAGGTAACCTGGCGATTCTGCCGTATCTGCTGCTCTTTGCCAGCATCGGCTCTACTTTGAGCGGAATGTGGATTGGTTTTACCAACTACTTGCTGGAATTCGTAGACGACGTCAACCGCCCGACCTATATAGGGATGATGAATACGCTGATTGCGCCGTTTACATTTCTGCCCATGCTAGGTGGCTTACTGGTACAGTTCCTCTCACACGAGGTGTTGTTCGCTGCTACTCTGGTTTTTTTGTTCGCTGGCAATGTAATGGCTGGAGCGTTGCCCGAGCCACGTACCTTAGTCGCGACTGCGGAAGAAGAGGAACAATCCGTTTGATCCCACGCAAATTAAGAAGCCGGTATCCTTAGAGGATACCGGCTTTCCATTCTGTTTTCCCTATTCGACTTGGATACAGGCACCTATGGTACCAGGTCCAGTATGTACACCGATTACCGGGCCGACCTGGGTGAAGAGGCTTACCTCGGTCTTGAAGGCTTCACGCAACATGGATGCCATTTGCTCGGCAGCCTGTTTCGCTACCCCATGAGCCACAGCCATGCGCTTGACGGTCTTGCCCGCCGTCAAAGACTGGAACAGATTGACCATCTCTTTTAGGGCCTGTTCTGTCTTCCTGGCTTTACCTGCCGGGACATAGATACCGTCAACCACCTGGATAATCGGCTTGATATTGAGCAGTGCTCCCATGATAGCTTGTACTTTTCCGATACGCCCACCCTTATGCAGATACTCCAGAGTGTCCAACGTGAATAGCACGTGCACGTTCTTGCGCATCGCATCCAGACGAGAGACTATCTCCTGAACGGGTGTTTGTTTGCGTACCAATTCTACAGCTTCCTCTACATAGACACCGACTCCAACGCTGATGGACTTAGAGTCAAACAGATGCACATCACCATCGACCAAGTCTTTTGCAGTTTCTGCTGACTGCAAGGTGCCAGACAGGCCGGAAGACAGGTGAATGCTCACAACAGAGTCATGATCCTGCAGCAACTTTTCATACACGTTCTTAAAGTCAGCAGGCGAGGGTTGCGACGTAGTCGGTAAGGGGTCGGCCTTAGCCAACATTGGGTAGAACTCATCACTTTGCAGGTCGACTCCATCCAGATACTGTTTGGTACCGAAGTTTACCGCCAACGGAATGACGGTTACCCCTAGTTCCTTTGCCCTCTGTGGTGTTAAATCGGCTGTGCTGTCGGTAACAATTGCAATCCTGTTCACTTACTAACCCCCTATAATCCATGAACCATCTATATGATGGGATAAATTGGGTGCAACTTATGCAGCGCAGTCGGTAATTGTCTGCTTACATAAGCATATCGTGTTGATTTGATATATCCATCATACGGTAAAACTGTCCAAGGTACAACTATTTATGCAAGCGGCTGTAATAGCTATTGGATAGATAGACAGCAGCTAAAGGATTGTGCCCCAGAACTC
>JAWLDB010000258.1:0-3524 GCA_041686915.1 Bacillota bacterium
CTGCTACCTTCGCCGCTCAGGACTCTCACCTGGTAGATGACGCCCATGCCGGGCGCACAAAGGCAGGCGGCTGGATTGACTCCGGCCGCCTTACTATTTGCAGGTATTTGGTCTGCACACGTGAAATATGGCTGATAGAAGAACTTCCACCACCAGAAGGGAGATAACGCCTATGGTTCGCTACGGTCTCGACCGGTTGCTGGCAGAAGGATATCCGCCCCTCGAGGATAAGCGGATTGGCTTGATCACCAACAACACCGGGGTAGACAAACAGCTTCGCTCGAACATTGATCTGCTGCACCAGCACCCGGGTTACCAGCTGGCTGCACTATACGGCCCTGAGCACGGCGTCAGGGGAAATGCTGCTGCTGGTGAGCACGTAGAATCCTACAATGACACGCGGACAGGCCTCCGTGTCTTTAGCCTGTACGGCAAGAGCCAGCGGCCTACTCCCACCATGCTTGATGGTGTTGACGCCCTGGTCTTCGATATCCTCGACTGTGGCTGCCGCTATTACACCTTCCCTTATACCATGGCTTATACAATGCAGGCGGCCGCGGAACACGGAATACCATACATAGTGCTCGACCGGCCCAACCCGGCTACGGGTACTCGAATAGAAGGGAACATTCTCAAGCCAGGCTTCGAGTCCTTCGTTGGCCTCTACCCCATCCCTATGCGCCATGGCTTAACCATCGGCGAACTGGCACTCCTGTTTAATGCGGAGTTTGGCATCGACTGCGACCTGCACGTCGTGCGGATGGATGGATGGCAGCGAGAGATGTGGTGGGAACAGACAGGCAGCCCTTGGGTGATGCCGAGCCCAAACGCGCCGACGCCTGAATTTGCGATCGTCTACCCAGGAACCTGTCTGTTTGAGGGCACCAACCTGTCTGAAGGCCGGGGCACTACCAGACCATTTCAGCTGATTGGAGCTCCATGGATTGTTGGCGAAGACTGGGCGAGCACCTTGAATGACCTCGCGCTGCCAGGCGTTATCTTCCGTCCAGCTTGGTTCACCCCCACGTTTTCCAAACACCAAGGGCAGCTTTGCGGAGGAGTTGAACTGCACGTAGTGGACCGTGAACAGTTTGAGCCGGTCCGCGTTGCGCTAGAGATGCTGGCGACGGCCCGCAAGCACTACCCAAGTGACTTCTCCTGGCAGCAATCAATGAACGGTCGATACTTCTTTGATTCACTGGCTGGAACGGATCAGTTGCGCCACGATCTGGAACATGGTATCAGCGCGGCTGAAATCGTTGTTGGCTGGCAGGATGAGCTAACAGCTTTCCAGGAAGTCAGGCACAAATACTTACTGTACTAACCACTTTAGCAACACGAAAGGGGCAGCAGTATGCGCTACTATTTAGGAATTGATGGAGGCGGAACTAAGACCGTCTGCCTGCTGAGCGACGAGAATGGCAGGGTTATCGGCCGCGGTATGGCCGGCCCGTCCAACTACCATACGGTGGGAGTTGCCCAGACAACTACGTCTATTCAGGAAGGCATCAGTGCAGCCCTGGCACAGTCAGGGCAGGAGATAAGAGAGATTACAGGCACAGTACTAGGCATGTCGGGAGTAGACCGACCGGATGATCACGGCGTGATCGAGCACATCCTGGACGGCATGAACCTCACCTTCCACTCACGTCGGGTTGAGAACGACGCAGTGATTGCCTTGGCTGGAGCAACCGTCGCCCGGCCAGGGGTAGTCATAATCTGCGGCACCGGGTCAATCGCCTTTGGCATCAACCAACAGGGTGAGCGGCGACGCGCCGGGGGTTGGGGCCCAATCCTGGGAGATGAGGGTAGTGGCTACGAGATTGGCCGCCAATCGCTAGTCTCCGCTATGCGGGCTGCTGATGGACGTGGCCCTGAAACCATTTTGCAATCAATGGTCATCCGTCACCTGCAGCTTTCAGCAGTGGAGCAGCTGATCACCCGCGTGCACGAGCAGAAGATGCCACGCCATGAAATTGCGGACCTGACCCGACTGGTGATGACAGCAGCCGGACAAGGGGACCAGGTTGCCCAAGATATCCTGGCTACTGCCGGAAGTGAACTAGCCCTGGCGGCGAACGCCGTCATCCGCGGATTAAGAATGCAGGATCAGGAGTTTGACATAGCCCTGGCGGGCGGTGTAGTGCGCTCGCCCAGCCTGGTCACGGAAACTATCAAGGCAATAACGCGCGAGGCAGCTCCCCTCTCCCGGGTTATTCAGCCCCGGTTTGAGCCGGTAGCGGGAGCGCTTCTATTAGCGCTGCAGTCGGCCAACGATGGCTTGACCGATGCGATTATCGGCAATGTATCAGACACCATCCAGAAAGGATGACAGCGATGCAGCTTGACCTCCAGAGACTAGTCACAGAGGGCCGCAACCCTAATACAGTTGACATAGATCAGCTGAGCAGTCTGGACATCATCCGTCTTATGAACCAAGAGGACCAAAAGGTAGCCTTGGCCGTAGAGCAAGAACTGCCTTCCATTGCCCGCGCAGTGGATCTGATTGCCGATGCCCTTCGCCATGGCGGTCGCCTGTTTTACGTTGGGGCTGGGACAAGCGGCCGGCTAGGGATTCTGGACGCTTCGGAATGTCCGCCTACTTTTGGGGCAGAACCCACTCTGGTGCAAGGCATCATCGCCGGTGGAGACCTGGCAGTTCAGCAGGCCGTGGAGAACGCCGAGGATAGTGAGGAGCTCGGACGGCAGGACATTGTCGACCGGGGAGTGAGAGCCAAGGACGTGGTGGTTGGGATAGCAGCCAGTGGCCGTACGCCTTATGTGCTAGGGGCCTTACAGGAAGCCCACTGTGTTGGCGCCAAAACGGTAGGGCTGAGCTGCAACCCTTCCTCCCCCCTGGCACAAGTTGCTGACGTGGCCATCTCGCCGGTAGTTGGACCCGAAGCGATCACCGGGTCGACCAGGCTTAAGGCCGGCACTGCGCAGAAGCTGGTGCTGAACATGCTTTCTACCGCCAGCATGATCAAGCTAGGCAAGGTTTTCTCGAACCTAATGGTAGATGTGCAGCCAACCAACGCCAAGCTGGTGGAGCGAACCAAGCGCATTGTGGTTCTCGCCACCAGCTGCACGGAGGAAACTGCAGTTGACGCGCTAAATAGCTGTGGTGGCAAACCGAAGCAAGCCATCGTGATGATTTTGGCCAACGTGAACGCCGCACGGGCCGAAGCGCTGCTGGCAGAGACCGATGGTTTTGTGCGGAAGGCACTGGAGTTGGCGGGGCGGGTTTAGACATAGAGGACAGACGGGTTGGTCAACGCCCAGCCCCTACGAGCCAGCGTCAAGCCACTACGAGTCAACGCCCGTGCGACCCTAGTAATTCAGGGAGGGTTTAGTATGTATATAGAGCAGGAACAGGCGGTGTCACGAGTCAACCGACTGATGGAGCGCGCGCTTAAAGCAGGAGCCTTTCCAGGTGCCGCCTTGGCCTTTGGCACCAGCGAATACGCCTTCATCCGCACTTATGGAGTGACAACCACGCTTCCCGGAGGCACCCATGTCAGTCC
>JAWLDB010000259.1:0-3485 GCA_041686915.1 Bacillota bacterium
CGGGACAGGCAGAGGTAATAGTAGGGAGAGAAACATACGCTGACTTGGTAAGATTAGACTTACTTCCGGCACATCTTGCTCAGAATGAATGACCGCAATTCCATACCAAGACCAATATGTTTAAAGGCGGCCAAAAGGCCGCCTTCCAGTTTGCACTGTTTTTAACTCTACCGTTGCAAGGCTAGAATAACACAGGCCATTTTCCATAGCTTACCGTACAACCGCACTAGGGTAGTAAGAGCAAGCAAGATAATGAGCAGCACTCCTGCTGACGACATTGAGAAGTACTGAAGCACAGCAATTATCAACCCAAACAGCAAAGATAGCAGCAATTGCACAAGAGCGAGCTTGGCCCACAATCCAAGCCGCGGCCATAACACACGCGCTCTTTCGCTCAGACGTAGTTTATACCACGACAGCACTAGCCCAACTAGAAATAGCACAATGGCCATGACAAGGCCCCATCCTAGTATAAGCAGTGGTTGGGAGAGCAGGTTGAGCAGCGCATCTACATGTACATACAGGACCCATCCAACTAAACCGACACCTAGAAGCAGTACGAGATTCAATCCGTAGAAGCCCGTCCAGGCAGGCTGTCCACTCCTGCCTGCCAGCCTGTGATATATCCAAGCATCAACGGCAGGACTAAGTACCATCCTTAGCAGCAGAATCATGCCAGCCAGTCCGAACCAGCCACTCTGCTTAGCGAAAGTCAGCACCTCATTTGTCAGTGCAACCCAGCCATTGGTCCCGAGGGACTGAGGGGTAGCCGGAATTCGATGTGCTATCGGGGAAAGCATACCACTCCCGACATAATACCAACATGCAAGGCCAATCAGTGACCAGAGCATAAGCGGTAGGAAAACGCCGCTATGGCGTACCCGCTCAGAACCCTGCTTAAGCAACCCATTGCTTCGCACTGGCATCACCACCCAATCCACTGACTAAGCAACTGTAGAAAGTAGCTGAACCAGATCTGCAGACGACTGTTGTTCCGTGGCATGTAGAAATTATTGATACGCGCGTGATCCAGGTAAACCGTATGAGGCGCGGGGTCGAGTTCGACACCGGTCAATGCGCTTTGATGATTAAAGCTCAGCACAGCTGAGTTGCTCTCCGCATCCCAGGTTAGTTCCTGGGAACTACCGTCCTCAAACCATGCCAGCAACCGTACCGGCTGAGTGGTCCCTGCGTCCTTGGAAACACTAACGTCGGTTAGAAATGAGTCGCTTGTTCTTCGGCTGACGACACTCGCAATTGCATAGTCATCCATGCCTGCACTATAAACATAGCGTTCGAAAAAAGCGGAAAAGTCTTGTCCGGTAGTTTGCTCCAGGACATCCTGGAAGTCACGCGTTGATGGATGCCCAAACCTATACCGGTCTACATAGGCGCGCAGCACTCGCTGCATCGTATCCCATCCAAGCCGGCGCTCAAGCTCGTGAAGTACCAGCTTACCACGCACATATACGTTGGTCGCGTAGGCATTGTCGCTTGGATACTTCCAGCCTTCCAAAACCAAGGGGTGCGGCTCCGAAATGCTGAGGGCGTCATCGGCCGGATTAATGCGAGCACCATATGCTGACTGCATAATCTTGTCTTCTATATAGCTTGTGAACCCTTCATCCAACCAGGCCTCTTCAAACTCATTGCTAGCAACCAACCCATAGAAATACTGATGGGCAATCTCGTGCACCAGCACGAGTGCCATCATTTGCTCATGCCGTATGCTGGCGTCCCAGCCCGTTACGAGAGTAGGATACTCCATGCCCCCGGCACCGCTTGCTCCCGAGGTTGGACAAACCATCGTCAAAACGTCATACGGGTATGGCCCGAACCAGTTTGACAAGTGTTCCAGAGATTCGCGACCTGCCCGGAAGTAGACGTCTGCCAAATCAGCATGCTCCGGCTGAAGATAGAGTTGAATGCGAACCTGTGGCTGCGTCGGGCTACTGAAGTTGGCAGTCTTGATGATGAAATCACTATCTGCAGACCAGGCAAAATCGTGTACTCTGTCTGCCTCATATGTGTAGACCCGCCTGTTGCCGCTAGTGACGGGTTCACCAAGTTGATTGCCGGTTGCTGCTACCGTGTGTGTAGCAGGTACGTCTATCCTTACCCTGTAACGGCCAAAGTCTGCGTAAAACTCGGTATTGCCGTGGTACTGATGAGCCTCCCAGCCAGCTGTAACCCGGTTCCGCACTCCCGCCGGTTCATAGACGGCAATCTTCGGATACCACTGCCCGGCCATTACAAACTCTCCATAACGTCCCATACGGGCAAAGACCTGAGGTAACTTCACCTCAAACTCTATGTATAACCTTAAGTTTTCACCAGGTTCCACCGGATGCGGTAGGTCGATTTGCGCCAAGGTCTGGTCCGAAATGTTGTTGTCGTCTGGTTGAACAAAAGACCATGTCAAATCCTTACCATCGCTCTGCAGCTTAATGATGTGCATATGACCATTGCCATCCTTAGCCATGCGGTCACCACGCAACATACCCCCAGATTCTTTAAGGAAGGTTGAGCCTTCTCGAAACGCGTTAGGGTATAGATGTAAGAAAACCTGCGATGTAGGACGATCGGTAGCATTGGTCCAAATGACACTCTCCGTTCCAGTGAGGGTGGTAATTGACTCATCCAGCTTGACTTTAATGTCATAATCAACAACCTGCATGTACCCTGGTGCGGACAAAGCATCTGTCGGCAGCAACGAGAACAAGAACAATACTATCGCTAATAGCGCGTATAACCTGCGTTTGATGCCAATCACTCCCTTAAGCACTATTAAAAGCGCGACTATACATTCCCTATATTCTACCACGAGGCAAATTATCCTCGTTTAACCGATTCGTGTGTCAAATGTACATACTAGTCAAGAAACGAAACGATTTTGCGAGGAGGACTTGAACAGTGCAGAAGAATGTCGGAGATATGGATGCTTATTTGCGCCTCACAGGTGGTTTTACGTTGCTTGGCTTAGGGGTTTTGGACCGTTCGCGCTTTATGGTACTGTTGGGAGCGATGAAGCTAGCTGAGGGAATAACCCGTTTCTGCCCTATGCTGCACATGCTGGGAATGAATACTCTTGGCGACAAGTTAGTACAAGAGGAAAAGACAGAAGCGGAACAGCAAAACAGCTCAAACGCAGGCCGTGTCGCAGACGTATTATTCACTGAGTAAAGGAGAGAGCAAAGTGCCAAACATCTTTTTTTGGGGCCCAAAACTCAGCAAAGAGCAGAAGGCTGAGCTAGTTAGCCGGTTCACCGAAGCAGCTACGGAGATTACTAACATTCCGGCACAGGCATTCGTGGTGAACATTGTTGAAACTAATCCAGAAAACGTCGGCGTAGGCGGCGCCTTGTTAGTAGACAGGCAAAAATAGCATCAAGTTGCACCAACCTGGCGAGGCGTAGGCCTCGCCTCTTAAATGCAGGAATTGCCTGCCCGTTCGGACAATAGATGAAGTGCGATATAAAGGTAAC
>JAWLDB010000260.1:0-3464 GCA_041686915.1 Bacillota bacterium
TGTAAAGCAACCTTTACACAGAATATACACCCGCACCCAGGACATTGTCAAGGGTACTTTACACAAGAAAGTCCCACAGCATGCCGTGGGACAGGGGGACGCATAATCTGGCCCATTTGTCTGTCAATTTAATGGGCTTTAGACATCTGCTGTTACCAAGTTAGCAGCAGACTGACGCGCTAGCACACTACGGGCTCGAGCTCAGGCTCTTTTAGCAATTAGACTGCAGCAGCTCAAACATACTAGCAAACTAATCAAAGGGAAGGGGGACAGTGGTCCATATTATACGTCCCGCTGGACCACGTGCTTTAGGCTGCCTTGTCCTGCATCTCGTGCAATTGTTTGTAGATACCGTCAAGTTGTAGCAATTCTTCATGGGTACCGGACTCCACTACTTCACCACCTGCGACCACGTGAATGCAGTCTGCACTGCGGATCGTAGAAAGGCGATGAGCGATGATCAAGGTGGTACGGCCTTGCATCAACCGGTTCAAAGCCTGTTGCACCAGAGCTTCCGACTCACTATCGAGGCTTGAGGTCGCCTCATCCAGCAGCAAGATGGGAGCGTCCTTTAGTATTGCCCGGGCAATGCTGATGCGCTGGCGCTGGCCACCAGATAGCTGGGCGCCGCGTTCACCGATGTAGGTGTCGTACCCATCAGGCAGTTGCATGATGAAATCATGGGCATTGGCTGCTTTCGCCGCAGCGACAACCTCTTCCCTGCTTGCCTCTGAATTACCGTAGGAGATGTTCTCGCGCACCGTACCTGCATACAGGTATGAGTCTTGGGGGACAAAGGCGATTAGCTCGCGCAGTTCATCCAGGCTATAGCTGTTGATATCCCGCCCATGGACTGCAATCGTCCCCTTCGTAGCTGGATGGAACCCAAGCAGCAGCTTGAAGAGGGTGCTCTTGCCGCCGCCACTAGGTCCGGCCAGCGCTATCACCTTGCCCTTGGGTACTTCCAGGGAAACCCCAGACAGCACCTTTTTATCTCCGTAGTTGAAGCGTACGTCGGTCAGGCGCAGGGCAGCGCCGTTACCCAGGTTGATAGGCCCTTCTGGCTCTGGCAGATTTTCACCGGCTTCATCGAGCAACGCGAAAATGCGATCAGAACCTGCCAAAGACTGCTGCAGCCTGGCCCAAAGGTCACCGAGCACTTGAAACGGCCTGAGCACGTTGTGCATTACTTGTACAGTAGCTACAGCAGCACCAGGACTAAGTTCACGGGTCATGATGAAATAGCTAGCCAGCACCAGCATGGTGATCATCCCGAAGCCACCAAGAAAGTCGTTACCAGCATTTACACCGCTCTGCAGCCAAGCCCGCCGGTAGCCAAGATGCAGTGCCTGGTGATTGGCATCGCTGTATTCCTGCACGAACCTTTGCTCGGCACGGAAAGCACGAATAACGGGAACACCCGCAAGCAGGTCTTTCAGCTTGGCGTTCAGTGAGGCCAGGCTTTGCTGCACTTCCCCACTTACCTTGCGCAGACGGGGTGCTACCCAGCGATTGAAGAAGAACGGCACCAGTCCGGCTGCGAAGGCGGCCAACGCTAGCTTCCAGCTGATAGTCAGCACATAGATGGCGCAAGCCACAGCCGTTACCATGGTGGTCACAACCTGAATGAGGATATTGCCATAGGCATCCTTGGCAGCCGTTACGTCGTTAGTCAAGCGAGAAACCAGCTCACCACTGTGGAGCTGCTCCAGCCGCTCTGCCGGCAACCGGTTGATCTTATCAAACAGCTCCTGCCGGAGGTCAACCGCGGCTTGTTCGCCCGCTACCGTACGCTTGCGAATGCCCCAGGGGAGTACAAACAGGGCGACAACCGATAAGGCGCTACAGACCAGGGCAACGTTGAGCAGCAGGCCAAAATCCTTGCCTACAGCAGCATCCGTCAGCCCACGAAGTAGGTAGGCCATCATCAGTTGCAGGCCGACTTGTGTTCCAACCTCTGCCAGGGATCCCACGATATAGCCAGCCGAGTAGCGCGAAAGGTAACCAAACAACCGCCTGAGTGTAGATTTAGGTTTCATTCGGCCCACCTCCTTAGGATCCGGTTGCAGCCAGGCATTTCTCCTGATCTGCAAACTGTTTCTGGTAGAGCAGCGCATACGTTCCATCAGATGCCAACAGCTCTTCGTGGGTGCCTTCTTCGACTATACGCCCACCATCAAGTACCACAATCCTGTCAGCCCGGCGAATTGTGGAAAGGCGATGCGCCACGATCAGCATAGTGCGGTCAGCGCTGAGAGACTCGATTGCCGCCTGCACACGCGCCTCAGATTCGGTATCCAACGCGGAGGTCGCCTCGTCGAGCAACAAAACAGGCGCTTCCTTCATAATTGCACGGGCGATGGCGAGGCGCTGTCTCTGACCGCCAGACAACCCGCTTCCTTCTTCACCAAGTAACGTGTCATAGCCGTGCGGTAGGCTGATGATGAACTCGTGCGCGAAGGCCTGACGAGCAGCCCGCTCTACCTCTTCGTCCGTTGCATCAGGACGACCGAGGCGAATATTGTCGCGAATGCTCTTATCAAACAGGGTGGCGTCCTGCGGCACATATGACACGAGTTTGCGCATGCCGTCCAGCGACGCCCGGGTAAGGGGTTGGCCGTAAAACTTGATCTCACCGGCCGTTGGTTCCAAGAGACCGAGTACCAGGTTGAGCAACGTGCTCTTGCCGGCACCACTGGAGCCTACAACGGCAACCGTCTCACCGGAGCGGATCTGCAGGCTGAGACCAGAGAACACTGTGCGGTCTTCACCGTAAGCGAACTCCACCCCGGCAAAGTCCAGTGCGAACTCTTTAGCTGCCGGGTACGGGTCTGCCCCACCGCTACGCTCTGGCTGCAGATCAAAAATAGCAAAGACACGCTCGACAGCTGCTGCCGAGGCCTTCACCCGTCCATATGCCTGCACCATGGCCTGCAATGGCCAACTAAGGTTACCCACCAGATTGAGCAGGATAATCAGGCTGCCTAGGGTAAGTCGCCGGGCGATTACCTCATAGCCGCCAAAGCCAAACAACGCTAGCATGGGGGCCGTATTAAACAAGAAAGACGACGCGTTAAGCGTAGCTTGAGACCCGGCCAGTTTGATCGCCGCGGCTGCCTGCGAATCACCGGTCTCCCGGTAGCGCCTGCCCAAGATCCCCTGTAAGTTGAAAGCCTTCGTCACTATTACACCGCTGATAGCATCTTGCGAAAGAGCCGTGACTTTGGCCATCTCTTCCTGGGCGGCCTTGCTTTGTGGACCAATGGGCTTGCTGACTTGATTGGAAAGCCACATCAATAAAGGAGTGATGGCCAAGGAGATCAGGGTTACTTTCCAGGAGATTAGCAGCATATATCCTAAAGACAGCAGACATTGCAGTGGAGCGCGCACAAAGAACTGCAGTTCAAGAGCCAGCAGGCTTCTCACCAGATTCAAGTCATTGCTCAGGCGGGAGACATAGTCAG
>JAWLDB010000261.1:0-3459 GCA_041686915.1 Bacillota bacterium
TTATATCTAAGTACCTTGATGGTTGAAACCCGATTCTCGGGAATGGTGGCTGCAGTGGGGAAGGGGTAGGTTGTGCGAGGATTGTGGGGCGCTGCTGAGACAATGTAACTCCAGTCGGTGGAGCATCTAGTCGGTGGAGAACGAGGGCTGTGGCAAGAGTGGTTTCATGTTAGCGATGCATGTTTCTAAGGCGCGTCGAACTTACTTAGCATTATATGTCTGTCTCAAAACCAAGGTGAAGTTATGAGACAAGGCAAGTGGGGGATGGGGATTGAGGCATCCAAAATGGTTGACCCGGTCAAGGAGCGTCTGGGTGAGATCGGCTAAAAGAAAGAGGCTACTGGAGCGTACGGGCTTTAAGGTGCCAGAGTATGGAGAGCCTTCCGGGGAGAAGCTGCTGGTGAGATCAAGAACGTCTTAAGCTGTGTTCTGCAGCTGGTTGTCTATGGGTTGCTGCCAGACTTGCAGGCTATGCGCGCACCTTTAGCCCCGTTCTTTCATTCTCTTAACGCAACTTAACATAAGATATATTATCGGACGTAAGAAAAATGGTCTCATAAGGTAAGTTTACTTCAGATAGTGAGACAGAGCGACAAAACACGTATCTGCAGTTACTCGTTATTTCCAAAGTCCTATCGCGTTTCTTAACTCGCGTAGCGTTTCCTGCTCGCGCTCGACCGTAAAAGTTGACTTGTTTCTACGGCTCGTTCGTGCCTGATGCAGTTCACTAGTTACAATCCTGCTCCGATTCAGCATCTCTGCCTCAGTTTCCAGAAACGTCACATGGTCATCTATCGGGTTTGGACCCCTGCAGGCTCTTGTAATACTCCTGTAAACCTGCTAATCGCTGTACTGTCCAGATCTATTAGTCCACTAGCCCGAAAGGCTCTGCCTCAGAGTCTAGCATGATGAAATCCGAGTCATGCCCTAGCAAACTGAAGCTTGCCAAGTCCAACACACCCCTTCTGCTAAAGTACACGAAATTGCCAATATATGTGTTCAAGAGAAGGCCCCTAGGAGCCGTTTTATTTTTCTTCGAGGGGTAGATGTATGGGCAGAATTAGCTACTCTCTTCTTTGTACAGTTTCACCTGGGAGCTCGGGCTGCAAGCTTACTCACCTCTAGTTAACTAAACTCAACAGCTCGTATCGCTTAGCCGAATGTCTCTTTTTGCGCTGTCTCAAAACATACATAAGCTGAGATAGTGAGACAAAGACGCCTCCACTGCGCCGTGTTGAATAGCTTGCCTGTTCAGGCGCTGGTGTCTATACTTTTCATCCATAGCCATGTACAATACAGAAGATGAAAACTGCAATTTACGGAGGGTCATAAACTTGACAAACAGGAAGCGTTTTTTGGGCAGAGTGTTATTGGCTGTAGCTTTGGTGCTTGTTTTGGCTTCTGTAGGTGGAATTTACTGGCACGCCAACAGCATCATCAGTAGTATGGCTAACGTTCGTGTACATACCGATGAAGCTTTGCTGCAGGTCTACGCAGACCAACTGGAGCAAATAGAGGTAGCTTCGGCCGACGGGCTGCGCATCAGCGCCTGGCATTTCCCGCAGGAGAACCCCAAGGGGGTTGCGCTAGTCCTGCATGGCATGCACGGCATGGACGCATCCAGTATGCTGGATGTAGCCAAGTTCTTTCACACGCAGGGGTACGCTGCCCTGTCGGTAGATATGCGGGCACACGGTCGTAGTGAAGGCGAACGCATCGGTTTTGGCTATAGTGAAGTAAATGATGTGGCAGCAGTGTTGGACTGGGTTAAGCAAAGCGCACCTGCTACGTACAGCGATGTACCGGTTGTACTGTACGGGCACTCTATGGGTGCTAGTACGGCTATTCGTACCGCAGCTATGCGTGACGATGTGGCGAAGGTAATCAGCGTGGCTGCCTTTGAATCGATGGAGAGGCAAATAGTTGATTACATGCGCAACGCCAATCTCCCTGAGTTCCTGGTCAAGGCGTACCAGCCTTTCTTCAATCTCGTATTGAGTACCAAATACGGGGTCAAACCAGCCAAGGCCTCTCCCCTGCACGATATCGCGAGCATCGCTCCCCGGCCGGTGCTGCTCATTCACGGAGATCAGGATGAACAGACGGACGTTGGGCATAGCGAACGGTTACAGGCCAAGGCCGGGCAGGCAACGCTCACCTGGGTTGTGGAAGGCGGCAATCATTTCGTCTTCAACGGGAGTGTTCTGGATGACGATAACGAATGGTTCCGGGATAAGCTTACAGAGTTCATTAATCGCTAAGATTAGTTTAGGCTGGCTTCTGCCAGCCTTTTGTCTTTCTGACCGCAGTTCACTGCGGATGTGACAAAAGTCCGTCCCCCTGGCTCGGGAGGGATACGACGGTCGATGGCGAAAATGCAATCAATAGGCTAATGAGAGGGGTGGTTATTGATGATACAGGGCTGGCAGCAGGTTCTTGCCGATTGGCTTAAGGCGCCTGTACAGGTAGGCGAAGTATCGGTGATACGCGATTGGTCTGAGTCGAAGGTTGTGAAGATCACGGCCTTGGTAGATGAGGAGCTGCATAGCTATTATGGAAAGCTGGCCAGGTCTCACTTTGCTACGGAACTTGCTGTCTGCAGGTTGGCAGGTTGGACCCCTTCCTTCCCCTCTCCACCCGGCACTTGCGTGGAAATAGAGGGAGAAACCTGGTTGCTGCTGCAGGACGCAGATGGCGTTCAGCTGGCGCGAAACCAGTCGCCGGAGCTGTATGCCAAAGCTTTTCGTGCCTTAGCTGCTTTCCATGAGCAATGCCTCACGGACCAACCTGTAGAGCTTGAACTGCTTGTGTCCCAGGTAGATCGCCTGGCAGACTCAGTGTTTGACCAGGTGAACGAGGTTATTGACAGCGGCATTTTCACAGGGGTTGATTTGCAGTTGCTCGATCGGGTTAGGGTATCGCTGTCTGGCCGCTTTGTGAAGATTAGGTCCTTGCTTGCCAAGTATCCTTTGACTTTACTGCATGGTGACTGCCATAGCGGCAACCTCTTCTTAGCGGACGAAAACCAACTCTGCTTAATAGATTGGGGCTCCGCCATGTTAGGACCAGGTCTCTTTGACATTGTAGGTCTTGTGGACGTGGCAAGGCGCATGCATGAATCCATTGGTGACGTAGACCATTTGCTGCAGCTGTATTGGAACAATCTATCAGATAGCAGCCGGTCCGCTTACGGTGACCTGCAACGCGCTTGGCAGGTGCTCAGGCTGTGCCGCTCCTTGCTTGAGTTGCACTGGTTTACGCGCACCGGGGATGACTACGGACAGCGTGTAAACCGCGAACTGGAGATTATGGAAGAGGTGCTGTTAGCAGTTTAGTGCTGCTGCAAGCATGTGACAAAAGTCCGTCCCCTTACAAAAGAAACCCGGATAACACGCTCGTTATCCGGGTCTTTGCTTGTGTGAGGAATTATAACCTGGGCTTGTTGCGCTTATGCATGAT
>JAWLDB010000262.1:0-3455 GCA_041686915.1 Bacillota bacterium
GTAATTGATGGTACAGGCAATCCCTGGTACAGGGCCGATATCGGTCTGAAGGCCGGAAAGATTGCTTACATCGGTCATATTGACCCGACCGATGACACTGAAGTCATTGATGCCAGTGAACTGGTAGTCTCTCCTGGCTTTATTGATATTCACGGGCACTCTGACGGGCAAGTGTTCGAGCGGCCTGCGGCATCCAACATAGTTGAGCAAGGCATCACCACAGAAGTGAACGGCATGTGCGGGGTGAGCCCAGCTCCGGTTTCGGAACAGTATCTAGCCCAATTGGCGAAATACGCCGGATTCCTGGGTACCCAGGACGAGATGCGTAAGAAATGGGGGCGCTTCACTACCTTCGGAAATTTCCTTGAGGATGTGGAGCAGCTGCCACTGGGAACCAATATGGCCTTCTACGTGGGCCACGGAACCGTACGCATTGCAGTAATGGGTTTTGAAAACCGACCGGCTACCGCAGAAGAACTGGCTAGTATGCAAGCGTTAGTCCGCGAGGCCATGCAGAGCGGCGCACTGGGTTTGACAACTGGTCTGATCTATCCACCCGGCGTGTACACACCCATGGAAGAGTTGGTGGAGCTCTGCAAGGTAGTTGCTGAGTTTGGAGGCAGCTACACCAGCCACATTCGCAATGAGTCATATGCCGTGGTAGACGCAGTTAATGAGGCTATTCAGATTGGGCGTGAATCCGGAGTTCCAGTTGTTATCTCTCACCACAAGATAGCAGGAAAGCAGAACTGGGGTATGTCGGTCGAAACTCTAAGGATTATCGATGCGGCAAACGCTGAAGGGGTCTCTGTCGGGCTGGACCAATACCCCTACAAGGCTGGCGGAACAGGCCTGAAAGCATCTATTCCACCCAGGTACCATGAGGGTGGCACGGCAAAGCTGCTGGAACGGCTAGCTGATGCAGATGTTCGTGAGCAAATCAAACAGGACATTCAAAGACCCAGCACAGAGTGGGAGAACCTGGCCCTTAACTGTGGGTTGGATGGCATTCTTGTTTTCGCCAAGCGGGTTCCTGGAGCTTTCGGGAAGACCGTCGCCGAGTATGCCAGCGAACATGATATGGAGCCACTGGACGCCCTGCTGCACTTGGTGCTCGCTTCTGAAGCGACTGCCGGAGCGCTGTACTTCATGATGGGCGATGAGGACATCGAACGTATCATGCAACACCCATATACGATGATCGGCACCGATGGAGGCATCATCGCTGCCGAAGTTGGGGCTCATCCCAGGGCTGTAGGGACATTCCCTAAAGTATTGGGCCAATACGTGAGAGAAAAAGGCGTGCTTAGGCTGGAAGACGCTATCCGCAAGATGACTTCCTTGCCTGCACAGAAGGCAGGCCTCAAACATAAGGGACTGGTGCGTGAGGGCTTCGACGCCGACCTGGTGATCTTTGATCCAAAGACTGTTGCCGACCGTGCTACGTATCAGCAGCAAACCCTCAAGAATGAAGGACTAAACTACGTGCTCGTCAACGGAGAGATAGCTGTCAAGGACAATAACTATACAGGCTTGGCAGCTGGTCGGGTGGTCAGACTCGGCGACTAGCAGAGTAGAGGTAGGAGGCTGGTCTTCAAGTGGAAGCTTATGAACTGCAGAACACGTTGACTGACGCGGTAGATGTTGTTGATAGAGACCGACAGGTAAGCGCAGCTTTTGCGAAGGTTCCGTACTACCCCCTGGTAGTTAAGCGTGGCTACGGAGCCATTATCGAGGACATCGAAGGCAGGAAATATATCGACCTCCTGGCAAGCGCAGCTGCTGCTAACACTGGCCATACCCATCCTAAGGTTGTGGCAGCCATTATAGAGCAAGCAAAGGATTTGGTTCACTATACTGCGGCGTACATGTACCTTCAGCAACCAGTGGATCTGGCTGAAGCCCTGACTGAGATCACTCCTGGCCAGTTTCCCAAACGTGTCGCATTCGGCCTATCCGGTTCCGATGCCATAGATGGCGCGATTAAGCTAGCTCGAGCCTATACGGGCAGGTATAGACTAATCTCTTTTGTGCAGTCGTATCATGGTTCAACCTTTGGGGCTATCTCACTTTCTGCTTTAAGCCTCAACATGCGGCGCAAGATCGGGCCTCTGCTCCCAGGAATGCACCACATCCAGTACCCCGACTGCTACCGCTGCCCGTACTCAGATAACCCTGAGACCTGCCGCCTGCAGTGCCTGGATGAGTTAAGAATAGCACTGACACACTACCTGCCTCCAGAAGAGGTGGCGGCAGTAGTAATGGAGCCGATTGCTGGAGACGCAGGGCTTTTGGTACCTCCCAAGCGGTATCTGCAGGAATTGCATGCCATCTGCCGCAAACACGGAATTCTCTTCATCGTAGACGAAGTGCAACAGGGATTTGGGCGGACCGGCAAGTGGTTTGGGATAGAGCACTTTGGCGTGGAGCCGGATTTGGTTGTGATGGGCAAATCCATAGCTTCGGGCTTACCCATGAGCGCCATTGTGGGTCGGGCAGAGATATTTGAGGCGCTGGACTCCCCGGCTCATCTGTTTACTACCGGCGGAAACCCAGTAGCGTCTCAAGCGGCGTTAGCCACCATTTCTGTGATTAAAGAGGAGAACCTGCTAGAGCGGTCTGTGCATTTGGGCCACTACATGCGGTCTGAGTTCGCCCACATGGCCAAGACATATGACCTGATCGGCGATGTTAGAGGCCTCGGGCTGAGTATCGGTGTGGACCTGGTCACCGATCATGCTTCCAAGGCAAGGGCACGAGAAGCGGCCGCCAAGATTACCTACCGTTGCTACGAACTGGGGGCAATAGTCATTTTCCTGGCTGGGAGCGTGCTGAGAATCCAGCCTCCGCTGGTGATTAGCAAGGAACAGGTAGACCGGGGCTTGGCGATTATTGAGCAAGCAATCAAGGAGTATCAGGCTGGGCTGATACCGGATGAAGTGCTGCAGGTTGTACAGGGTTGGTAAACACCGGAAGTACTGCTTCCGGATAAATGGTAGATATCAAATAAAAGGAGGAACAGGTATGGGAATGTATGATTGGAGTTCGTACGAAGAGGTAGCAAAAGCAAAGCTGTCACAGAACAAGGTCCCTGGGGCATCCATCGGAGTGGCTGTTGACGGGAAGACCGTCTACACTCAAGGGTTCGGTTGGGCGAATGTCGAGAACCAGGTGCCCATCAACGAGGACACCATCTTTGGCATCGGCTCTGTGACCAAGTCTTTCACCGCAGTTGCAATCCTGCAGTTGCAGGAGCAAGGCAAGCTGTCCGTTGAAGATCTGGTCATCAAGTACCTGCCAGAGTTTAAAATCGGCAAGCAAGGTGCCGAAAAGGCAATGACCATTCATCATTTCCTGACTCATACAGCTGGTATTCCGCCTCTTCCCACACTAAATCATTCGATGGCCAGAAGCTTGTTGGCTGACGCAGAAGAGATGGACCCGAAACAGGCTGA
>JAWLDB010000263.1:0-3455 GCA_041686915.1 Bacillota bacterium
TGTAGTAGGCTACACCCAGATCAATTGTATCAAGTTTCAGGACAAAATGTGATGTCAAGAGTATACATCAAACCACTAGACAACGGAGGTTCTAACATATGATTGACAAACTTAAGCACAAGCTGACAAGTAGTCCCGTGACAACAGCAATTATCGTGCTGAATATCGTAATCTTTGTCGCTCGCAACGCTTCACCACTTTTGGCCGACCAGCTGGCACTCTATACCGAGTGGGACGTTATAATGGTCAGGCCATGGTCCTTGCTCACCGTATTCTTCTCTCATGACATGGCCATTCACCTGGTGGTCAATATGGGTCTACTCTTCATCGCCGGCATAGAGCTCGAAAAGATTGCTGGCGGGAGGCGTGTCCTGCTGATATACTTGCTTGCCGGCTTGCTCGGGAGCTTGACCTTTCCAGCCATGGCAGATGTTCTAAAGTATGGTGGAGAGCCTGTGGTTGGCGCGTCGGCGGCTGCGTTTGGAACTGCTTGTGCCTATGCAGTGATGCGCCCTCAAGCCAGGGTGCTAGGTTCGAAGGCAAAGTCACTGCCTATCGCGCTATTTGCCGTTAATGCCATTATCTTTGTTCTGCAACCTGAGATATCCGTAGGGGCTGGCGCGCACGCTGTAGGTATCGTAGTTGGTTCGCTATATGGGTACTGGCTGAAACGTACGCTAGCCTAGCAATGAGGATCGGCAGCTTAGAGACCCCACAGCCCCTTTGCGGGCCGTGGGGTCTTAGTGTTGAGACAGATGGGACAGTCCCATCTGTCTCATTATCTACCGGGTCATCCAATACTTCCTCATCCAGCCTGCGCCCACGCTCGGGCCAGGCTCCTCAAAGCGTCCCCAGTTGAAGCCACGGTCAACCAGCCACTGATGCACCTCGTCATCCCGATCACGATTGCCGGGACAGAGGATGATCAGGCCGCCTGGCTTGACTACGCGGCACATCTCGTTGAGTTCTGCCTCCAGATGGTCACCAAACACATGACCAGTGACGAGTACGTCGGCGAAACCATCTTGGAAGGGAATGGCACATAGTTCTCCATCGACCGCAAAGACGTTAGTAAGCCCACGCTGCTCGGCTCGGTTGCGGATAAACTTGCGTAGGTTGCCGACCGGCTCGACAGCGTAGATAGTCTGAGCCACAGGCGCCATGCGGAAAGTCTGGCTGCCGGTGCCGGCACCGACGTCGATGACGACTTTACCCCGGAAGTCGATTAGACCCAGTAGCTCCTGGTCGTCCCATCGATTGAATGATAGTCGGTCATAGGCCTCCGGCTCAGTGACATAGATAATCCAGTCTTCCATGCTGCCTAGCACCGCCTGCTCCAACTGGTGCAGCTCTGCCCCCGTCGGTATCGGCTCATGCTGGTACTCGGTAAGCAGTTCATCCAGCCAACCATTTATAGAAGGACACTTATGTCTCACGAACCATTCCACCGCAGGGTTGGCTCGCAATGTAAGGGCTAGCTCGCGCCGCTTGCCATGCATGGGGAGCCAGGAAATCTGGATCTCCTCCAACAGGGTAATAGTGTGAAATGGGAGGGAAGATAGGTCTTTCCAACCAAATGGGCTCATAAGGCACCTCCATATCTGCTTGTGCAAGTCCTATAATACCTGCACTACCACAGCACCCAAATGG
Organism: Bacillota bacterium; assembly: GCA_041686915.1. GTDB lineage: Bacteria > Bacillota > UBA994 > UBA5500 > UBA5500 > JAWLDB01. The sequence goes on from JAWLDB010000263.1 coordinate 1,651, forward strand.
CAAGAACGCCTGCTACTCAGTTTTTCCCCTTGGAGAGACAGATGGGACTGTCCCATCTGTCTCTCCCCACGCAGGAATATAACAACCAGGAAGGAATACCAGAATAAGCGAAAATGCGTGAGGTGAAAGATAGATGGGCTCAATTGAAGAGAGAGACCACCGGACCGAGTGGTTCCGGCATGACCGGTTCGGACTGTTCATACACTGGGGACTGTACGCTATTCCAGCCCGTGGGGAATGGGTAAGGAATGCGGAGCGGATGACTAATCAGGATTACGAGCCGTACTTTCAGGATTTCAACCCCGTAAACTACGACCCAAGAGTCTGGGCACGGGCGGCGAAGGCAGCTGGAATGAAGTATGCAGTGCTGACAGCCAAACACCACGATGGCTTCTGCCTGTTTGATAGCGCCTACACCGACTACAAGGCGACTAACACACCGGCGGGTCGCGACCTGATCCGCGAGTTCCTGGAAGCATTCAGGGCAGAGGGCCTAAGGGTAGGGCTTTATTACTCGCTGCTTGACTGGCATCACCCGGATTATCCGCACTATGGTGACCGGCACCATCCGATGCGGGATAACGCAGACTATCAGAACTATGCCCATGATTTTGCCCGCTATCTGGACTACATGCACGGCCAGGTGCGAGAGCTATGCAGCAATTACGGTAAGCTGGATATCCTCTGGTTTGATTTCTCCTACGGCGAGATGATGGGGGAAAAGTGGCGCGCCAGTGAGCTCGTGCAGATGGTGCGGAGCTTACAGCCTGAGGCTATTATCGACAACCGGCTGGAAGCGAGCGGTGAAAACGCTGGCAGCATCCGCACCAATAGCCCAAGCTTCTATGCAGGAGACTTTGCCTCACCCGAGCAAATCGTGCCTCCTCAGGGTATCGTTGATGAGTCGGGGCGGCCAGTGCCTTGGGAAGCCTGCATCACGATGAACAATAGCTGGGGTTACCATGCTTCAGATCGTAGCTATAAGCCAGCCAGCCTGATCATTCGCAAGTTGGTGGAGTGCGTCAGCAAGAACGGCAATATGATCTTAAACATCGGTCCTAATGCCAAAGGCGAGTTCCCGGTCGAGTCGCTGCGCCTGCTGACCGAGATCGGGGAGTGGATGGGAAATAACGGAGAGAGCATTTACGGCTGCGGCAAGGCTGATCTGCCGAAACCAGAGTGGGGTTATTACACACAGCGGGGCGACCGGCTATACGCCCATGTGCTACAGGGCAGCATCGGACCGCTTGGGCTTCCTGGTTTGCAGGGCAAGGTGCAGCGGGCCAGATTGCTGAGCGACCGCTCAGAGCTAAGGCTGATGCGACCCTGGAATACCTTTGACTTCCCGAACTGTCTGTTTATCAACTTTGGTAGCCCAGAGCACTTGACCCATCCACTGCCGGACGAGATTGATACGGTAGTTGAGCTGCGATTAGATACATCAACGCCTGTGCGATAGCTAGCCCCCAAGTCCCACGTCCCAATCGGAGCGTGGGATTTGCTTATCACCCAGTGTGGCTAGCGGGAGGATTTTGGCTGATTCTGTCGAAATCTGAATTATAAGATGTATTTAGAGCCACTCATCACACCCACGGGTCATACAGCCCCCATCCCACACGGTCAGCAACGAAAGGAGGGAACGGTATGGCCGTTACACCCCCCACTAAACAGTCCTTCCTGATAAACATTACACCTGCCCTTGTGGGAATGCTGCTAATCATGATAATAGTCGGAGCTGCTGTTTTGGTGGCTACTTGGAGTTCGGCTATCCTCGCCGCCAGAGACGAAGCCATGCGGCTTGCGCA
>JAWLDB010000264.1:0-3446 GCA_041686915.1 Bacillota bacterium
CCCATTGTTAGCGGTGACCTTACCCTCTTTGACCATCTGAACAACTCGCGAGACAACCTCCGCCGGGTCATGCAGAACAGCCCCTGGCTGTGAGCGGGGCACCAGTGCGCCAGAGGGCAGGTAGCCGCGGTCAGCGAAAACCTCGCTGGCCGTAGGCAGGCCTAGGTTCTCGGCCTCGCTCAACAAGTGCGAGCCAGCCAGGCCAACAACCACCAGTTCCCGGTCAAACGAAGCCACTGCTTCGGCGAAAGCTCTGGCCAGATTGGGGTCAGCAGCCGCCTGGTTATACATGGCTCCGTGAGCTTTGACGTGTTGCAGTTCGCTTCCTAGAGCCCGTACAAAGGCATGAAGTGCCCCTATTTGAAACACCACATAGTCCCTTAGCTCTGCTGGTGTGAGCGCAATGTTGCGCCGTCCGAAGCCAAGCAGGTCAGGATGCCCGGGATGAGCTCCAATCCCAACGCCGTGTTGCAGCGCCAGCTCCACCGTCCTGCGCATCACATGCGGGTCGCCCGCATGCCAGCCACAGGCAATGTTGGCAGAAGAGATGAGGGGCATAATCTCTGCATCCGGTCCGAGTTTGTACCCTGCAAACGCCTCGCCCATGTCGCAGTTCAAGTCTACCTTCCACATACTACTTTACCTCCTTATATAATCCCATTCGTTCCGCTTCCCTGTTAAGAGAACGTATCCTGTTAAACGCTCCCGTCATCGAGCGTGTGCGCCTTTCCCCCAGGAACAATACCCGTCCACCAGGATACTCAGCAGAGCGCCCGGCTCTACCCGCAATCTGAATCAGCACCGATTCCTGAAAGACTTTCTCCCAGTCAGACCAAAGGACGATAATGTTCAGCCGGGATAAAGTTATGCCGCGTTCCATCAATGTAGTTGTCACCAATATAGGGAACTCACCTGCAAAGAACCGGTTGCGTTTCGTCTCTCGCGCCGGATCTTTAGAATGCACATGATCTACCCAATCGTCCTGCCCCTGCTGTGCTTTGTACCATGCCTTAAGCGCTGTACCCACCAGTTCAGCCAGCTCAACGCTGGGCACAAACACCATCACCTGGCAGAGGTCACGCTCAATACTTTCATTTAGCGCCTCGATCAGCAGCTTAGGTACCCGCCATTCAGCCTTGCCTGGCCTATTCAGGCGCATAACCCGCACCTCTGGCACAGGCAGAGGATGACCATGAAACCTTACCGGCAGCAGTACCTGTTCTACCTTGCCCTGCCGCACTTGCTGGATCAGTTCGGTGGTAGGAGTAGCCGTCAGGTAAATCAACTTCCCCTCTGGCCGGGCCGCCCGGTGCACTGCCAGCTCAAGCATGGGATTATGCAGGTAAGGGAAAGCGTCTACCTCGTCCAGGATTACCAGGTCAAAGGCGGCATAATGGCGGAGTACTTGATGCGTGGTAGCCACCAGCAAGGGAGCGTCTACGAACCGTTCGGCGACGGCTCCATGCAAGGCGCTAACCTGAATGCCTGGAAAAGCTGCTGCGAGTCTCGGGTGCAACTCTGTTACCACGTCACGCCGAGGAGTAGCCCAAAGCACGTTACCTCCTGCTGCCAGCACTCTACGGATGGCTGGTAGCGCTGCTTCTGTTTTGCCTGCCCCACAAACGGCCCAAAGCAGACAGAGCTGCTTCTCATTCTGCATGATGAATTTCTCCAGGCGATCTGAGGCTTGCTCCTGGGCTGAAGTGAGTGTGGGCATTACCAGCTCGACGTCCCGCGTTTGAGCGGCATTTGCCGCAGCAGCTCCGTAATATGGGCGGCACGACTTGGCCACTCCCATATCGCCACATTGGTTACAGCTGTAACCGTGCAGTTCACCGCACTCCATGCAGGGCTCTTGTCGCAAGCCTGTGCTACCGCAGCGTAGACAGCGGCGCACCGGGAGTTCCGCTACCGCAGGGCGGTAGGAGACTTCACCCTCTAGATGCAGGTACTGCAGCAGGTCAGCTAACGGGGTCGAAAGAACATAGCGCTTCTCACGCAGGGCTGCTTCCAACTCGTCCAGCATCAAAAGGCGTCCTCGCAGGGTATGCAGGACAACCCGAACCTCTTCGGTCTCAGACCTCTCCCACAACGGCGCCGGAGTTATCTGATCTCCTGTTGACAGAGGGTGAAACCCCCAGCGGGTTAACATACGGTTAAGAACTGCTGCTTCGCGCTGTATACCTGCTTTGGTGAGCTCAGCAGCCAGAGCATCGGCCCTGGCGATGCTGAGAGGAGGTGTCAGGACCGTCACACGCGCTCGCCCACGTAGCTCATAATAGGCAGCATCAAGCTGGGGGTTGCTGGTCAGCCGGTAAGCCGGCTGCCGGCTCAGCCCCTCGAGCCTATAGACCCAGAACGGTAGGCAGCGCATGAATATCCTCCTCTCTAGTTTGACGTAGGGACGCGGCATGCCGCGTCCTGCGGGCGACACGGCGTGCCGTGTCGCTACGGTGACGGTTCGGTTCGAATGATGGAGCACCAGTTCCTGCGCGGATGTTTCAGAGACGCAGGCCGAAGGCGGATGGAACGGCGCCCGCGCGCCGCACGGCGTGCCGTGTCGCTACGGCAATGGTGTGGCCGGCATTAAACGGTGCATGGCATTCTTTAGCCGCCATGCAAGTAGCGAATACCGCGTCTCCACCTTGTTATTCCTGACCGACATGGCCAGGGCTTTCTTGGTGCCAACCAACACGACCAGCTTCTTAGCCCTGGTGATGCCAGTGTAGAGCAGGTTGCGCTGTAGCATGATATAGTGCTGCGTCGATACAGGCATCACCACTACCGGATACTCACTACCCTGGCTCTTGTGTACGGAAATGGCATAAGCCAGCGTCAGTTCGTCGCACTCCATAAAATCAAAGCTGACCAACCGCTCACTGCGCCCTTCCGGGAACAACACTTTCAGTTCGCCTTCCTCCCGGTCGATGACGTGGATGCGGCCAATGTCGCCGTTAAATACCTGTTTCTTATAGTTGTTCTTGATCTGCATCACTTTGTCCCCCACCCGGAACATGGTAAAACCGAGTTTGATCTCTGTCTTGCTGGGAGAAGGGGGATTAAGCTGCTTCTGCAGCTGCTCATTCAGGTTTTCTACGCCTATCAAGGTGCGCCGCATGGGTGTTAGCACCTGAATATCATCGTACGGGTGGTAGCCGTATGTGTTGGGCAGCCGGGATCGACAGAGCTGCAGAATATTTTGCATTATCTTTTCCGGATCCTCTTCGTTGATGTAGAAGAAGTCTCTTCCCTTGACGTTCAGATAAGGGAACTCACCTTTGTTGACCCGGTGGGCGTTGGTAACAATCATGCTCTTGCCTGCCTGGCGGAAGATGGTCTGCAAGCGCACCGTGCTGATAACTCCCGAGTCGATAGTATCGCGTAGGACATTACCTGCACCAACCGATGGGAGCTGGTCCACGTCACCCACCAGCACTACCCGGCAT
>JAWLDB010000265.1:0-3445 GCA_041686915.1 Bacillota bacterium
GTTGATAACCATCACTCTGCGACAAAGCTTCTCTATGTCGCCAAGGTCGTGGGTGGTGAGCAGTACTGTAACTCCTTGGGCATTGATCTCAGTTAGGATGTCCCGAATAGCTGCCTTGGCCACCACGTCGAGGCCGATGGTGGGCTCGTCAAGAAACAGGATTCTTGGATTGTGTAACAGAGCTGCGCAGATCTCTCCCCGCATTCGCTGCCCAAGGGACAGCTTTCTGACCGGCCTCTCCCAGAATTCACCGAGCTTCAGCAGGTCGTTAAACACTTCGAGTCTCTGCTTATATGCTGAACGTGGCACTTGATACATAGCAGACAGTAGCTCAAAGGATTCTATCAGGGGAAGGTCCCACCAAAGCTGAGTTCTTTGCCCAAAAACTACGCCGATGTTTTTGACGACACGTTGCCGGTCTAGCTGCGGGCTGAGACCGTCAACCAAGACCTCACCACTGGTAGGGTGCAAAATCCCGGTCAACATCTTGATGGTGGTTGACTTACCTGCTCCGTTTGGACCGATATACCCTACGAAATCCCCGGTATTTACTTCAAAACTGACGTCATTAACCGCAACAACATTCTTACCTGACTTCTTCACCAGACCCTTAAGTAGACCCAAAGGACCTTTCACAGCTTCAGGAACAAAGAACTCCTTGCGCAGATTGGTTGCCTTAATCACCTATATCACTCCTAACTGCCAGTGCTGTGGTAGGCTTTTTCACCCAACTCCCATAGCCTTGCGGCCAGGTAGAGGGAGACTATAGAGACGAGTAAGGGCGTCGCCATCTGCCATGCCGGACTGCCAAGGTTCAGGGCGGCACTCGTGGGCACGTACCCTACAAAGGTCACGGGTAGGATAGTCAGCATGTACCTAAGCCAGCGGGGGTAGATGCTGGTAGGGTACGCGGCTGCCGTATTTGGGCCATAAATAGTGAAGGTCTGCAGTTCCCTAACCCGTCCAATCCAGAAGGTCAGGCTGCTCGTGGCAATGGCGATGGCGAAGAAAATGCCGGCACTCATGAACGGGAGCGCCAGAAAGTACAGGTACTTCCACCCCAGTCCGTCGATACCACCCAGATAGTGCAGGGATACGAGCATAGCCAGATAGCCTTGTATTATCGAACCTATACGGAAGAGTTCAATGCCCCGGCTGAGCAGAACGAGTAAGGTAGGCCAGGGGCGTAGCAGCAGTCCATCGAATTCTCCGTTAATGATGTAGTTCTGAAAGTTGTGTAGCTCGCTGCCAAAGGTACGATAGATGCCGATGGAAGCGGCAACAACACCATATAACAACCCTATCTGTGGCGTAGTCCAGCCACCGATGGCACGGAAGTTGTAGAGGATGGCTAGCACCACTAGAAAGTCTGCAATGGATACAAAGAAATTGAATATAGCGGTTAGTACAAAGCTGAACTTGTATTGCATCATGCCGCGGACGCTAGCCGCAAGCAGGTGGCGGTATACGCTAAAGGCAGATCTCATCCTCCTTGCACCTCCAATGAACGACGTGCTCTATCCGTGGCAAACAGGCAGATGCATGTCAATAGTACGCACCACACTAGTGGAACCACCAGGGCTGATAGGCCATTCAGGTCGAAGTAAATCCTTCCGGGGTAATAGACCATGGTGGCCCAGGGAGTGAGCTTCAGTAAACCACCTAGTGGCAGTAGGTCGGTTGGCATCATGGTGCCGGAGACAGTAATAAACATGGTCATGTGCAAAGTTGACGCCCAGCGGATGTCCGTGGTTAGAAATGAAGCCAGGCCTACCAGGTACGCCAGACAGAGGCAGACATAAAGGGCCATGAGACAAGCAGGGATAAGCAGGAGCAAACTCTGCGGGTTAGGAACATGGTAACCTACTACCAGGGCGTAGAGCAGGTAGAGAGGCACACCCTTGTATATGAGGTTATAGAACTGCTGCCCAGCCTCGCGGCAGACAGTATATAGAAAGAAGTTCACCGGACGCAGGAAGTCGATACTGATGTTTCCGTTGCGGACTGCTTGCTGTATGTTTAGCCCGTGAGGAGCCTGAACCGAAAAGTGAAAGAGTGCTTGACCAAACGCCGCCCACAGAACCAGCATCTCAATAGTGTAGTCGCCCATGGCCTGATGGTTTGCACCAACAGCCTTCCATATGTAGATCATGATAAAGCCAAAAAGCGCGCTTCCCAAGTTATCTAGAACATGAGCAGCGCGGTACTGGAGATTTCGCCTATAGGTCTTCTGGCCCAGTAGGTAGTACAGATACACCCATAACCCTCCTCTCAGGAAGATATAGGTTATATTACTTGCGAATTATTGTCAATCGGGCAACTGTCATCTGCTGACCAAAAGCGAATTGAGTTACTGATGGGTGGCAGGATTTGCACTCCTCACAGACGAACATACATTCTACTGGTTGCTTGATGCAGGTACCTGAGGTGGTGCTGCGCAGTGAACCAGTAGGAGAGGAGAGACACACATTGTACAGCGAAATGATTAAACAGATTGAGGAGCTGGTAGAGGATGCTTGCCGGAAAGAGACCAACGCATTCAGCTACCGCATCTGGACTCACCATATTGTGCATGTAGTTAGGTTGGGGAAACAGCTGGCGGAGAAGCTGGGAGCAGATCAGGAAATAGTGGAGATAGCAGCCCTGCTGCACGACTATGCGGGTATAAAGGATAGCAGCCTTGAAAACGAGCACCACATTCACGGAGCGGCTGAGGCGGAGCGGATTCTGACTGAGTTTGGTTACCCAGAGGAGCGAACTGCCCGGGTGAAGGAATGCATCCTCACCCACCGTGGTAGCGTGCCTATGCAGCGATCCACTCCGGAGGCGGAATGCGTCGCCAGTGCTGATGCCATGAGTCATGTTATGCAGGTGCCATCATTGTTACACTTGGCCTATGTCACGCATGGCCTGGGCGTTGACGAGGGCAGGGACTGGGTACTGCGGAAGCTTGAACGCAGCATGGCCAAGCTCTGCCCCGAGGCGAAAGAGTTAATACAAGAGCATTACCTGCAGGTGCAGAGGGTGCTGAGCGTGTGATGCTGAGTACAGTCAGCGGGATACCTGTCCCTATCTGCATGTGCTCCTGCTTTGTCAGCCCCAAGTCCGCATTTCGCTGGAGGAGCACTTCCCCGAATAGCGTTGGCAGATAGATTTACCAGATGATCCTTGGTCATAGGCGCTACCTCTTTCAGGGGAGAATCACTGTGTATACTTTCTACGATTGAACTACACTGGAGTTCCCGATACAACTGGACTGAGATAGTGGACTTGCCTACTTTTCTCATTTAGTAATACAATGAACCTCATCCATGACTGTGTTTGCTGGGGTATAGCGCCAGATTGTAAAGCCCACTTTAGGAGTTGATTGCATGAAAATGGTCGTCCTTGACATGGACGGAACACTACTAAGAAGTGATAAGAGTATTTCCGCGCGCACGCAGAG
>JAWLDB010000266.1:0-3436 GCA_041686915.1 Bacillota bacterium
CTGCTCAAGAAGTTTGCCGGCATGACCATGATTGGCCGCTTGGGCGAGCCGGAAGAAGTAGCCTATGCCGCTCTCTTCCTGGCGTCTGACGAGTCGTCCTATGTTACAGGTCATGTGCTCGACGTGAATGGCGGTATGCGCCTCTAGAGCTGTAGCGGCTGGCCTCGCTGCACCTGCCTGAGGGTAAGAAGAGACCCCGGTCCCGTGAGGGGCCAGGGTCTCCATAAACTTGTCATCTCATTACGCCGCGGCGGATGATATCGAGGGTGGCGTCGATGCTGCGCTCGATATTGGTCATTGCCACTTCCGTCTTGATCACCTCGAAGATGAACATGTCAGTACTCATATGTACGAGCAACTCGGCTAGAGCGATGGAGTTGAACTCCTCTCGCAAGATGCCCTTCGCTTTGTCATGTTCGATGCCGATTAGGAACATGTCTTTATAGCGTTTCTGCAGGATATCAATCAGGCTGCGGGATGTCTCAAGTGGGCAAGTGTAAAGGTGCCTGCCTAGCTTGATATGGTCAGGGTGCATCACCAAATACTCGGCATTTTTCAGATAGAACTCGCGATAGAAGTCGAGGAATGGTACGGTCTTCATCTGATCGATGATGTGCTGAGTGTACACCCGCCGCTCTTCGCGCAAGGTGGCGAAGATATGTACATACAAGTCTTCCTTGCTATTGAAGTACTGATAGAAACTGCCGCGGGATATGCCGGCCGCCTTGACTATGTGGGATATGTTGGCCTCGGCCAAGTTGCGGATGGTGAACTCCTGAACGGCTGCGGCCAGGATCTTCTGTCGCTTTTTCTCCGGCAGGTTAAAAAAGGTTGAGGTAGGCATTAGGCCTCGACTCCTTATCTCCATATGACAAGATTATAACCTACGTAACCACATGTCACAATAACCAAAGTCAGTAAATTCAGCATTTTAAGAGAAGTAAGTGACGAGCCTGTCACTGAAATTTGGGTATAGTAAAATCTAATTTCAAGGGGGTATTCGGAACATGAGTAAAGTCTATCTGGTTGCGGCTAAACGCACGGCGATCGGTGCGTTTAATGGCACTCTAGCAAGCATCCCACCGGGAGACCTGGGAGCAATAGTGGTTAAGGAACTCCTTAACGTTACCAACATCCCGGTTAGTGCCGTCGATGAAGTAATTGTCGGCAACATCCTGCCGGCTGGTCAAGGCCAAGGTATCGGCAGGCAGGTCGCCATCAAGGCGGGTATCCCGGCGGAAGTCCCGGCCTACCTAATCAATATGGCTTGTGGCTCAGGCATGAAGGCCATGATGTCGGCGGTTGCAAACATCAAGGCTGGCTTCCACAATGTCGTTATTGCCGGTGGGGTAGAAAACATGTCCATAGCGCCCTACCTGCTGCCTAATGCGCGCCAGGGCTTTCGCATGGGTCACGTGCAAGCCCATGACCATATGATTATCGATGCTTTGACCGACGCCTTCCATAACGTGCACATGGGAATCACTGCCGAGAACATAGCAGAGAAGCACAATATCTCCCGGGAGCAGCAGGACGACTTCGCCTGGAACTCGCAGCAGAAAGCCATCGCTGCGGTTGACGCCGGTCGATTCCAGGATGAGATTATCCCGGTGGAAGTGAAGACCCGTAAAGAGACAATTACCTTTGCCAAAGATGAGTACCCCAACCGCACCACCAATCGCCAGAAGCTAGGGGGATTGCGCCCAGCCTTCAAGAAGGATGGAACGGTGACGGCAGGCAACGCTTCCGGCATCAACGACGGCGCCGCTTTCTACATCATTGCCTCTGAGCAGGCAGTTGAACAGTACGACCTCAAGCCCTTGGCCGAAATCATTGGCATTGGGCAGGGTGGGGTCGACCCGCTGGTGATGGGCCTGGGTCCGGTGCCTGCGGTAGCAGCAGCCCTCAAGCATGCTGGGATGCAGCTTAATGAAATCGACCTGATCGAGCTGAACGAAGCTTTCGCGGCACAGTCTATCGGCGTGGTGAAGGAACTCTCCGAGCAGCACAATGTCACTCCTGAATGGATCCTAGAGCGCACCAATGTCAATGGCGGCGCAATCGCCCTCGGTCACCCGGTAGGGGCCTCGGGAGCGCGCATCGTGGTCACCCTCATTCACGAGATGAAGAAGCGCGGCTCAGAGTATGGCCTGGCCTCGCTCTGTATCGGTGGCGGTATGGGAACTGCTGTTCTGTTGAAGAGTCTTTAGAATATCGGCTAACGGATAACGCCCTCTTTGGGGGCGTTTTTTTTGTTCCACTCCGAAATTGTCACATATCATGGGTCGTTATATTGAATAAATTAAAGCATACCTCATGAAAGTTAATTAGGCAGTTGACATGGCAAATAAAACCTGGTAAGCTGAGGGCGATCAAGGTTTAAAGTGTGTCATTGCAATTATAAAGGGTGGAGTTGATCTTTATGAAGAAGGATGGTCTGCGAGCACAGTTGGCACCGCTCTTGCTGTTTGTGAAGCCGCATATGCCTGCCTGCTTAGGTGTCTTTGTATTTGTCTTAGTCCAGTCTGCAGCCAGCATCTGCATGGCGTTGGTTTTGGGAGCGACCCTTGATGCAGGCTTGGGCGGTGACCTGGATGCATTAAAGGCATCGTTCTCATGGCTGCTGCTGATTTGGGTGGCCGAAGACGGGGCCTTCTTCATTCGCTACTGGCTGGCACAGAACGCAGCCGAGCGCATCTGCTTTGCCGTCCGCCAAGCTGCGACAGAGGCAATATCCCATGTCACTATCTCTGACCTTGAACATAAGCACAGCGGTGACTATGTCTCGCGCCTAAGCAACGATATCAATCTGATTCGTAACTTGATTGGACGAGAATGGGTTTTGCTGCTACGTGGTATGTTGCTGTTTGTTGCATCACTGGTAGTGATGACCCTCACTTCCTGGAAGGTTACCCTCGCCAGCGTAGCCATTACCCCGCTGATTATAGTAGTTGCCGGGAAACTCAGCAAGCCGATCACTCAGCATACAACGGATATCCAAGAACACATGGCCAATGTTAACTCGTTGGCGCAGGACGCAGCCGGTGGCATCGTAATTGCTAAGTCATTCAACCTGGCCAAGTACATGGCGGGGTTGTTCCGCAGGGCGTCCGGGTCGGTGGCGGACTCCAGCGTAAAGCTGGCCTTCAGCAGAGGTCAGTTGGAGGCAGCGATGGTCCTGCTGACCTCTGCTCCCTTCTTCGTCTTGTTCGGCGTGGGCGGGTATGAAATCATCCAGGGCAGGCTGACCGTCGGCTCCCTGATCACCATCCTCAATCTGCTTAATTACATCACCTGGCCTCTGCAAGCGATGGGGCAGAATCTCGCTCAGGCGAAGGCTGGTCTGAAGGCTTCCCAACGTGTGTTCGAAATCCTGGAAATGCCCGCTGAGAAGGTGGGGGGTGAGAGGTTGGAGACAAGACAGGATGAACTGGCG
>JAWLDB010000267.1:0-3429 GCA_041686915.1 Bacillota bacterium
GTGTGTGGCAGTAGCTGGTGCCGACAACATCTACTACTGCAACTCTGCTGGAACTGTGAAGGCTTACTCAATCGCTGGAACATTATTATGGTCGCAGTCATTTAGTCCGTTGCTGCCCTCATCCATGGTCTGCCACGGAGACAGGCTGTACGTCTCCTACTACAACACTGGCAACTACAAGTACGGTTTAGCCTGCTATCAAATCAGCGGGGCAGGTGCAACTCTGCTGTGGAACGATGAGGTAACTGGTAATCTATCCATGAACAAGCATGGCATTCATTTTGATGCTGACAAAGAGGAACTGATAGTGCTCGGCACCACCTTCATCAGAAGATACACCGCCAGCCTGACTAATCATGGGCAACTCATCTCGTCCAAATCTAGCGAGGCAGGTATGACCTTCAATAAAGGAATGTCAGTTTCAAGCGGGAGCGGCAGGATAGTCTGTACGGCTGGAGCAACCTACAACTCTCTGTCTGAGTACCAATGTGATATTGAAGGTTACAAACTAATTAATTAGGAGGGTAAGGCATGTCAAAGTTCATTCAATGCGACCTAGAGACAGAAAGCAGGGCTAGGGTGTCTTTTGTCCACTATGTTCCTAGCCAACTTCCCGAGACAGTTCTGGCAACTGGTATATTGGTCGAAGATATTCCCGAACCTGAAGTCATCGAAAGGAAGGCTCCGGTTCTCTACTTCAACCCACAGACCAGTGAGCTGTGGTATGAGTACATTGACCGCCCACTGACCCAAGAGGAACAGCTAGCGGACCTCGCGGCCCGGCAGAAAGCCACCGAAGATGCTCTACTGGAGCTGCTTCTGTCAGGGGGTGCAGCCTAATGGCAGCAGCATACGCTGTTTTCATCACGAACCTTTGGAAGCAGGCCCGGGTGACAACTGACCAAGTCAACCAGCTGGTGACCCTGGGCAGGCTGACGCAGAAAGAAGCAGACGAGATCCTAGCAACTGAACAGAATTAGCGCGACTCCATGCGGGGCCGCGTTTTAGTTTGCCGGTGCCGAGCCGGTTACTGACGGACGTGGGGTGAGGGGATGGATGAAATAACGACATGGCTACATAAACTCTGGAGCCATGATGCAGCCAAGGTGTGGGGCATCATCCTGGGACTACTTTGGTACTTGGTTGAGCCCACAGCCGCCTTCGTTGCTCTTTGGATTGCGGTGGCCAGTGATCTGTTTACGCGACTGCTCGCCGAGGCTGTAAAGGCCGGAGGGTTCCTTGTTGCCATTCAGACCGGGCGTATTAGGAGTCGGAAGGCATTCACCAGAACAGCGGTCAAGATCGTGGGCTACTTCATCCTGGCTGTAGTTGCTCATCAGAGCAAGTCTGTAGTGCAGATTGAGCAGATAAGCATCTTGTTCTCAGCGATTATCTACTCATTTTTGTTCCTGGTGGAGTCAATCAGCATCGTTGAAAACTTGGTTGACGCGGGCCTGGACAGTCTGAATCCATTGCTGCTGAGGTTTAGGCGGGAGAGGGAAAGGCTGGAGAACCCTGATCAGGCTGGCGGTCAGTCTGTGGGTTTGACGGCGCAACAACCCCAAAACAACGACCCTGAACGCTGGATAGAACCATAGGAGGTGATATCATGCGAATTATGCTTGACCCAGGTCACGGGGGAAGCGACCCTGGTGCGTTATCCAACGGCCTGGTGGAAAAGGAGTTGAACTTACAGACAGCTCAGCTCGCAGCAGCTGCACTGAAGGCTAGGTGCAAAGGGTTGGTGGACAAGCACGGCCAGCCTATTGAGGTGCAGTTGACCCGAGATGATGACAAGAGTCTGACTCCGGCGCAGCGTTTACGCCGGGTCTCTGTGTTTAACCCACATATCTGCATCTCAGTACACTACAACGCTGCGACGAGCGCAGCTGCTTGCGGGACAGAGATCTTCCATTCTGCCAAAGACAAACGGGATGATACGCTGGCCCGGATGATGGTTGAGCGACTGGCGGCCACGGGTATGCCAAGCCGGGGTATCCGTACTAAGACCACGAGCCGTGGCGAGGATTACTATTACATCATCCGCGACGTCATGGATGCCGATACAATAGGGGTGCTCTATGAAGGGGCTTTTCTCACCAATGCGGACGACGCCAAGAGCATCAAGAACGGTTGGGTGCAGCAGGCAGCTGAGGCAATAGCCAAGGCTGTTTTTGACTTTATAGCCCCGCAACTCGCTAAGCAAGAACAAGCCCTTCTAGGCCCGGCAGTTGTGTTTGAGGGCAAGGTCTACCCGGCACAGATCATGGAGGGCAAGACCTGGGCACCGGTGCGGGCCGTGGCGGAAGCGGCTAGCCTGCGCGTTAACTACGATGGCAAGACCCTAGTCACAACGCTAAGGAGGTGATATTGATGTTTTGGAACACTCCTATGGGAACCGCGTTAATCGCCCTGGTGGTAGTCTTGACGCTGACGTATCTCTGGTTCAAGGGCTATAAGTCCGTTGTCCGGAAGATTGTATTGGCCCTGGTCATCCAAGCAGAGAAGGCCCTGGGTAATGGGACTGGCGAGTTCAAGTATGCCATGGTCCTGGGCTGGATCTACGAGCGCATTCCCGCCCTTATCCGGTTCCTGTTCACCGAACGGCAGCTGGATGACATGATCGAATGGGCTGTCGACTATATGAAGGAGATGTTAGCCAAATCCACCAGACTCTCCGAGTCGTTTACTGCTCAACTACCTAACTAGCTACCGTATATCGCTTCTAATAGCCCCCGCAAGGGGGCTTTTCGCGTGACTGATTCTATTGACAACAGGTCATGCCAAATGCTAACATGTTAACAGATTGAACTCCGGTGTGCCTCGTGCCCCGGGGTCTTTGCTTATACTGGGGGAATAGTCCTTGAAGGGTAAAGTGTTCAAAACTTACAACATGCAGCTCAAAATATTGCGAAGGCGTGGCCTTTCTATCCCAAACGGAGCCAAGGCGAAACGCATCCTAGAACGCGAGAACTACTACAAACTCATCAATGGATATAAGGGTCCTTTTCTTGATCTAAGCTCCCCCTCGGTGGTAGAAAAGTATAGGACCGGCGCTACCTTCACCGAACTGTATGAGCTTTTTCGGTTTGATAGGGCACTAAAGGCGACCTTCTTTCCCAGTATCTTGGTGTTCGAGAATAGGGTTAAATCCGCTATTGCTTACGAGTTCTCAAGAGAGTATGGTCACGATAATTACCTGAAACAGTCAAACTTTGACACCAATAAGATGGACAAGGTTGCCAACCTCTTGGCGAGCCTTCAAGCGGACATTGCTGACCGATTCAAAAAGAATGCCGCTGTCCAACATTATCTAACTAAATATGGATATATCCCACTCTGGGTCTTGGTTAACATTCTGACATTGGGCAGAGTAAACGTTTTCTTGCAGAATATGAAGCATCCAATGCGCCAGTCTATCGCAAGGCG
>JAWLDB010000268.1:0-3429 GCA_041686915.1 Bacillota bacterium
GACTGTAGAGACAGGAGAGGACGGTACCATCTTCACCATTCGTTTCCCCCAGCCCACCGGTGAATAAGCCAAACCCCGGAGCCCTGCGGCTCCGGGGTTCTTGTGTCATGGGGACGGACATTTGTGTGTCATGGGGACGGACATTTGTCACGTTTTACATCCAAACTATCTGTTCTTTCCAAAGCAGAATTCTTCTGAGACTTAGCAGGAAAACCTCACCAATATGGCGAACAGGTGTTTTATTAAGCATGAGCAGGTGATATATATGCTGGCCAAGGTACTGAGTGCGTCGGTGCTCGGCGTCGATGCTTATCTGGTCGAAGTGGAAGTAGACCTGTCCAACGGGTTACCGGCCTATGAAGTGGTCGGACTGCCCGATACAGCCGTCAAGGAAGCGAAAGAGCGGGTGCGCGCTGCTATCAAGAACAGCGGTGGCGCGTTCGCCGGCCGACGGATCACCGTTAACCTAGCCCCAGCCGACTTACGCAAAGAAGGGTCGGGCTTTGACCTTCCCATAGCGTTGGGCTTACTCATAGCAGATGAGCAGCTTCCCCCTGAATCGGTGTTGGGCAGCCTCTACCTGGGCGAGCTGTCACTCGATGGCAGCGTGCGCCCGATCCCGGGGGTGCTGCCGATGGCAATCCTGGCCAAGTCCTTAGGCATACGCCGAGTGTTCGTACCCAGGGAGAACGTCAACGAGGCCCTGCTGGTGGAAGGCGTCGATGTCTATCCGGTATCTGATCTGGGCACGCTCTGCTCATTCTTGAAAGGCGAGAGTGAAATGCACCTGGCCCGCCCTAACCGGGAGATTGCTGTCACGCGCGCGCCTGGCTCCGATCTCGATTTTAGTGACGTACGTGGTCAAGCTATGGCTAAGCGGGCTTTGGAAGTGGCGGCGGCTGGCGGGCATAACCTCTTAATGGTCGGCCCGCCTGGCTCCGGCAAGACACTCTTGGCCCGGCAGCTACCCACCATCCTCCCTACCATGACTACCGATGAAGCCCTGGAAGTGACCAAAATTTACAGCGTCAGTGGCCTGATGCAAGGACGCGACGGGCTGATTGCGCAGCGCCCCTTCCGTTCGCCGCATCATAGCATCTCTTACGCAGGACTGATTGGCGGCGGACGCATCCCAAAGCCAGGGGAAGTCAGCCTAGCGCATAACGGGGTGCTGTTCTTGGATGAACTGCCCGAGTTCCCCAAGCGCGTGCTGGAGCAAATGCGTCAGCCGCTGGAGGACGGCTCTGTACACATTTCCCGCGCTCAAGCCAGCCTCACCTACCCTAGCAGGCTAATGCTGGTGGCTGCCATGAACCCCTGTCCGTGCAGAGAACAACTCAGGAGCAGATGTGCTGCGTGAGGCAGAGTTGAATGGCAGGTACCCTGGTAGTCGTCAGGGCGACACCCCGGGTAAGCGTCTGCGCTTAGCTCGCCTGGAGAAGAAAATGACCATCAGAGAGTTAGCTAAGGGTGCAGGTCTGACCCCTGAGGCCATAAGCAGCATAGAAACAGACAAGAACCCAGCCAGCCTCCGGAGCCTAAAGAAGCTGTCAGAGGCGCTGGGTCAAGCGTTGCAGTATCTAGGATGCTTTGAAGGGCTGCCAGAGGACACTCTCGGACAGAGACTCCGGAAAGCAAGGATGTGTAAAGGGCTGTCTCTACAGGAAGCTAGCGCAGTGCTAGGAGTAGACTGGACGACTCTGAGGCGATGGGAACAAGACCGCTCTACACCTCTGCATAAGTTTCATAGTTCAGTAGATTGGTTCATAAGAGATGGCAGGGGCGACGAAAAACTTTGAGATTCGTCGCCTTTTTGATTGCTTCTATTGGCACCGTCTAGGCTTCGTCGTATTGAGCCTTCAGGAGGCAGCTTAGCTTCCTCGGCTTGTCCAGCCTCTACCAAGACAGTGAGCACGCGGTGAATGTAGTTGACATCTTCCATGCTGAGAGAAGCAGGATCGTCTAATCGCTTCTTGATTGTTTCAATCACCTCATCCCGGTAACTAACCGGTTTTCCCCCGCTGGATAGGAAGTAAGTAGCTATCGATCCGGTAACCATTCCGATTAGGCCGATCCCAGACAGCATCAGTACCACAGCTATCAGTCTACCTAGACCACTGGCGGGAGAGATATCCCCATACCCAACTGTTGTTGCCGTAACGATGCTCCACCATATCGCATCTTGTATGGACTCCATGCCCTCTGCGTAGTAGATTGCTACTCCACCGAGGAGAACGAGCATCACTGTGACGTAGATCATGTAGATCAGGCCGTTGGTTTGAAGAAAACGCCCGAAGCGGTCTGCCACAATCTTCCCGAAGGAGAGAGCTCTTGCCAGCTTAGTGAAGCGAGTAAGTCGCGAAAGGCGAACTATACGCAAAACTCTTGTTAGGCGAAATGCACGGAAAAGCGAGCTGAACGGCAATATCGCTACTAATTCCGGGATGTTTTGCCTGATAAACGACCCCTTTCGAGGTGCCACTGCCAGGCGGACAAAGTAATCCAGAGCAAAGACCACCAATACAACGCTGTCTATGGCGGCAACTACTCTAAGAGCAACTTGAGAAAGGTAACCGGACTGTTCGAGCATGAAGAGCAGTATTGTCATCAACGCAAGGCATATCATGCTGGCCTCATACAGCAAAGCTAACCGCCTCTTCATCTGACCTGTCACCCCCTTCACACAATGTGATTTTCCACGCTGAACAGCTTTTTCCTTGTGCAACAGCAGGCTGATGGAGGAATTATCTTACATTCACCGTATTAGTGAGTATACCTACTCAGCCACCAAGGAGTGATCCACGTGTCTCGTAGTCACACATACAGACCGTTGCTGGCCTTGCTGCTCATCACAACCCTGCTGCTTTCTCTCACGCTAACCGGCTGTAGCTCACCGCTCCCTGCAGAGGTCCCGCAGGACACGCTATCAACAGGTAGCACTAACGCACCTGCGCCTTCTAGCGGCCCCACTGCAGGAGGGGCGAGTCCAAGTGTTCCAAGTTCACCATCTTCATCGACGCCAACGACTAAAACGCCAACGGCTCCATCTACTCCTCCCGCAAGCACGCCTCTGCCGGTGCCTACGCCGGCTGAACCAGTTCAAGTACCATCAACACTGAAGGTTCATTTCATAGACGTAGGTCAGGGAGATAGCATCCTCGTAGAAAGCGACAAACACTTCATGCTGATTGATGCCGGCGAGTCTAGCGACTCAAGCACGGTAGTCAACTACATAAAGGATAAAGAGGTGGCAAAATTGGATGTCATCGTAGGTACACATCCACACTCTGACCACATTGGGGGCATGGCCGAGGTCATTAAGGCCTTTCCTGTGGGCGCAGTCATCATGCCGAAAGTAATGCATACCACTGCCACCTACGAGAACCTACTGACCACTATCGCGCGGAAAGGCATGAAGATCACTGCACC
>JAWLDB010000269.1:0-3412 GCA_041686915.1 Bacillota bacterium
TGTCAGCCTCACCTCTACCTACTTACACACCCAACGGCTCAGGGAACGCCGCCGCTAATCTCTAAACACGTTTATAACAAGAGGCCTGTGAGCTACAACTCACAGGCCTTTTACAGCTATGGCTGGGATATCGAGCCTGTATCACGCGGGGCTGGGTCGACTATCAGAACATAGCGCTCCAGCTTCTCCTGCTGCAGTGAAGCATAGCTTGCATTGGTGAATGCCCCAGTATTCGGGTCGCCTGTACCGAACAAGCCCTCGTGCCTGGCGCTCCAGTGCGAGATCAGCCCACCTGCGAAGGTGCGCCGGTGATAACCGTTATAGTCTATATCCAAAAAGCTGTCCCCACCGATACCAGGCTGTAGCCGTTTAAGCAGCTCCTGTTCCAGTTCATCCCCCGTCATCTCAACGCGGTAAAGATAGACTTCCTGAGGTTGGCCATTTCGGATGAACTGCCAGTGGTAATCTACCTTATCCAGCACCAGTGGATGGTCGACGGACTGCCCAGCTGACCGCTGAAAGACGCTTGTCAACCACTGGGGTAGTTTCAGCGAGAAGGACCATCGGAAGCCATTCCGCTCCGACGGTATTACGGGGTAGGCTGTATTGTCTTGATGAAGCTCTTCAACCGCTTGTTTGGCGAAAACGTAGGCCACTTGGTTGGCAATATCTGCATCTACCCTGCCAGTCTGAACGATGCCCCGGTAACGTGCTGTACCGCTGAACGAGCTGGTTATCCAAAGGTTGTTGCTGCTGGTATAATCGCCATAAAGCCGGGTCTGGAGCTTAACTCGAGCTATCGCCTTGCGGCCAAACAGCGCCCACGTGTTCTTCCATTCAGCCACTGCTATCTCAAGAATCACAGGCTGCGGCTCACCCGGTGCCAACACGCAGCTTTCCGGCGCTAGCTTGGCATCTAACCCGCCAGCCCGCAGCTTCTCTAGCAGTGCATCAGCCAGCAATTCTGTTTCATGCGGGTGCCCGGTATCCATGGGAACCAGCCACACCTGTGACCAGTCAGACCCACTGACTGGGGTATTGTGAGCGGAGGACATGCTGTGCTGCCACTCGGATGCATATATGTTCAGTAGCTGGAATACCAGCACCAGCCCTACTACCAGGCAGAGCAATAGCTTCTTCTTCAAAGTCAAATCTGTTGTTCTCCTTCCAAGGGTCTTATTAGTTACCTGCGCGCGATAGCTTCATCCTCAGGACGATGACGCTCTCTTTTATGCGGCAGGATTGGGCTGCCGCCGTTGTGACAAAAGTCCGTCCCCCCGCCTCATTCGCCTTCGCTGAAGGTCATCTTCAGGATGTATACGTGCTCATTTTTTAGTAGCTGCTCCATAGCCATCTCATCATTAAAGACGCCCTCAGGAATGCCGTGAAGGGTTTCGCCGGAGTAAACACCGATAGCCATGACAATCGGCACATCCAGCTTGAACTCTGACTGCTGAACTGGCTCCCAGGCGAAGGCATAGTCTGAACCGGGTGTAGTGACTCGTTTGGTCATTCCAGCCTCGCCGACAGCCAGGTTCCAAATCTCCTCGTTTGACCCTACCAACCGGCTGCTGCTGAAATAGATGGGCAACCCTGGTTTTTCACCATTCGTGACCATGCCGGCAGCAAGCACATCATCCGTCTTTTTACCCTGGTAGTAATGCTCCATCACCCACTTGACTGTGATGTCTACCCCTATCTCGGCATCCACCATGTACCTCAGTACGCGGTCGCCACCGACTGCTTTCACTAACTGTTGCTCAGCATCAGTCAACTCAACATGCTTGATTGTCGGCTGCCCCACGCTACAACCTGCCAGGAGCAGGAGTAAAGCAATTACCATAACGGTTGGGAGTACCTTCTTCACATTGCTACACCTCCATCTGTTATAACGCAGTATACGGGAAATAGTTGCGCAGATGTAGGTAGAGAATGGTACTTATCCAACCGTTAACGGGCAACCGCCGGGATGATATAGGTACGCAGGTAGTGTTCGGGACGCAGTGGGTTGTCTGGAGACCAGCTGGCGAAGGCAACTACCAGGTCAAGTTCCGGCACGACATAGATGAACTGCCCGGCGTAGCCCATGGCGAAGTAGATGTCATGCTTGTTCGAAGCACGCTCTAGCGAAGTCAACCACCACTGGTAGCCATATCCGGTACCGATGAAGTCCTCACCTCTGGACTGCCAAGCCGTTGACTCTTGCACCCAAGTCTCTGGCACGATCTGCTGACCTTCCCATTTCCCCAACTGCAAGTAAAGCTGGCCAAGCTCAGCCATATCGCTAGTTTCCATGCTAACCCCGGCACCACCATAGTAATAGTCTTGCGGGTCCTGAAACCACTGAACCTCTCCGATGCCTAACGGGTCAAACAGGTGCTCGCGGGCGAAATCGAGTAATGGCATGCCGGTTTGTTTTTGAATGATGACCGCAAGCAGGTGTGAACCGCCCGAGCAATAGTTGAACCGTTGCCCGGGCATCTGTGCCATCGGTCGCTCCAGTACATACTTAGCCCAGTCTGCGCTATCACGCATCGGACCTGTACGATAGTTCCACGTGGTCCATTCGGGCCAGTCAATGCCTGAGGTCATGTTCAGCAGGTGCCGCAGAGTGATAGCGCGTTTCAGCGGATCTACCCCTTCCTCCAGCAGCTCCGGGAAGAAGTCAGATAAGGGCTGATCTATGCTCTCTATTGCACCCTGTTCCAAGGCGATGCCCAAGCAAGCAGACATGATACTCTTGGTGCAGGAGTAGATGTAGTAAAGCTGGTCCTGCTCCTTGTGGTACTCCAACACAGGCTGGCCGCCCTTTTGGATATAGACGCTGTGGATGCTCTCCTGTTTAGTTCCCTGCAACATGCGCTCCAAAGCCTGCTTATTCATTCCCAGTTCCTGCAAATCTGAGCTTATCCAGCTCGTGCCCTCACCAGGGTTCACAGTACGCGGGCCTCCTTCGCCTGTTGGGTTACCTCGGCTGCAACCGGACAGCAGCAACACCAACATCATCAGACAATACAGTACCTTTTTCATAGCTTCACCTCGCTTGGCTATTGCCTTATTCTACTGCTCTACGCCGTAGCATCGAGTGCACATGTCCCGGAAGACTAGCACTTTCTTGCTGTCCCTAGCGGGCCTTAGCCCGTCCCCGTTGGCTTGAGCTCCGGCATAACCTCTAGCCGGAACTCCCACCCATCACAAGAAGAAAAGTGCACTTCCGATGCTAGGTCTTGGTGCCCAGCACTCGGGGTGCACTTCAACGTGTCGCTGCGTTATCAGTTATTAGTCAGAGACCCTCTCAAACGACTTCGGCCGCTTCTAAGACATCGTCCTAAACAAGCACGTAGTGACACGGCATGCCGTGTCACTACAAAGCTAGTGGAGTCTGCGCACTAATAAGTAATAGTCTTGCCCA
>JAWLDB010000270.1:0-3378 GCA_041686915.1 Bacillota bacterium
GGGCGCAGACCGTAGTGTCTCGGCAGAAGTGAGGTAGGCTTCTGCACCGTCAGGGGAGACCCTGGGCAGGATGTAGAACACATAGTCATCCACCAACTTGCGTAGCTTCTCATTGCTCTCGTACTCAGTCAGCAGTTGGTAGATAGTGAAAAGTGCCACCATAGATCCGGTTACTTCGCCGGCATGGTGGTTGCCGTCCACATAATAGGCTGGCTTTGTCTCGGCTGCGCCGGTGGCAGGGTTGGTGATCTCTGTCATCCAGAGTTCGCGGCCTTCCGGGCTTTGCCCGATGGAATAGAGCTTGCACAGCTCAGGGTAACCTGTGGCCAACGCTTGCAGAGCGTCGGTCAGCTCCTGGTAAGTATAGTACTTGTCGAACTGCAATTGGGGTACGCTCATCCTCTCGCCCTCTTTCCCATAATAATTCATAGCAATAGATTGTTATGCATAATCATGCAGCTACATTTTATCACAACGGTTTGTCCATTTACAGAATATTTGTGGGAACAAGCGTATATGACCAAATGCAACACCCCCAACCCGGGAAGGGTAGGGGGTGCTCGAACTGGTGGCTATTTAAGGCAGCATAGCCTTCAGGGTATAGGTAATTGTAACATTGATAGTCTTCTTGCCCTGCTTCACCGGTACATCCCAGGTCTTTTGCTCGACCACTCCTGGACTGCTCACAAGCTTCAGATCGCCATTGATCGGCACCGTGAACACTTCAGTTGTCTGGCCATACTTCACGCCAATCTCCACGATGTAGCGGAGAGCCTGCGTTTCACCTTCATCTTCACCAGGGGGCTCAACCGGGTCGGGTATCGGTTCTGGTTGTGGTTCAGGAACAGGCTGTGGTTCCGGCTGGGGTGTTGGCTCTGGCGTCGGCTCAGGTTGTGGCTGAGTCCTTGGGCCTCTTACAACCTTCGGGTTACGCAGGTCGCCTTCTAGTCCCTGCGCCAAGCTGATGCCGTACCGGGCCATTCCAGCATCCCAATCACCATACCACTCAGCGTGCACTGACAGTCGAACCTGACCGGCTGGCAGGTCATCGTGCGTCAGAGACACTACCTGCTCATCCAAGACACCGGAACTGATCCTCTGCCAGCCTGCCGCCCCTGTTGCTTGGAACTCCAACTGATAGCGGAGAGGGACATACGGGCTACCTTCAGCATCTCTGAACAAATCGATGCCGATTGGTCCGTCCTGTTGATGAGACAGGCTGTAAATGCGCTTCCAATAAGGCTGCAGGGTTATCTGCTGAATGTCCTGTTTAACCGGCAGATACACCGCAATCTCATCCTCGCGCAGCTTCAGAGCAAAGTTGTGCCCCTCGAAACCCTCCAGCGTGGGGCTAGTAGTAGCAGTGCCAAGCTGCGTAGCCCACATGATGCCATTAAACTCGGTATAGATTGCAAGCTCAGATGCGCCAACAAACATGTAACTGTTCTCATGCAGACGGTATGCCTTGCTTGCGGCCGACCCGCTGAACAGTGTGTGATGGTAACCAGTGGGCGTGTAATATAGTTCCTGCTCATTATCATGTTGTATGATCATATAATCGCCAGTCACTCGTAAGCCCTCAATCTTCCGCTCAGCACGGAAGGAGCTGCTGGTAGCGCCCGTCTGCAAGTTGAGCTGCATAACGTCAAACCCGTTTGGATGGACGAAGTAGACAGCCTCAGTAGTAAGTGGATACTTGTCATCCACTGCCGGTGCCACTTCACTGGCAGAAACAAGATAGCGCTCTTTACCATCCTGGCTGTAAACAGCCAGGTAGTTCACATCGTTACTCTTAAAGTGTAGCAGTACGTTACCTGAGGCAACATGCTGCACTCCCTGAACTACGGACCTGACAGGCAACTGCTTACGCCAGCTAATCTGCTGAGTCAGGGTGTTCACCAAGGTGAGTGTGTTGCCGCGTGCAACAGCCAGGCTGACCGGGGCGCTGGAACCGTCATCCGGTACGCTCATGTAGGTCGCAGCATTTGTGCCTGCGTTACCGAGCTCCAAGGAGAATGCAGGGGAGAGGTCGTTCAGGCGAGTTGCGTGGAGAGTGCCAGCTTCAGTAACACTCAGGAGATACGAGCCAGCGGCCAGTAGCTCGCTTACCTCGCCTTGTAAAGGGACACTGGTCACCAGAGTGCCCGAAGTCAGGCCATAGGCGTTGATTGCACCCTGTCCGGCGACCAACAGCCGGTTAGAGGCGATTTGCGCTTGGCTACCCGGAACGGAGTAAGCCTGCACCAAACCAGGATACGATTCAGGTTCGCTCCACACTTCGGCCTTAGGGCTTCCAGGATATGCGACGAGTAACATCAGAAGTAGGGCTACAACGGCTACGCTGCGTCTTGCTGTCATGGGTACGCTCCTTCACATAAGTAATGAGATTACACTCTTATGTGAATTCGCCGTTCCTTAATGCTACCCTTTCTGTCACACACTGGCAAATAGCGGTACGTTCTGCTCTATGAAACCTGGCTCAGATGAACACCAGCAAGCTTACAGCCATCACGGCCATACCGGCTACCAGACCATAGATGGCCAGGTGAGGTTCACCATACTCCTGCGCCGTCGGCAGCAGTTCATCGAGCGAAATGAAGACCATGATGCCAGCCACAAAGGCAAACAGCAATCCGAGTACCATGTCGTTGAAGAACGGTGCCAGCACCAGATAACCTAAGAGTGCGCCGGCAGGCTCGGAGAGGCCCGAGAGGAAAGAAAGCCGGAAAGCTTTACGCCGGTCGCGGGTGGCGAAGAAAACCGGTACGGATACGGCAATCCCTTCCGGGATGTTATGGATGGCAACGGCAACGGCAATCGCGATGCCTAGTTTTGGGTCCTTCAGAGCGGCAGTAAAGGTAGCCAGACCCTCAGGGAAGTTGTGGATACCCACTGCCAAGGCAGTCATCACGCCCATGCGCGCCAGCTTCGCATCTTCTCTGGACGGGTGCTTCTCATGCATCACTTCCACGTGCCTAACCTCGTGCGGGTTAGTCGTGTCGGGCACGAGCTTATCTATTAAAGCAATAACCAGAATTCCGGTGAAAAAGCTTGCCGTAGCCAGCCAAGAGCCTGCTACCGGACCGGAGGATGCGACTAGCGCTTCCCGCCCCTTAACCAGGATCTCTGTGAACGAGACATACAACATCACGCCTGCCGAGAAGCCGAGCGAAACCGAGAGAAAACGTGTATTAGTAGTCTTTCTGAACAAAGCGATGGCACTACCCACACCGGTGGACAGGCCTGCAAATACCGTTAGGCCAAAAGCCAGAAGTACGTTTCCTTCCCACATGCAAAATCACTCCCATGGCTTAATGTACCCAAAGATGTTAATAAGCTATAAGTGGGCCGGCGCAAAACCGGCCCACCAGCTTAGCT
>JAWLDB010000271.1:0-3365 GCA_041686915.1 Bacillota bacterium
GCTGCTACCTGCTGAAGGCCGCAGCTATTTGGCCCGCTTCCTGTTTACCGGCGAGAGCGTTTTCCAGCCGGTAAGCACCTTAAGTGGCGGTGAACGTAACCGGCTTGTTCTGGCCAAACTGCTCTTGTCAAAGGCTAACGTACTGGTGCTTGACGAGCCGACCAACCATTTGGATATTCAGGCTCGTGAGGTGCTGGAAGACATGCTGCGTGACTACCCTGGCACACTGTTCATCGTCTCCCATGACCGCTTCTTCTTAAAGCGGATAGTCAATCGCGTATGGCACTTTGCTGACGAAAACATCAGGGATTTTAAGGGCTCGTATGATGCCTTCCAAGCAGCGCTGCAAGCTGAGTCAGCTCCTGCTGAGCCGAAGGCAGTGGACAAGGTCCGGCCTACCGACGCAGGCAGCAAAAAACCGGTTAAGCCCCAGGGTCCGAGCTTGGGCGAGATAGAACAGTTGATTGAACAGCTTGAAGTAGAGAAGGAAGAACTGGGCAAGCAGCTGGCCAATCCGGATACCTACACGCTCGGGAATCCCCAGGATGTTGTGTTACAATACAAGCAGCTGGAGGCAAGGCTGAACGAGCTTTATGCTCAGTGGGAGCAGCACGCTGACGCTTTGCCCGGAGATTGATGCGACAGGGGAGATGCTGACTTGACCAAGACTCTATGTCTCTACGATCAGGATCCTTATTTGCTGGAGTTCACAGCAGTAGTTACCGCCCGCAGACAACGGGATAATGCCAACTGGATAGCCCTCGATCAAACCGCTTTCTATGCTGAAGGTGGCGGGCAGCCGGCTGACCACGGCCTTATTAACCACTTGCCGGTAGTTGATGTACAACTAGACGAGCAGGAAGTAGTGTGGCACAAACTGCAGGGGGACCTTGAGGTTGGTGCGCGGGTGGGAGGCAAAGTTGACGCTCAGCGCCGGGCTGACCATCGGGAACAACACACCGGCCAGCACATTCTTTCGCAAGCGTTCTGGCGCTTATTTGAAGCAACGACGGTCGGGTTCCATTTGGGCGAACAGGTTGTGACCATAGACCTGGATAAGCAAGACCTGACAGCGGAGCAGTTGCAGCAGGCCGAAGACCTGACTAACTCCATCATCCGGGAGAACAGGACAGTCTACACCAGGGTGGTCAGTGCAGACGAGCTGCCTGTTGAGCAGTTGCGCAAGCTTCCTAAGGTGACAGAGAACATCCGCCTGGTACATGTAAAAGAGTTTGACATGTGCGGCTGCGGTGGTACACACGTGCGTAGTACAGGAGAAATCGGGCTCCTGAAGCTAATCTCATCCGAGCGGCGGCGTGGCAACCTGCGCATCTACTTCCTCGCTGGAGGCCGGGCTTACAGGGATTACGCAGAAAAGCATGCTGCCGTAGCGCAGCTGTCTGCTGAGTTTTCGCTGCCTGTCCCCGAGGTTGCGCCCGGTATCATCCGCCTGAAGGAACGTATGGCCGAGCTGGAACGCGAGTTGAAGGTTGCTAAAGCAGAACTGCTGACAGTAGAAGCAGCTAAGCTAGTCTCACAGGCTAACACTGATAAGGTGGTCAGCGCTCAGTTCAGCGAGCGAGGCTTTGAAGAGGTAAAAGCGTTGGCCGCGCTGGTGGCCGGTAGCGAGCAGGTGGCTGTTGCCTTTGGCCTCTGTGGCGAGCCATACAGACTGCTGGCTGCTGCCGGTGACGGAATGGGTATCCACGTTGGCAATGCCCTTAAGCAAACAGTTCAGGCCTTTGGTGGGAAGGGCGGAGGAGCGCCTCAGTCTGCGCAAGGCGCTGTCCCCGCTGAAGTTGGAGCTCAAGCATTGGCTGAGCTCTGCGATGCTATCGCAAGAAGTTTAGAGAAATAGCGTAGAAACGGGGCATGCCACCAGGCCTGCCCCGTTTGATTTGAACAGTTTACTCGTGTTGGCATTCCCTCGCCCCGATCAGATGTAGTGGCGGAACATGTTCCGCCCTAACCCCGAGCAACGGTATTTGTCTAGTAAAATATGGTCTACCTGCAGGAAAAGGTGCTTGAGCCGGCAAATATGTATAAAGATGTGCTTGTCGAAGCGTGTCAGAGAGATATCAATTCTAACTTTCAGGAGGGCCATATGCGACGCATAAGCACCAGCTTTCTGCAACCGGGTATGCAGCTGGCGCAATCCGTCTTTGCGGCTGACGGCAGGGTGCTGTTGGCTAGAGGGCAGGTTCTGCGCGAGTCTTATATTGAGCGTTTACGCCAGCTCGGCGTCTGGTCCGTCTACATAGTTGACCCTCGCTTTCCTGACCTGGAAGTCGAAAGCATCATCAGTGAGCAAACCCGTGTTCAGGCAATCAAGACCATTCGCACTGTCTGTCACAACGTGTTGGCAGGCAACGCTTCCGGTGTGCCTACGTTAAAGGAAGTAGTCGAGCTTTTAATTGATGACTTGGCTAAGAACCCTCGCCTGATGATCAATGTATTGGACATACGCACCCACGATGATTACACCTTCGCCCATTCCGTCAACGTCTGTTCATTTTCACTGCTGGTCGGTATGTCCATGGGTTTGCACAATGGTGTTCTGCGCGAACTAGGAGTGGGAGCGTTAATGCATGACTTGGGCAAAACCCTGATACCCTCAGAGATTCTGAACAAGCCAGGGCCACTCACTCCGGAAGAATACGAGTGCGTCAAACGCCATTCAACTGATGGCTTCAATATACTGCGCCGGCAGGATGAGATTAGCTTGCTTAGCGCTCACGTAGCCTTTCAGCATCATGAGAGGCAGGATGGAACCGGCTATCCGCGGGGTCTTGAAGGCGATGACGTTCACCTCTACGCTCGTATCGTGTCAGTGGCGGATGTATATGACGCGCTGGCATCAGACAGGTCTTACCGTGCCCGTTTCTTGCCACACGAGGCAGCTGAGTGGCTGATGGCTAACAGCGGGTTGATGTTCGATGCCGAGGTTGTCCGTCTTTTCCTGCAGAAGGTAGCCTTCTATCCAGTAGGATCAATGGTGCGTTTGAGCAATGGCTTCACAGGCGTAGTGGTAGATATCAACCAACCAATGACTACCCGGCCAATTATCCGCTTATTGACCGACCCAAATGGTCAGGCGGTAGACACCCTGGAAGAGATTGACTTGGTCAAACACACCGATCTGCTAATAGTTGACGTCATCCACGAGTAGCGATAAAGTGGGGTCTAGTCAGGCTCTCTCTTGAATAAGCTTTCGCTAGGGAGGGAGCGTGGATAGAATGAAATCACATCTTACTGCAATTGCCCTGGCAGTACTGATTATGATGGGTATGCTCATGCTACCCGTCATTGGCGACTTAACTCTAAAGAGCCTGTTTACGGTCACATGGTTGGTGTTAGCCTTGTTG
>JAWLDB010000272.1:0-3329 GCA_041686915.1 Bacillota bacterium
CTCAGAACACAAAGGGCGTAGTCACTGCTGCCAAAATTCCAGACATCCCTGATGTGGTTGTGACTGTGCAGACCGCATCCAAGGTCCTCTTTAAAGCAGAGGGTAGCCAGATGCTTAACTGGTCTGACTGGACTAGCTCCCTGGCTAGTGGTCTCGGATATGGTGATACGTTCGATAAGCTGAACGATATGATGGATGACGCTACTGACTGCGGTGGGTCATACCCAATGTACCGCGATCAGATTGACCGTCTGGCCACTAAGTTCATGGTCGGAGAAGGCCTGAAGGCCGGTGTTGCGGTCTTGGGCGTGTTGGTTGGTCCGGCTACCTTCGGCCTGGGCACCTTAGCCTTATGGGGTGCCAGTAAGGCCATCGAATGGGCTATCGACAACGAAATGGAAGACGCTATTGACGATATCAAGCAACAGATGGCTAGCGATGATGAATGCAAAGATGATGACGACGATGACGACGATGACGACGACGATGACGACGATGACGACGACGATGACGACGATGATGATGAAGAAGCTGACCCAACCTGGATCTGGGACCCGAGTGGTATTGTCTACGCCGGAGTAAAGAGCAACCCGGTATCCGGTGTGAAAGCAACGCTCTATGAGGTCGGAAATGATGGCAAACTGACCCTCTGGGATGCAGATTGGTACGGTCAAGAGAATCCGCTTTATACCGACGCCAACGGCTACTACGGGTGGGATGTCCCGCCTGGGCAGTGGCAGGTAGTCTATGAGAAGGCAGGCTATGCAGCTGCCAATAGCGAGGTGCTGCCAGTTCCACCACCACAGACCGAAGTGCATGTCAACCTGATTAAGTTATCAGCTCCACAGGTGATTTCGGCAGATGCAACTGCGGGCGGCAGCTACCTGCAAATCATCTTCGACGACTATATGTTGGCTAACACCCTTAGTACCGGTACCATCATGCTCACCTTTGAAGGTGACGACGGAACTGAATATGTAAATGGCGATGTGCAGGTGGTAGAGGGAGTACCCTCTACAGCAGACCCAACCGTCCTGCTGACTCGCAAGGCACGCTTCGTGCCGAAGACAGCTTTGACGGCAAATCAGGTCTATACTCTGACGGTCGCAGATATTGTGCAGAGTTACGGTAGTATCCCGATGGGTGCGCCCTTTACCAAGGCGATTACCGTACCTGAAAGCGTCACTCCTGTCGCGGAGGTCAGCAACCTGCAGCTGGTACCCGATTGTACTTGGATTGACGTGAGTTGGGCCGACCCGGCAGTCGCTTACCTGCAAGTGAAGCTCACCTGGAAGACCGGTGGTAACGTAGTCGGTCAAGCAACAGTGGAACAAGGGGTGGGACGTTATCAGGTTAGAGACCTGTTCGGCGGAACTGTCTACGAGCTGGAAGTAGCGATTGTAGATGGAGTAGGGAGCGAATCAGCTGGGCTGACACAGCAGGTAACAACTAAAGCGGCCGTACTGCCCTTCAACCCCTACCCACCATCGCCGCCGCCAGTGGTATTCGATCCGCCTGCTCCGCCCAAACCTGCCGAACCGGTGGGTGAAGTAAGTGGGCTACAGGCAACCAGTGGCGATGGACAGCTAATTGTCAGCTGGACAGATCCCGCATCAAATAATCTGCAGCAGATCAGGGTTATCTGGCAGGTGGAAGGCAGCGAGGCAGTGCTCGGTGAACAGCTGGTAGAGAAGGGCATAGGCACCTTCACCATTACCGGCCTGGTTAATGGCACTGAGTACAGAGTGTCCCTGATAACGACCGACCAGGAGGGCAAAGAATCAGCTGCAGTAGTTGTTACGGCTACCCCGCGTCTTGCTGGCACTCAGATAGTACAGATTGACGGCGGGCAGCAGATGGTTGCAGCCTTCGGCGATGAGATGCGTCTAAGCATTCCGGCTGGCGCCTTAGTCGAAGGAACAAGGGTGACAGTGCAAAAGCAAGACGCTGGTGAGCAACCAAGTGACGAGACTCTCACGTTGGTAGGTGGCATCTACTCCTGCACCGCTGACGGAGCTGCTCCCATAGCACCACTCTACATTGCATTGCAGTACGAACCTGAGTTGCTTGGCAACGCAGATGCCCGTCAGCTAGGCCTTTACCGTCAAGATGACCAAGGCACTTGGGTATATGTCGGCGGAGCGGTTGACCTGGTCAATAACCGCCTAACAGCGCAGACTGACCAATTAGGGACATATGCCGTTCTGCTGCGCCAGATGACCTTTGGCGACATTGCGCGCCATTGGGGTCAGACCGACATCGAGATTATGGCTGCTCGCGGCCTAACGGCCGGAATAGGTGGAGGCAAATTCGCCCCCGACCGGCCGATCAACAGGGCTGAACTGGTGAGCTTCCTGGTGAGGTTAGTCCAGTATAGCGGCCAATACGAGGAAGAAACAGCCGTACAGGGTGTTCGCGTATTGCGAGACGTCTCGCCGCGGGAGTGGTACGGTGGCGTAGTGGAAATAGCAGCCCGACTGGGCATTATCGCCGACGACGGCCTGTTCCGCCCGAACGCCCCCGCTACCAGGGAAGACATGGCGGTCATGCTGGTCAGGGTGCTGGAGCTGCTGGGTGAACCTGCAAGCACCGGAAACATCCCGTCCTTGCCTTTCAAGGACCGGAACCAAATTTCCAGCTCGGCCTATGAGTCAGCCTCGCAAGCCTGGTACAAGGGCTTGATGGCCGGCGGTAACGGCTTGTTCCAGCCGCGCGGTACCTCCACCAGGGCGCAAGTTGCCGCAGTCATGCTGCGCGTGCTCGAGCGTCTCGGCCTGGTGCTCGCTATCTCGGTTGAGCAGGGCACGTTGCAGATTAGTGAGTTGGAAGGAAGGCACTTTGATCTCGTGGGCTGCTCTGGAGATAACTCAGCCTATGTGCTAGCTCCTATCTCCGAAGAGGTCAGGCTCCAGCTCGAGAGTCTGGCGGGTGAGTACGTACAAGTAACCGCACTACGCGTCCAGGGGGTCAGCCAGTACATGACCGGCCCCGTGCTCAGGGTCCTGTCTGTTAGCAAAGCCTCTGGAGGCTGAAAGAAGAAGCAGTAGGTCCGTGCGACCTCGGTATATAACGCACGTAGGGACACGGCATTGCCGTGTCCCTACACCTATCTGCGGTCCTTTTTCGCAGGGAGTTATTCTCCCCGCTGGGACACGGCGTGCCGTGTCCCTACCTCAAGGGTTTTCGGTCGCATTCCCTCGACGGGTCATTCGTCTCTCCCGGCGGGTAACCTCTCTCCCCGTAGGGACACGGCATGCCGTGTCCATCCCGCAAAAATCATTTATCGCCATCCCCTCAGGCAGGAAACAATACCATATTTATCTAATCTA
>JAWLDB010000273.1:0-3328 GCA_041686915.1 Bacillota bacterium
GTTGGCGCTATCCGCCCAGCCTCGAGAATCGTCTGCAGCTTCTCAGCTTCCACCTTCCTGTCCTCAAACTTGCGAACGGAGAAACGTCGCTTGGCCAGTTGCAAGAAATCCACGTATAATCACTCCTTTTGCAGTCTTCGACTTATGCTTCTACAGGGCCTAGTTTTTCCCCTGTTGCGTCGTGCTGTCCCTGTCCTACAGATGCTTGCTTAGGCTTGCCGTCGGAAACCAAAGCTCTTTCCGCCGGCTTTTCTGGCAAGTAGTGTGTTGCGTAAGCCCGTTCGATTTGCTCATCTCCACTTTTGCTGAACCGTAACGGTATCTTTGCACCTTTTCCCCACTTGCGATAGCTCGTCCAGGAACTACGAAGATTGTTTTCCCTCGCATAACTGCACATCTCACGCATTATAGTGGAGAGTTTGCCAAGGTTTATCCTGCAGACGCGTTCCAGATAAGGAACTCGCCCGAACCGCCAGTTCTCATAGTCTCGCGTGGTGAGTAGCCCCATTTCTTGAAGAACGTCTACCGGAGCCGCTTGTCCTTTAGACTGCAACAGTGTATACATCGCTGAGTGGACCGTAGTCGTCCAGTCCCCGTCATTCATGCCGTTGACCACCGGTGTCTAGTGTACCATTAACACCAGGATAGTGGGACAGAGTACCGTCCCCTTGTCCCGCTGTCCGGGGGTTGACACATACCAGCAGTTGGTAGTAAAATGGCAACAATATCCGAGAGAGTATCTAGGGTTCCAGCCAGCTGGTCCGAGCGATACTGGCCGCAGGAGCGGCTACACTTTTGGGACAAAAGCCCGAAGGACGAGTCTCGAACTCGTTCTTTGGGCTTTTATGTTCTTTTAGGGGGGAGCAACATGAGAACTCACAGCCGTAACGTTACCATCTACCTGTATTACACTCTATTTACGAATTTGATTATTCTTGGCCCCATTATCATCATCTATTTGGCAGCCAAGGGCCTTAGTTTCTCTGAAATCATGCTGCTCAACTCCATCGCGTCCATCGCCGTTTTCCTGTTCGAGGTGCCAACCGGCAGCATCGCTGATAAGGTCGGACGCAAATTCAGCCTGATCGTAGGAACCTCGCTCTGGGTAGTCCAGTTGGTGCTGCTGATCTTCGCCAAAAGCTTCGCCCACTTCGCCTTGGCTCAGCTGCTGATGGCACTAGGCATCACCTTCATGTCTGGAGCCAATAGTGCATTGCTCTACGACAGCTTGAAGGCTGACGGGCGCGAAGCTGAGTTCCAGAAGATGCAGGGAAGGGCCAATTCCTGGGTCTACTACGGGCAGGCAATCGGGTGCGTGGCAGCCGGATTTCTCTACGAGCTCAACATGGAACTACCGGTGATAATCTCAGCAGTCAACGCCGCTATAGCTGTCATCATCGCTACCCGTTTCGTGGAGCCGCCGATAGAGGATAAGCCCGACAAGGAAGGCTACCTAAAGCACATCGCCGATAGCGGCAGGTTCGTCATGCAACACAACAAGGTAAAAGCATTGGTTGTCTATGGCACGGTCTTCTACGTGTTCTACCGAGTAGGCTTCTACTTCTTCCAGCCGTACTTCCAGGCGGTCAACCTGGACGTACGTTACTATGGCATTTTCTTCGCTCTGTTTAACATCGTAGCGGCACTCACGTCCCAAAACGCACACAAGATTATCTCGGCTACCAAGGGCAGGACTTTGACCGTTCTATCAGCTACTATGATCGTCTCATTTGGGCTGATGGCGATGGTGACAACCTGGATTGGTGCCTTTGGCATCCTGCTGCAGCAGGTGGCCCGCGGCCTGTATAGCCCGGTCATCCAGAAGTTCATGCACAAGCATATTCCATCCAACAAGCGAGCAACCATCGTTTCACTCTACAGCCTGGTCATCAGCCTGGCGTCCGCCCTGGCGTACCCCATCTTTGGCGCTATTGGAGAGCGGTATACTGTCTTCACTACCCACGGCATCATGTTCTTGAGCATGTTAGTGCTTACCGTTTTGAGTCTCAGCTACTATGGGCGCATCACCAGACGGAAAGGAAATGCGGCCGACGGGTCAATCGAAGTAGCGTGACATGAACCACAAAAAGTAAAACCTGGCCTTAGGCCAGGTTTTCACTTTACTATGCGAGTTTCTTCTTCATACCGCTACG
Organism: Bacillota bacterium; assembly: GCA_041686915.1. Classification (GTDB taxonomy): domain Bacteria; phylum Bacillota; class UBA994; order UBA5500; family UBA5500; genus JAWLDB01. Next base: position 2,154 of record JAWLDB010000273.1, read on the forward strand.
GCAGTGTTTGCAGACTTTAACTGTCTTACCATCGCCAGCTGCTACGTCCCACAGCAACTTAACGCTGACACGGCCGCAGGAAGGGCAAATCCCTTTGCCACGGCTCGGACTACCCCAGAGTGCTTTTCCGCGATTCTTGTGTGAAGGCATTTAAACGGTTCCTCCTGTCTATTGCTAGTTGGGCCTGGCATCTCACTAAGCTGGTTACGACTAATCCCTGCCGGAGTTAGAACCGCTTTTCACCTTCAACGTTCGCTTCAGCGTTTTAGTCGTGTTAGGGACACCAACCACGGCCCCTTGCTACTCTTATTCCTCAGAGCAAACCAAATACCTGCCAGACAATTAGCAATAGTTTTGCAGATTGACGCACCTATAGGCACTGGTTCATGATTATCTATATCCTGTCGTAAAACCTCTCATCTCTGATCAAGGGTAGAATGTAGTTCTCGCAAATGGGCTGTATTCTTCTGCCGAACCACTCATGCACCCGGGGGTTATGCAGCTGAGTAGCTATGAACAGCAGTACGCCAGTGATAAAGAAGGCCTCTAGATACTTCATGTCTGTCTGAGACAGCTTCCGGACAGTGCGATATCCCGCTAGTAGGGCGTTCCGCACTTCAATCGGCCCCATGTCACCCAGCGCTACACCAATATCCAGGTAGAAGTGCCCAAAACCGCACAGGCAGAAGTCGATTGGGGTTATGCCACCCGCACGTACAATCAGGTTGGACTTATTCATATCAGAGTGGATCAAACCCCAGCTAGCTTCAGTGCGTTGGTCCAACTCCTGCATTAAAGCAGCTATCTTCTCTCCGCCTGCCCGTATTACGGCAAGCTGCTCAGGGCTGAACAGTCCAAGCTCAACTCCTGCGCCTATGGTATCCAGAGCGTCCATCAGTCTACCGACCGTATATGAGTGGCGGTCAAGCGGTTTATCAGGTTTCCAGTCCACTACAAAGTCGTGTAGTTTGGCTATCATCACCCCAGTGGCGAAGGCTTCCTCTACCCAGTCTGGGTCCGTATGATGCATCGGTTTACCATCCACCCAGGTTAGCACAGTTGCCTGCACTTCCTGGCCGTCCTCGTCTGTGAAGGTGCTGACCGCAGCCCCAGCCTTGTCCCTTACAGGGCACTGCACGGCTATATCCGTATGTAGGCCGATCGCTTCCACAAAC
>JAWLDB010000274.1:0-3325 GCA_041686915.1 Bacillota bacterium
GTGTAGGGTTCGTAGGATGTGGCGGTGGAGCCTGGTTCTATTTGCATTTCTTTGATATAGAAAATGCTCGTACCACCTGAGCCAAAACCTCCATATATTGCTTCGATAGTTTTGCCTGCTAAGGATGTCGCGGTATGCACCTGGTCGGTCAAACTGGTTACAGTAATCGCAGCAACCTCTGCCTCTCCAACGTACTTGATGTAAACCCTTGCTGTGGTTGAGCTAGCCGAGACTCTACCCGTGAGCTTTATGGTGTACTGAGTATTAGGCTTGAACTTGCCAAGGGAAAAACTCTTACCGTCTGCCCTGAATGCGGCGTTGTAAGCAGATAGTGTCCCAAAGTAATGCTCTCCATTATGCGACCAACCAGATGCTTGTAGTAGCTGACTTTCATCAAACAAGTTCTTCCCCACCACCTTCACCATCTGCGGCTCGGTGTGGGCGGTGCCGGAAAAGTAGTGAGGGAACATTGCGTCACAGGTGGCTAAGTCAGGTTCGTTACCTGCGCCAAACAGGGCGGTGAGATTAACGATGAGGTGATACGACCTTTTGATAACTCCTGTGACAGTTGAGGTGACTAGAAATGGGTTGGCTTTGCCTGTCTTAGTGGCAGTAATCATCTCAGAGCCTGCTTTAGACGTTAGCGCATCGGTACTGCCCACCAAGTCTATAGAGTTATCCTCATAAACCAAGCCTATACGACCATCTGTTAATCCCACTGTATCTGGAGCAAGCACCCATTTGTAGAAATACTTATTGTTTTCCCTAACATCTATCGTCTGGTGGTTAGCTGCTGAAAAGTTAGCATTAGTTGCCCATGTGCCGTCTGGCCGTGTCTGCAACCTAGAGCCTACGCCAACAGATGTAATACTGGTGCTAACATCGCCATTCTGCAGCAAGTTTGTCGCCGTCAACCCACCAAGAACCATCCCAAGATTGCCCCTCGCCGTGTTCTTTGGCAACGGCGATATGATGTCAGCATTGGTGGCATCCATTGTGACGCGGGTTTCGGCGTTGACGTTGGCTGCCTTGATGCGCTGTAACTCCTGCTCAGTCTCGTTCAGCCGAGCGTTCACGCCGAGCAGTTTCTTGTTCGTTGCAGCTAGTATCGCTGTACTGTTCACTTCTTACACCACCCCTATATGCCGCCACGTTGTGCCAGTGGAGACTGAGACATCACCCGTGTCGATGCTCCAGTAGGTTTTGCCCTTGTTGCCAGCGGCAGCGGCAGGACGGTCTGCTGCAAGACCAGACAACTCAAGACTACTGCCCGTTAGTTTAGTAGGAATGGCCTGCGCATCAGGGATCGTGTTGCCCGTTAGTGCAACATTCTGGGTCGCGGGCAGATTGTCTACGAGCACTTTCTGAGTGCCGTCAGTTAGCCCTGACAGAATGCCAGCGAGCGTAGTTTGGGTTGCAAAGTCCTTGCCATCAATCGCTTGCTTGACCAGCTTGTATAGCTCTTCCTCGGTCAGCACCTGGTAATCGTCAATGGCGGTATTGAAAAATTGTGGCACCGGCTTCCCATTTATGTCCACCTTGACTGCTTTAGTGTCGAAAGGCATTTAATCACCCCCTGTTATTTTGGGCTATCTGGATCAGAATGTGCCCGTCGCCTGGGTAGTACCCTACGTTGCCGTCCGGATACAGCACTTCAAACTCTGCTCGATAAATACCTGGCAGCGCATCGTCCCTTTGGAACATGAACCATACCCGTCCGTTCGCCGCATCCCTGACCTCAGCTTCGCGATCAATCAGCAGAGCATCACCTGAACGCATCAAGAACTTGACGATTGCGCCAGTAACGTCTGCCGGTGTACCGTCACCCTGAACCAAGACAGCATCCCAAGCGGGCAGAGTAATGCCGTTCGTGATTGTGAAGCTCACCTATCTCACCTCCATGTGCTCGGACACCACCATGTGGGCCGAGATGAAGAAGTAAGTCGTCTTTACCTGCACCAGGCGCAGCTTGACGCTGTTCCTGAACGGCCTGATTACGGCCTGGTTGCGCGTGTTTAGTAGCTTGACTGATGCCATGGCCTTCCCTCCTTACGTGACTCTCCCGAGGATAACCCCACCGTGGCCAACCAGCGCAATCAGCACCCTATCTCCGGCTTGAGGCGCATAGCTCGCTAAGTACGGATAGAGCCTTGTAGTAGCGATCGACTCGCCGTCAAACACAACCGCTGGCCGGCCGGAGACATAGCCAGCAGCAATGGTAGCTAAGCAAAAGCTCGGGGATGCCCCCGAGCTCTGCTGTATAGCGTTTAAGAAAGCCTCTACTTTCATATGCTGACCACCCTCCTCGCCTCGTGGATCATCCACGCACCGGCCTTGAGCTCCATGCTCCAGGAAGTCTCGGAGTACTTGGCGCTAAGACCAAGCTGCGAGAAGGCCAGGGTGTATACGTCGCTGTCGCTGTGCTGAGGCATGATTGCCGTTTCAAACGTCACATGCTCATAAACTTGGCTTGCCTCGTAGGCTGCCCTGGCTGCAAGAGCATCCAGGCTCGCCTGGTCCGCTGCCTGTTGGTTAGGCCGGTAGTCTACAATGGTCCGCCCACGGTTATAGGTCGATGTCGGGCTAGCTGGATTGCTGTTTGTGTAGACCGAGACTAGCGGGTCGCGGTCAGGTTCGGAGCAGACCAGCACCCACTTATTTGGTACCGCAAACAGATCTAGGCCTTGCTCCACACCGGTAAAAATGACACTCTGGTCATCATCCCGGTAGGTATATTCACTTGGCCTGTTGGTCGGACTGGTGTACGGCTGCGCGACTGCCTGCCCGTTCTCGTCAAACCAAATCGACGTGTAGTTTATGGCCACAAGCAGCTGATCAATAATGTCTAGCTTAGTGGTGCCAGGCGGCCAGTCAAGGTCCACTGGCAACGTCAACGATGTGGGCGCTAGGTTCTGCAGAAGGATTCCCGCCCCATCCAGTAAGGTCTTTACTGCACTGATGTAGTTGGTGCCTGCTGTTATAGTGTAGCGATCGCCTGTCTTATCATCGACAAGTACCTGCAGCTGATCGTATGCGTCAACATAGCGGATGACTACGCCACCGGTCTCTGCCCTGCGAGGCGGGGTGCTCAGCACAAATACACCCAAGGGGAACTCTGCCCAACCGCCGTGTTCAGGCGGCTCTTGTTTTACTTCTGTGTGATCAGCGGGGAACTGAGCTTGCAGAAAGTGGGTAGTGGTGCCAGATGTCTTGCGCCCTGGCGGTACCCAGATGCGACAATAAGGCCGTATCCTGTCCCGCAGGAAGTCGATTGTGCCATCATCCCTGATCTGGAACCTGGCAGTTCTTTTGATGGTCGACAAGC
>JAWLDB010000275.1:0-3316 GCA_041686915.1 Bacillota bacterium
GTGAAGTATCCTGGCGCCTGCTCCATAACATGGCTTAAGAAGAGCTCGTGAATCTTATCGCGGGCTGGACCCAGGTTCTCCTGGTCAAAGCCAGGTCTGAGGTTTGGCATGACCGAAAGGTCAAAAGCTTCGTCCAGCGTGTCCTGCACGAGCGGTGCTGCCAGGTTGTTGCCGGCGTAGATCACCGGCATACGATAGGTCTTACCGAAGCGCGGCTGAGGCTTGGAGCTGTTAAGCATATCACAGAACTCCACAGCGAAGTCCACACTCTGGCCGCCATCCACGCCACCTGCTAGAAGCACCATGTCCGGACGGGCCTGGCGCAGCGCTTCCATGCGCTTAAAGACCGGCCGTCCGTCATCGGCTGAAAATACGTCGAGCAATATAGCCCCGGCGCCGAGGGCGGCGCGCTGAGCACTCTCAGCAGTTACGGCTTTGACCAGGCCGCAGACCAACACCTGCAGTCCCCCGCCTGCGCTGCTGGTGGCGAGAAACTCGATATTGCCAGCCTCCGATTGAACACCGGCTTCAGCAAGCAACGGGTATCCTGACAGCCGGGATATCTCTCCTACTGCCCGGCGAATACCGATCATTACATCTTCATTTGGAGCCTCAACCGTCGTGCCGGACTCACCCCTATAGGTCAGACGGTACTCGCCTTCTACCGACTCGATCAGTAGGGCTTTGGTGGTCGTACTACCTACATCTACAATCAAGTAACTCTTACTTTGCACTTCATATATCACTCCCGCTACCATCTGCCTGCACTGAGTTGCCTGGGTTACGACGTGCATCACGATGGCCTCACTATGCCCCTTAGCTTTCTATGACCTAGGGGCTAACCTATGGGGATTTGGACAAACAAGTCTGAAAATCCTGCACAGAGCAACAGCTAGTTCCCGGCAAGACTTGGAACCGGCACTATATAACAAGGCAGGTAAACGAGCGCAGTTAGCCGAAGATAGCAGTGGAATTACAGTATCGGAAGCAATCCGCAAGGGGGAAATAGTATGATGCAAGCTGATTGGGTATCCGCCGTTAACCAGCGCAAGTCCACCAGAATATATGAACCAAGACCTTTGTCGGATACTACCATGGCCAATCTAGAGCAGTTCGCCAACAACTTGAAAGTTCCGTTTGAGCACGCCGTGAAGATACGGTTCTTCAAGGCAGACCCGAACAGGCGGCTCGGCAATACCATGAAGCATGCGGCGCCGGATAACGCTGCCTTTATAACTGCAACAGATCTCCTGTCCATCTCCAAGGCAGGCTTCGTCGGAGAGATGCTGATTCTTTATGCTACCAGCCTGGGACTCGACACCTGCTGGTTCGGGCACTACTCGCTGGCAGAGTTGGAGCGCGTCATGCCGCACCTTGGGCCTCACGCCAATGAACCAATGCCGGCTTACGGCTACGGCAAAGGCGTAGTTCCAGGAGAGCGGGCAATCTGCATCACTCCCCTAGGCTTCGCGCAGACCCAGGGTCTGAGGTTGATGGACAGAATGACAGGCTCTCTGATGAGTTTCAAGCGCAAGCCGCTAGATGCACTGCTCGAGGGCGGGGTGACCGAAGAAAGCCTGCCGCCACATCTCGTATTTGCTTTGGACTTGGCACGCAAGGCACCCTCTGCTGGGAACAGCCAGTTCTGGCGCTTCACGGTGGCGCCTGACCACAAGACAGTTTCTATAGCCATGCCGGTCGGCTACAAGCACTTCAAGTGGGCACATCCCAATGTAGATATTGGCGCCTGTGCATGCCATTTCTGGTTGGGACTGCTGGTGCAGAGTATTGACTGCAAAGTGACCCTTAGCGAGGAGCAGGAACGGGCTGTTTGGAAGTTTGAGATAAACTGATTTAGGGGGACTAGAAATGAAAGCGAGTATCAGGAAAGCTGTTGACGGGGATAGAGCGGCATTCATTGAGTTTGCGCTGCAGCTTAGTCGTTTCAACCGCAGCAATCACGACGAGCGGTGCAAGTACGACGATTATACCCTCGTGGTTGAGGCAATCCAAAAGAAGGCCGGTGAGACGTTTGATGGCCGGGATGAGAACACGTTGATCCTGATGGCTGAGGTTTCAGGAGAACCTGTTGGATATGCCTTGGGCAGGATCTTCATGGCCGAGCCTACTGCAGATAACGGCACCGGTAGAATGGGATTGTTTGACGAGCTGTTTCTCGACGACAGGGCAAGAGGTATGGGACTAGGACAAATGCTTATGGATGAAACCCTTGCATGGATGAAACAACAGGGGATTAGCAGGGTGAAGCTGCATGCTTACTCCTGGAATGTTCATGCCAAGAAGATATACGAGCGCAATGGTTTCAGGGAGTATGCCGTCTCGTATGAGGCGTTTATCTAGTCTCGGTGTGCGAAAAGTGGGACAAGGTACCGTCCCCTTGTCCCAGGTTTTGCCTATTAAGTTGATGCCCACCCTACCTGGGATCTAGCACTGATCCCATGAACAGAACTGTATCTGCTTCACTGTCATGAATGGCGAAGAAGAATGGGCGGTCGACTTTCATCTGAAAGCTCTTTGTCGGCTGAACACTGGTTGTCACCACCGCGATGGAAGTAACTGCTGCCGCTTCCGTACCTTCTTCATCAACCCTGATGAATGTCTTGTGTTTGACCTGGTCGATGACAGCTTCAACATCAACCATCTGACGGAAGTTGGCCTTGTTCGGATCGAAGGCGTCCTTCATACCCATGGCCTGCAGCACCTCGTTCAACTCAGTCTCATACTCCATCTCAAACTTGGGCATGGAGAGGTTGCCCCGCGCGCTAGCGAAGCCGCTCAACCATTTTGTCCAGTTGGTATAGCTCAGTTGGTCTTCAAAGCTGGCCAGGTTCTTTGGCAGGAAGACGTACATCGCTAGCCTTCCTTCCCCGTACGGCAGGCGGATGGCTTGGAAGTCCTCGTTCTCGAGGTAATGGAAGCGTCCACCTTTGTTCATAAACGGAACAGTGACTGGGCCGTCGGGAGTCATGAAGGAGTCGTCCTTGGTTAGGGCCTTGTCGAACTCACTCTCCCAGTCGCCCTGGAAGTAGACTGCATTGATCAGGAACATCAGAGTCATCGGGTCAATTGGATTCTGGACGATCTCCTCGATCAGACCCTTGGTGTTCTGCTTCACCCAGCCGTTTATGGTATCAGCCGCGTTTGACTTGGAGAAATCGAGTTCGCTTACTTGCGCATCGTAGAAGGTCTTGTTGCGGGAGATAAAGTCTGGATTAACTTCCAGCCCCTTGCGCAGCCAGATCGAGTTGGCGATGTCAACAGTCACGTCGGAGTTCTGGAGCTGGTTTAGCAGCGT
>JAWLDB010000276.1:0-3303 GCA_041686915.1 Bacillota bacterium
GAAGTGAATGCAGCCATGAACAAGCTGCAGGAACTGGGTACCGATGTAGTAGGTATCGGGACACGGTTATATAGACTGCACCCCAAGGTGTTCCATTCATTGGATTGGGCACAGGTGTTCCCGACCATTCCAGTGGAAATAACAGTTGAGGCAAACTTCCGCCGCTTGGGCGGCACACTACAGTCTCCGCTATCCAAAGAGGCGCTCGAAAGGAAGAGATAAGGCAAAAGCCACCCGCAAAAGCAGGTGGCTTATCTTTAGCAGACTAGTAGTTCTCACACATGATCTGGTAGTAGGAACGCGGATGAGCACAGGCCGGGCATACTTCCGGAGCTTCCTTGCCCGTGTGCACATAACCGCAGTTGCGGCATTGCCACCTTACTTCCTCGTCACGCTTGAATACGCGATCTTGCTTGATATTCTCAAGCAAAGCAAGGTAGCGCTTCTCGTGCTCTTCTTCCACCTCGCCAATCTCGGTGAAGATCTCAGCAATCTCTTCGAAACCTTCTTCGCGGGCGACTTGGGCGAACTCCTTGTACATATTGGTCCATTCGTGGTTTTCGCCCTGAGCTGCTGTCAGCAGGTTTTCAGCGGTAGTCTTGACGCCACCGAGGAGTTTGAACAGGCGCTTGGCGTGCTCTTTCTCATGGTCGGCTGTTTCAAGGAAGATAGCTGCGATTTGCTCAAAGCCCTCTTTCTTCGCTTGGCTGGCAAAATAAGTATACTTATTGCGGGCTTCAGATTCTCCAGTGAATGCAGCGAGTAGATTAGCGGCTGTACGTGATCCCTTTAGTTCCATGTAAGCAACCTCCTTATTAGTATTAGTTACTATTAACCTTGTCTATATGATACAATAAGACATACCGATTGACAAGGGGTAAAATGGAAAACACCTGCAAATTTGCTTGCAGGTGTGGCCAAATCAGTGCTTTTAGTCTTCCATTTTCTCGAACATGCTTTTGTCTACACCGCATTCTGGGCAGACCCAGTCTTCGGGAATGTCCTCAAAGGTAGTGCCTGGCTCGATACCGCTATCTGGATCACCTGTTGCCGGGTCATATACCCAGTCACAAACTGTGCAACGCCATTTACTCATCAGCTTCACCTCCTGAAACCAGGTTTTGCATCGCTCTCTATCATTATGTCCCTGCTAGAGACTTTAGCATTCCTTATGCACTGGCAAGTGGTAAGTTACTGGTTTTACCTGTACATTTCCGGCAAAGGGTCGTATGCTTGAATGTGTTATTACACGGAGGAGTGAGAACATGACAAAAGTCCTGGGCCTGATGGGTAGCCCCCGTAAAGGCCAACATACCGATGCAATGCTGCAGGCTCTGCTGGCTGGCGCGACAGCTACCGGCGCAGAAACAGAACAAGTCCCGGTGGCGAACCTAGGGATAAAACCATGTCAATCGTGCTATGCTTGTGCCAAACTGGGACACTGCGTAATCAAAGACGAAATGCAGGCAGTCTACAGCAAACTCGCAGAAGCTGATGTCATTGTGCTGGCATCTCCCCTATATTTCTTCGGGCTTAGTGCACAACTTAAGGCACTCGTCGACCGCTGCCAAGTTTATTGGAGCCGCCAGAATGAACTAAAACTGCCCCCGCTTGAGCCGCAGAAACGCCGGCTAGGCTTCTTCCTGGCTAGCGGAGGAGCGCCAAACAAGAATGGCACCAACTTTGACCCTGCTATTGCCATCGCCAAGGTGTTCTTCATGGCTCTGGGGGTAGAGTATGCCGGCGAGATGATTATTGCCAACACTGACAAGGTACGGATTGCAGATTCTCCAGATGAACTATCGAAACTGCAAGCCAAGGGGCGTTCGCTTGTGGAGCAGGTGCGGGCATGAGCGTGCTGCAGCTGCTGCTTAGAGCCTTTCCTCAGCCGGTCTCTGGCGAGGAGATGGCCCGTAATCTGGGGCTGTCCAGAACAGGTATTTGGAAGCAGGTACGTGCTCTTACTGAACTCGGCATGCAGATAGAGGGTCGACAAAATAGCGGTTACCGGTTGCTCGAGTGGCCAGACCAAATGCACCCTGACTTAGTCCGCCACTACTTGGGCAGTGAGCTGGTAAAGGAGATAGTCTATCAGCCATCCGTTGATAGCACTAACACGTTGGCCAAGACCTTGGCGTCACGCGGAGCCGAGCACGGTACGTTGGTAACGGCAGATGAGCAAACAGCTGGCCGGGGCCGCCGCGGTCGCAACTGGTTCTCGGGCAAGGGCATAGGGGCTTACATGACGCTGCTTCTCCGTCCAAGCATGCCTAGCCAGCGTATCCCCATGCTGACTATTGCCGCCGGCATTGCGGTGGTGCAAGCCGTAAGGCAACTCGGGCTAACTGACGCTTGGCTCAAATGGCCGAATGATGTTTGGGTGGGCGAGCGCAAGCTGGCTGGCATTCTGTCTGAAATGTCAGGCGAACTGGATCAGATTGACTTTGTTATAGTGGGAATTGGCGTCAATGCCAATCAGTTAGAGTTTCCTTTAGAACTCGAAACTAGCGCCACATCCTTCCGCAGGGAGACCGGAAGCAACGTCAACCGGGCGGAACTGGCGGCCAGGATTATGGATAACCTGTCTGAGGTGCTGCCAATGCTTAGCTCGGCGGATATCATGCCGCTAATCTCGCTCTACCAGGAGTACGACCGTCTGCTTGGCAATCAGGTGCAGGTTAAAGCCGCAACAGAAGACTTCAATGGAACTGCGCTGTCTCTGACCAGAGACGGAGCGTTGGTTGTAAGGCTGAAAGATGGAAGCGAACGGGTAGTCTTGGCTGGAGACGTTTCGCTCCGGCCAAGAAACTTAGCATAGACGACTCTCAATATAGAGCGCCCCCATGCCGATTTAGCATGGGGGCATTAATACGCAATGGGACACACCGCTGTTTACGCTGTGCGCCTGACCAGATGGGGCACACGTCTCGCGATAGCAATCGCAAGGGCAGCGGCCGCGCCTGCCTTAAGCAGATCAAACCCGATGAACGGATAAAAACCGAAGGTTAGAATCTGTAGCAGGCCAAAAGTCTTGCCTGCGACATAACGCAGCACTAGATACATGTAAGGCAAACCAAAGGCGTAGAGCACAACCAGTCCTGCCAGGGATGCACCTACATAACCTATCAGGCTGGGACGCTTAAGCTTTTCAACAATGCTACCGATCACAAAAGCAGCAGCAATGTACCCCAGGACAAAACCGAAGCTGGGTTGAAAAACATAAGTAGGACCACCAAACGGCGCTTTTGCGAACACCGGAAGGCCAATCAGGCCCAGGATTGCATAGATGGCGAGGCTCCAAGC
>JAWLDB010000277.1:0-3265 GCA_041686915.1 Bacillota bacterium
CCCGTGGTTCCTCTCTGGTTGCTACTTAACCTTCTTCGGAGCAGGGTATTTGTAACCGAAGGTCTCAACTGTTACCGTCTTGATGACCGGCGGTTCAAGCGCAAGGCTCTCCTGGCCACCTGTAGAAGGCAACAAGGAGATACGATCCGCCACATCCTGCCCGGAGATTAATTTGCCAAAGGCGGCGTAGCCACTATCCAGGTCAGGGGCATCACCCACCATGATAAAGAACTGGGATCCGGCAGAGTCAGGATGATCCGCTCTGGCCATGGAGATCACGCCTTTGGTATGACTGATGTCATTCTTCTTAAAACCGTTGGCGGCGAACTCACCCTTGATCGAGTAACCAGGACCGCCAGTACCGCTACCGTTAGGGTCTCCACCCTGGATCATGAAGTCCGGAATCACGCGGTGAAAGGTCAGGCCGTCATAGAAACCGGATTGGGCCAGAGTGACGAAGTTGTTGACGGTGTTCGGAGCCTGGTCCGGATACAGTTCAAGCTGCATTACGCCGCCATCTTCCATGGCAATGGTAACAATGGGGTTCTTCTCAGGGCCGCGCTGACACGCAGTCAGGGACAGTGCCATCAGGCCTACCAATAGAGCAATCAATAATCTCTTCATTATGCTTTCCTCCTGAGTCTACATTTTACTGTTTGTTAGGCACGTATTAACCCGTGTTTAAGATTTTACATCAGCCCGCAAGGAATAGCCACTCCCCTGCAGAAGATAACCAAACCACAGGAAAGGGTGATAATCTTGACTACACTCGACGAAAAACTGCGGTCAATCGGCCTCAGTCTTGAATGGGACTTCCGCAAACGCTTCCCAGGTGCGAAGCGCGACGACGGCTGGAGTGCTTTAGGCAAATTCCAACAAGAGGTCGACGACCGCGCACAGATGTTTGAGGAGCTTGGTAACATGCTGTTGATCCCACCTGCCTTAAGCGACAAGACATTGCTTGACTTCGGCTGTGGCTTAGCTCCTAGTGCTAATGCATTGGCTCCGCACATGCAGTTAACAGTCGGTCTGGACGCCAGCTCTGCTCACTGTGTGTCAGCGGCAGAATGCGTGGATTACCTACAGCTGAAGAACGTAGCCGTACTGAATGGGTCGCTCCTAGCCTTCCCTGAGTACGAAACCATCCCCTTTAAAGCCAGCAGCTTTGACATGGTTATCTCCCACCACGGGTTCTGGCGCAAAGATATACCACGCCTGCTCCCGGATCTGGCAGGACTCCTCAAAAGGCAAGGGTATCTCTATCTGATTTACCCGCGCTTCTGGTTTGCCACCTGTGACTTGACCGATGGTGAACAGGAGCTGCGTGATCATATGGAGCAGCGAGCCAGCAATTGGGCCTGGGTTAGCCTGGAGTCCATGCAGCAGCTAACAGAGACCTGTGGTCTCAGCTTGGCTTATCACGGTTCATTGCTGTCATTGCCGATGCAACAGTCGACCTGCATCATCTTCGTCAGCAGCGGCATTATCCGGAACAAAGCCGAATTTATGGAGCTGATTGGCGACTTCGACCGCCGCTGGCTAATTAGCCAGGAAATCATGGTACTACAGCGCCGATAGCACTCCCTACTGCTCTTTCAAGGGGCGGTAGCGGCTGGCTATCGCCTCTGCCACACGCACACCGTCAACAGCAGCTGATACGATGCCGCCAGCATAGCCTGCGCCTTCGCCACATGGGAAAAGTCCGCCTACGTTCTCGGACACATAATCCTCGTTGCGCGTGATCCGCACCGGTGAAGAGCTACGAGTCTCCACCCCGGTCAGCACTGCATCCGGGTCGGCAAAGCCTTTCAGCTTTCGGTCGAAGTCCCTAATTGCTTGTTGAAGTGTTGCAACAACATAGTCAGGCAAGGCGTGACGCAAGTCGGACGGCACAACCTTTCTTCTGTAGGACGGCAAAGCTTCACCCAGCGTTTTACTAGGCCTGCCCGCCAGGAAATCCTCAACTCTCTGACCTGGGGCGCTATAGTTCTTGCCACCCAGCTCATAAGCCTCTCGTTCCCATTTGCGCTGAAACTCTACACCTGCCAGTGGGTGGTCATCACCGAAGTCTTCCGGCCCTACCCCCACCAACAAAGCGGAGTTGGCATTTTGGGCAGCACGCGCGTACTCACTCATACCGTTGGTGCATACGCACCCCTCCTCTGATGCAGCCGCCACAACTTCTCCTCCGGGGCACATACAGAAGGTATAGGCTGAACGCCCATCCCCGTGATAGACCAGCTTGTACTCTGCCGCCCCCAGGTTCTTGTGGCCGGCAAACTGGCCATACTGCGACCGGTCAATCAGCTCCTGCGGGTGTTCGACGCGCACACCGATGGAGAAGGCCTTGGCTGCCATGGAGACGCCTCGATTGTGCAACATGGCAAAAGTATCGCGAGCACTATGCCCGATAGCCAACACCACTGCTGTCGCCGGGATGAACTCGTTATCATTCACCGTTACGCCGGTGACCATGCCAACTTCGATGCGCACCTCGGTCACCCGGGCGTGAAAACGCACCTCTCCGCCCAATCGCTCAATTGTCTTACGAAGGTTCTTGACTATATCCTTGAGCTTGTCCGTCCCAAGATGCGGCTTGTGCGCATAGATGATCTCCTCTGGCGCTCCCGCCAAGACCAGCTCTTCCAGTACTTTGCGTCCACGCTTGTCCTTGATCAGCGTAGTCAGCTTGCCGTCGGAAAAGGTCCCTGCCCCGCCTTCGCCAAACTGCACGTTGCTCTCTGGATTAAGCTCTGCTCCGCTCCAGAACCCCTCTACAGCGGCAGTTCGCTCGTCTACATCGCCACCTCGCTCGAGCAGCAGCGGGCGATAGCCCATCTGCGCCAGCAACAATCCGGCGAACAGGCCAGCAGGCCCAGTACCGATGACAACAGGACGATGCTCTAAGGTCGCTTCACCAGTCTTGATATACTGGTAGTCCAGTTGTGGAGCCACCGAGATGTCCTTATCCTTCCGTAAGCGTGCCAGTACCTGTGGCTCGTTTCTGACTTCCACATCGACTGTGTAGACAAAGTAAATCATCTCAGACTTGCGTGCATCAACGGATTCTTTATATATCCGGTAACTCAGCAGGTCTTCCTTTGCTATGCGCAACTTACGGAGCAAAGGTGTTTCAATCTGCTTCCGCTCGTCAACTGTAACCTTAATTCCAGTCACTCGTATCATCAAGCCAACCCCTTCAGGGCGTATTCTCTCACCTATTCTACCCTTGCCTGCGCGTGTTAACAATCTTACTGGGAGCAAA
>JAWLDB010000278.1:0-3245 GCA_041686915.1 Bacillota bacterium
CGCTGCGGTGGCCGCTGGGCAGCCGGTGTTCAAGCTTGTGACTTCAAATGAAGTTTATCTCCTGGTGCAATTGGGTAAGGATAACGTAAATTCGGCTGCCACTTGGGAGGGTGTTACGGTTCAGTCCGACGGATTGAATGAAAAAGCCTCATTCAGTGCATCCTTGGTGGAGCATCAAGCACTTGGCGCTGACCAACTGTTGCTGAAAACCAGCGAGGTACTTCCGGGTCTGCATGAAGAGCGTACTGTCAAACTCACAGTTTATCCGCAGGGCGAAGTTCTGTGCCAGATCCCAGCCAGCGCTCTGCTGGACGACATCAGCGTATTGGTATTGGAAGGCAGCATCGCACGCAAGCAAACGGTGACTGTACGTCAACAGACAGGCAAGAATGCGGTCGTCACAGGATTGCACCCGGGAACTGCCGTGATTAAACAGCCGGATGGCATATCTGACGGGGAAGATGTAGGTCCCCGACTAAGGAAGTGAGTCATTTAATGCATGATGATATAGAGCATAATCTGCGTTCAATTCGTGATCAAATCGGCCGTGCCGCGCTGCTGGCTGGTCGCAGCCCCAATGATATCACTTTGGTTGGAGTCAGCAAGACAGTGCCCGTGGAGCGGATATCTGCAGCTATCGACCTAGGGCTGTGCGACTTGGGTGAAAACCGGGTCCAGGAAGCAATGGACAAGATTCACGCCCTGCAAGCACGGCAGCTGAGGTGGCACTTTATTGGCAGCCTGCAGAGCAATAAAGTTAAATACATACTGCCTGTGGTACATATGATTCATTCTTTGGACCGGTGGTCTCTAGCCCAAGAGTTGGAACGGCGTGCTGCCAAGCTGGACATCCCTGTGAAGTGTTTGGTGGAAGTGAACATCGCCGGAGAGGAAAGCAAAGCTGGATTAAGCCCAGCGCATGTGCAGGACTTTGTGCAGACTGTGGCGAAAGACTGTCCACATATCCGCATCGAGGGTTTGATGACGGTAGCTCCATACGTAAGTAACCCGGAAGAGGTAAGGCCCTACATGCGACAGATGAAGAGCCTGTTTGACGTGCTATCCCGGGAAAGCAGCGGATACGCTATGCGCCAGCTTTCTATGGGAATGTCCGGTGACTTTGCAGTTGCCATAGAGGAAGGCGCAACCATTGTCCGGGTCGGCACAGCTATCTTTGGGAGGAGGGAGTAGAGATGAAACTATGGACGAGGCTTATGGAATGGATGGGCTTCGATGAAGACACCGATGAAGAGCTTGAGGAAACTGTTGAAAACGATGAACTCGCACAAGTGACCCGTTTTCGACCAAACGTGGTCGAACTACAAACGTCCAAGAGCGTGAAACTAGTGGTGCTCGGACCCAGGTCATATGATGATGTACAGCAGATCGCAGACCACTTGAGGTCCAAGCGGCCGGTAGTCGTCAATTTGGAGTCTGCAGACCCTAGAGTTAGGGTCCGCATTCTTGACTTCCTCAGCGGTGCGGTCTATGCATTAGGTGGGCGCAGCCAGAGGGTTAGCGAGATGATCTTTTTGCTGGCACCGACTAACGTCGATATCTCCAACCTGCTTGAGGACGATCAAGTTGCTGCCGCCGCAGACAAGGGCCGGCGCACAGGAGGAGCATAAATGGTTATGCTTGCTTCGGCTGTATTGGACGTCTTCTTCTGGTTGTTGGTGCTACGAGTGTTGGCTGATTTTGTGCCTGCGTTTCGCAGGTCAGCTGTAGGTCAGTTGATTTTTCGGGTTACCGAGCCCGCACTTGCTGCGATACGTGGTTTACTGCCACCACTTTCCTCCGGTGATACTATGATAGACCTGTCTCCGGTGATAGCGGTGCTCGTACTTCACTTTATTCAGAATCTTTTGCGCTGAAGGCGATAGACCCGTATTCTTCAGGGATGCCTGGTATTGAGATTGCTCCCGCCACTAAAGATAGGAGGTTGGTTGGATTGCCCATTACGCCACTGGACATTCATAACAAGGATTTTCGCACTGTACTGCGCGGTTATGACAAGAACGAGGTAGACGAGTTCCTCGATCATGTGATCAAAGACATGGAGCTTCTCCTGAAGGAGAACAACGAACTCAAAGAACAGAAAAACAAGCTGGACGATAAGCTCAGCCACTATTATAACCTAGAACAGACCTTGCATAATGCTCTGGTAGTCGCCCAGGAAACGGCGGAAGAAGTGAAGGCAGCCGCCAAACGCGAGGCACACCTGATTGTGAAGGAATCTGAGCTGAAAGCTGAGCGACAGGTTGATGAAGCTATTGGCAAAGTCCGCCGTATGACCTCTGAGTTGGACGAGTTGCGCAAACAGGCAGCCGTATTCCGATCCAGATTGATGAACCTGTTAAAGGCGCAGTTAGATATGATCAATGCTGACGACTGGGACGAAATTCAACAAGGTTAAGTATCGGCCCATATACGTGAAATCTATTAAACGAGTAAGGCAGGTTAAATGCTAAAATGCAGCGCAAGATAATCGGGGTGCTTGGGGGAATGGGCCCGCAGGCGACTTGTGACCTTTTTCAGAAACTGATAGACTGCACTCCCGCCCAAATTGATCAGGATCATCTACACGTAGTGATAGATAATAACCCAGGGGTGCCCGATCGCACCGGACATATTTTGCACGGTAGGCAGGATCCGACCCCCGTATTGGTTGCAGGTGCCAAGCGGCTAAAGTCCGCAGGCTGCGGGTTCGTCATCATGCCCTGCAACACAGCGCATCATTATGCCGACGCCATTGCAGAGCAAGCCGGCATACCTGTGCTGAATATGATTCAGGCGACCGCAGAAGCTGCTGCGACATTGCTGCCCCCCGGGGCGGTTGTGGGATTGATGGCAACATCCGGAACACTACAGCTTAGGCTGTACCACAACGCGTTGGAGAAGGCTGGACTGGTCCCACTCACTCCCGACGAAGAGTTTCAGCTTAAGGTTACGGACATCATCTACGGTCCCCAAGGTGTCAAGGCTGGTAACCGTGGTGAGACGCTGAGGGTAAAGGCTCGCGAGGTCGCCAGACACCTGGTTGACCGCGGCGCTCGGGCCGTAATTGCGGGGTGCACGGAAATCCCTCTCGTACTGACTGACGGTGACATTGAGGTACCGGTGCTCGATGCAACGCTCTTGTTGGCCAAAGCGGCTGTTTCAAAAGCATTAGGATAAGCTGGGGGCTTTGCTCCCGGCTTTTTCTTTGATCGATGCAAGTCGGTCACTTGTTTAGTAAGTTGGAA
>JAWLDB010000279.1:0-3194 GCA_041686915.1 Bacillota bacterium
TGTTCAGTAACGACGACTTACCCGCATTCGTATAGCCAACCAACGCAACCAACGGATAGCCCCGGCGTACCCTGCTTTCGCGCAGCAGCTGCCGGTGGCGGCGGATGTCTTTCACTTCTGAACGCAGCTGGGCGATGCGTTCGCGGATATGGCGGCGGTCCATCTCTAGTTTGGTTTCACCAGGTCCCCTAGTGCCGATACCAGGCCCAGCTCCACCAAAGCCCGAACCAAGCCGCGACATCTCTGTCCCCCTGCCGGTTAGCCTCGGCAGCGCATACTGTAGTTGTGCAATCTCTACCTGTAACCGCCCCTCGTGGGTCTGTGCTCTTTGTGCGAAAATGTCCAAGATCAACTGGGTGCGGTCAATTACTCGTACGTCTATGCGCTTTTCCAGGTTGCGTATCTGGCTGGGCGCAAGTTCAGCATCCACAATCACCAAGTTAGCCTCGGTAGCCTGAACCAGGGTAGATACTTCGTCCACTTTGCCTGTGCCTATGTAGTGCGCAGGGTCGGGATTTGAACGCTGTTGGGTGATTTCCCCCACAACTTCCCCACCGGCAGCCTCCACCAGTGCTTTCAGCTCACTCAGGTCTGCAGTTTCACCCTGTAGCTCCAAAGCGATTAAAACAACCAAACTCTTCTCTTCAACATGCTCGTGCATGATACTCCACCTGCCTTTTCTCGAAAGACTTGCTTCCGTATCATAGTGTAGCACATGCTGCCTAAATACCCCAATTGAAAGAATGTTTCACGGCTGAACGCTACCCAAGATGCACTCAGGGCATTGGCAAATCAAAAGGCCCGCTCGTGAGAGCAGGCCTTGGCTTGAGCTATTGTTTTGTCCAGAGTAGGTCTAGTTCTGCCAGCTTGTCGGTGGTAGGAACGCCGTTTTCATCCCAACCCATCATGCGGTAATATGCCTGACGGGTAACATGGGCAGCCTGCTCATCCATGGCCACACCTTTCAGTGGACCTTCACCAAGCAATGGCTTGTAGAAACGTTTTGGCAGGTAGTCATCCTTCTGGCTGAAACCCTCGCGAAGGTTGAACAGGCGCTCCAAAGTCACAACGCGCTCTGCCATCTGCATGTACTCCAGCAAGGATGTGTTCCAGCTTGTAGCGGCATTTAAGGCAGTCTCAACTTGCTTCTGGCTCCACGGCACGAACTGGCAGTATTCTGCGCAGTTAACCAGATGGCGGAAGTTGGAGATAACTTTCAGCATGTGCGCCTTCTCTTCATCCAACTGGTCTACAGGCAATGCCTTAGTCAGTCCGATAGACTTGGCTGCCTGTAAACCAGGGCCTTCCTTGGCATAAGCCGAGTCATGCAAGTTATGGCAGTGGTCTGCGCCGGTTGGGCTGACCTGGTATCCGATACCGAGCCCTTGCTTGAAACGCGGCTCGTGCATGGGGAGTTCCTGTCCTTTTACCTCCATGGCGAACTCTTCAGCACCCTTGCCAATCTGCCGGGCCGCGTGCTTGCTGCCCTCGGCCAAGAGTGCGCCAAAGCCTTCCCGGCGGGCAATTTGCTCGATCAGCTTAACCAGGGTAGCGCCGTTTCCGAACTTGAGGTCGAGTCCACCGGTCGTCTCCAGGTCAATCAATCCGTTTTCGAAGCACTCCATGGCGAAGGAAATAACGACGCCAGCAGAAATCGTATCAAGGCCAAGTGCGTTGCATAGCTCGTTGCCCTTACAGACAGCCATCAGGTCGGCTACACCGCAGTTGCTGCCCAGAGAGGCAAGAGTTTCATACTCGGGACCGCCATAAGTCGGGTCAATCTTGTACGGTTCGTCTGCCTTCACCACGCGCTTGCAGCGGATCGGGCAAGCGTAGCAGCCTTCGCGCTCCACTAGAATGGTATCGCGCATCAGCTGACCTGAGATGCTCTCGGCACCCTCAAATGTACCTTCACGGAAGTTACGGGTAGGCAGTCCTCCCGATACGTTCAAACCTAGCACGATACCGGTTGTGCCGAGGTCATGCAGCCCGCCCGCCATTTCCTGCCAGTGTTCACTCATCCATTGGTTCAGCTCGATCATCTGCTTGCGGTCTGCGAGTTCCGGCAACCTGGTGCCGCGTACAGCTACAGCGCGCAAGTTCTTGGAGCCCATAACCGCGCCGATGCCGCTGCGGCCATAGAAGTGAGTCAGGTCGTTGATTACGTTGGCAAACTTGACCTGGTTTTCGCCACCAACGCCAATCTGCGCTACGCGCACCAGTTTGTCTCCCAGCTCTTCCTGGATGGCGGTTTGCACTTCGCCGCTCAGCTTGCCCCAGAGGTGGCTGGCATCCTTAATATCTACCTGGTCATCCTTGATGGCGATGTAGACTGGGTGATCAGCTTTTCCCTCGATGATGATGGCATCATAGCCGGCTCGACGCATTTCTGCGCCGAAAAAGCCGCCAGCGTCGGCGCTGCCGAAAGCTCCTGTTAAAGGTGACTTGGCGCCTACTGAGTTGCGTCCACCACCGATGAACGGGGTGCCAGTCAGAGGGCCGGCTGCAAAGACGACCTTGTTTTCCGGTCCCAGTGGATCGACACCAGGAGCGAGCTCCTTGTACAGATAGTAGCTGATAATGCCTTCACCGCCCAGGAACTGACGGTAAAAAGCTTCGCCCGGGTGTTCTTCGCGGATTTCCTTGGTAGTCAGGTTTACTCGTAGAATACGGTCTTGATGGCCAAATGGCATGCTTCTCCTCCTACCCTCCCCCAACGGGAGAAAATATTGCTATAGTGTCATTCCCTTGCAGTGAGTAGTCAAGGGTTGTACGCTCCCCATTGACAGTGATAACCCAGATGGCATGGTCAGGGATGCCTAGCAGTTCCACCAGGCCGCCAAGCGTAGTCCCTGTTGAGACATCGATGGTCGCCTGGTCCAACCGGTTGGGCATATACTTGTATAGTTCGCCGAAGATTTTCACAGTTACCTGCGTCATCCTCACCTCCCCCGGACTCTTCACCTTACTAAAGCATCAATGATTCTTTATTCGATACGCGAACCACCTTTCCTCTTTTGGACAAGCAAAATGCAACAAGGACACGGAATACCGTGCCCTACGCTTATCGGTGTTGAACATCTACTCCTCAGGATGTGTGTGATCGCACACCGGGCACTTGCCCTGTTCCAAGGCGATGGCGCGGAGCAACAGAGGCGCATACGCTTCCCCTGCGGCCTTGCCGTCTTGGTAGC
>JAWLDB010000280.1:0-3187 GCA_041686915.1 Bacillota bacterium
CGGGATGGCTTGCTTAATCAGTTGGTCTTCGATCTCGTAATCGAAGAGGCGCTTGTTCTGCCTGGTCTCAAAGGTCCAGTCGCCGGTGATTGGGTTGGCTACAAAGTAGTCGATGGTGGCCTGCAAGGCGGCCCGCAGATCGTAGCGCTCCTTGTAGCCGAGTGCTTCCAGCTTGCCGGTGGACAGGACGTAAAGGCCTGGCTCAGACAGCGGTACCTTCCAGGGAATCTGCTCCTTGGGCAGCCCATACAGGTTGAACTTGCGGCCCATCAGTTCTTCCGCCAGACGAACTAAGTCGCGGAAGTTTTGGAAATGGCGGTGCCCGGAGTTATAGATTTCGCCGATGCTCTCCGGTTTGGTCAACAGAAACGCCAGCTGGTCGGCTACATTACCTGCATACTCTCGCTGGTTGACGCCCCAGCCGTAGTCGGGCAGCAATACATCTTGCCTGCCATCAAGGGAGCGCTTGATAAAGTACCACTCGCGAGCCTGATAGTCATATGGACCGTAGACAGCCGGGAGCCGTAGCACAGTAGCCGGGAAGCCGAGGGACTGATGAGCCTCCATCAGCGCCCGTTCAGCCTGCACCTTGTTGTAACCGTAAGCCATCTGCGGGTCGTCCTCAAGCAGATCCGTCTCCCTGATTGGAGCAGGCACCAGCTTTTCTTTATAGACAGAACGGGTGCTGATGAACAGATAGTGCTTCACCTTGCCGAGCAGCGCATCTACTGAGACGTTGATGTCTGCTGCGTTATAGGCCACCATATCGATGGCCGCATCAAACTGATACTCTGCCAAACGTTGCTTTAGCTCGCCCGGCTGCTGCCTGTCGCCCACTATTACCTGCACATCCTGCAACTCAGTGGGGTTTTGGTGCCTGCCCCGGTTGAACAGATATACTTCATGTCCGGCTTCCAGCAAACGACTGACTACATGCCTGCCGATAAAGCGAGTACCGCCAATTACCAATACCTTCATAGACCTACCTCCTCCAAGTAACTTATGGACTATTTCGCCTGCCGAAGAGCAAATACCTGTTGGCAAGATGAGTTGACACGATAATTGCCTGAGGATATACTCATAATAATCAAAACTGGACTGCCTAGTGCAGTCAAGGCGATGACAGGACGAGTAGTCGTGGGGTAAGCTTAGCGAGCCGGAGATAGTGTAAGCCCGGTGCCACTGCCTGACGATGAAGAACAGCCTCGAGCCTCCGCCCGAAAGCGTTGACGGCGCAAGTAGGCCCGGACGGGTAAGCCCGTTATAGCGAAATTGAGCTGGCCTGTTAGTTCAGGCAAGTTGGGTGGCACCGCGAAAGAAGCCCTTCGTCCCAATGTACTTTTGGGATGAAGGGCTTTGTTGTATTCTTTTCTAGACGCCAAGTTAGTAAGGAGGTAAAAGTATGCCAGTTACTGAAATCAGGTCCCTGTACCGGCAGACGCAAGACTACTTAGGCAAAGAAGTAACGCTACAAGGGTGGATCCGCACCCTGCGCGCTTCGAACGCAATCGGGTTCATTGAGCTAAACGACGGCAGCTTCTTCAAGAACGTGCAGGTCGTCTTTGACCCCAGGCAGGAGCAATTTGCCGAGCTACCAAAGCTCTCCATCGCTACAGCTCTCACCGTCAAGGGGCAAGTAGTCGAAACACCGGAGGCAAAGCAGCCTTTTGAAATCCAGGCTACAGAAGTAGTGGTTGAAGCTCCATCTACCCCGGAATATCCGCTGCAGAAGAAGCGACATACTCTGGAGTACCTGCGCGAGATAGCCCATCTGCGCCCGCGCTCCAACCTGTTCTCAGCTGTGTTCCGCATCCGCTCCATCGCGTCCTACGCTTTCCACAAGTTCTTCCAGGACCGCGGCTTCATCTACGTGCACACGCCAATCATCACCGGCAGTGACTGCGAAGGCGCTGGACAGATGTTTCGGGTGAGCACCTTGGACATGATGAACACACCCATTACGGATGATGGCCATGTGGACTTCAGCAAGGACTTCTTCCGCAAAGAAACCAACCTGACTGTCAGTGGTCAGTTGGAAGCAGAGGCGTTTGCCCTGACTTACAAGAACGTGTACACCTTCGGCCCCACCTTCCGGGCTGAAAACTCCAACACTCCCCGGCATGCAGCCGAGTTTTGGATGATTGAGCCGGAGATTGCCTTTGCTGATCTGGAAGATAACATGCAGCTGATTGAGGACATGACCAAGTATGTTCTGCGGTACGTGGTAGAGCATGCACCTGAGGAAATGGAGTTCTTCAGCCAGTTCGTCGACAAAGGCCTGATGGAGCGGCTGGAGAATGTGATGAACTCCGACTTCGGGCGCGTCACCTACACCGAGGCGGTGGAGCTACTGAAGAAATCTGGCAAGGAATTTGAGTTCCCGGTGGAATGGGGTATGGATCTGCAGACGGAGCACGAACGTTACCTTACCGAGCAGGTGTTCAAACGCCCGCTGTTCGTTTACAACTACCCCAAGGAAATCAAGTCCTTCTACATGCGCCTGAACGACGACCAGAAGACGGTTGCAGCCACCGACCTGTTGGTACCGGGAGTTGGCGAACTGGTTGGCGCCAGCCAACGTGAGGAACGCTACGACGTGCTCTTAGAGCGCATGAACGAGCTTGGCTTAAACCAAGATGACTATTGGTGGTACCTGGAACTGCGCAAGTTTGGCGGGGTAAAGCATTCGGGTTTTGGCATTGGCTTCGAGCGCTTTATCATGTATGTCACTGGTGTGAACAACATCCGCGACTCCATCCCATTCCCACGCACTACAGGTAACTGTGAGTTTTAAAGTCAGGAAAACTTCCGGGAGAATCTCTTGACTTCAGGCTTGTCTCACCTATATACTACCAACTAATAACCTGGAAGCGTGCCTAGGGTTCCGCGTCATCTGACGGACTGGTCCGAGCGGCACGGCCTGGCAACGGGTACACCGTGGGTAGAAAAGACCCAAGCGGCAAGTTCCATCTTTTGGAGCTTACGCTTGGGTCTTGTTTTATTTAGGAGGGATAACCATGGCAGTGATAGAGACAACCAACCTGCGCAAAGTGTTCGTGCGGCAGCAAAAGGCAACCGGTTTGCTTGGTAGCTTCCGCTCGCTCTACAAGCAAGCATCGGAACAGCTGGTGGCGGTAAAGGAGCTGAACCTGACTGTGGATGCAGGGGAAACAATTGCATTCATCGG
>JAWLDB010000281.1:0-3169 GCA_041686915.1 Bacillota bacterium
CTGGCAAGGCGAGGCTCTTGTTCGTCGCAGAGCAGATTGGTTATGAACTGAGGCAGACCGTCGATTTTATGAGCAGGCAATTTGAAACGGCGGAAGTGCTGGCGATGGAAGTGAAACAGTATAATGGCGAAGGTGTGCGCAGCCTGGTCACCCGGGTATATGGCAACTCGCGCCGCCGGCATGCAGCGCAAACACCAACCGGGCGCCAATGGGATCAAGCTTCCTTCTTGCATGCAATCGCATCCCGCCAGGGCACGGATATGGCCTGGATGGTCAAGCGCATCATTGATTGGACCGACTCCAAACGCCTGCGTGCATGGTGGGGGAAGGATATCGATGAAGGGTCATTCTTCCCGTTGTTCGAGTACGAAGGCTCCGTTTTTTGGACCTTTTCTCTCTGGACCTCCGGCCGGGTAGATATACGACTCAGTCTCATCCAGCAGCGAGGAGCCTTTGCTGATTCCGACCGCCAGGCAATGCTGGTGGCGCGACTGAATGAGGCAGCCGGATTGCAGATGCCACCAGACGGTAACCTCCTGAGTTTTCCGTTGGCTGTTCTGAAAGATGGAAACGCGCTTAAGCAGTTCCTAGATACCTTTGATTGGTATTTGCAGGAGATCAGGTTGGATGAAGGGGGATGTAACGAATGAAGTTTACTGTACTGTCTGATAACAATGCAGCTGTGGGAAGAGGGGAGTGGGGATTCTCGTGCCTGATTGAGGCTGACGGCAAGCGAGTATTGCTGGATGTCGGTGGGTCAGGGTTGTTTGCGGAGAATGCCGGTGTTCTGGGTATTGATGTCATGCAGCTGGATTACGTGGTCTTGTCTCACGGTCATTGGGATCACACCTGGGGGTTGGAGACGCTGATGAAGCTGTATATCCGGCAGCCGGAGCGTTCCCGACCAACCGTGCTAGCTCATCCCCTGGCCTTCAACTACCGCACCAACACCAAGGGTCTGGAATGCGGAACGCTGGTAAGCGCGGACTCAGTACGGCGCCGCTTCCCGTTAAGGCTTACTGCCGAACCCCTCTGGATTACAGAGCGTCTGGTTTGGTTGGGAGAAATTGAACGGAAGTTTGACTTTGAACAGCTGGATAAGCCGGGTACAATGGAGATTGACGGCAAGACAGTGCCTGATTACATAGTGGACGACTCAGCCTTGGCGTACAAGGCGGATGAGGGGCTGGTGATCATTACCGGTTGTTCCCATTCAGGTGTCTGCAACATCATTGAACAAGCGCGTCGGGTAACAGGTGAAGACCGGGTTCTGGACGTTGTGGGTGGCACTCACCTGATCGATCCCAGTCCCGAAAGGATGAAGGGAACCCTTGACTACCTGGTCAAGCACGCACCGAAGGCTCTGCATACGGGTCATTGCACAAGTCTGGCTGCCAAGGTTGCTCTTGGTGCAGTAGTTAATCTGCAGGACTTGGGCGTCGGTCTGCGACTGGAGTACCAGGGATAAGTGCCGGGGTAAGATAGTCCTGTAGGAATGCCAAACAGGCACTCCCGTCGCGCATCTAGAAAGGAGCATATTATGCAATCTACACTCGAGGCCTTAGTAGCCCAAAATCGCCATCTAACACGGCTAGGCAGAGTAGCTACATACATTCCAGAACTAGCCAACACCAATCCCGCAGCTCTAGGTATGGCCGTCGTCTCGGCTGATGGAGACGTATTCCAAGCTGGCGATTACCAGCTCCGCTTCACCATCCAAAGCGTATCCAAGGTGTTTGCGTTGATGCTGGCTCTCGAAGACAGGGGCTTTGATGAGGTCTTCAACCGCATTGGTATGGAGCCTACCGGCGATGCCTTTAACTCTATCGTTAAGCTTGAGACTTTCTCGTCCCTCCGCCCGCTCAACCCGCTGATTAACGCAGGGGCGATCGCTACCACAGCACTTATTTCCGGTGACAGTCTGGAGGAACGCTTTAACCGCTTGTTCCGCTACATTGAAGCCATGGCTGGTGAAGGCCAGATTGGGTTTAACGAGAAAATCTACAAGTCTGAAAAGTCTACAGGCGACCGCAATCGGGCCATCGGATACTTCCTGCGTGACGTGCACGCCATCGAAGGTGACGTGGATGAAATTCTTGATCTTTATTTCCGCCAGTGTTCCATCGAAACGGACGTCGTAGGTCTGGCAACCCTGGCTCGACGTTTGGCGCTGGGCGAAGACGCGCAGCCAGCCATCCCCGCAAACATCATCCGTATCGCCCGTACCTTCATGTTTACGTGCGGTATGTACGATGCCTCGGGAGAGTTTGCTGTTAAGGTCGGCATTCCCGCTAAGAGCGGCGTCTCAGGAGCGATCATGGCGGTAGTGCCTGGTCAAATGGGCATTGGGGTGATTGGCCCAGCGCTTGATAAGAAGGGCAATAGTATTGCTGGTGTTCATCTGCTTGAGGAGTTCTCCCGCATGCACCGGCTAGGGGTTTTCTTTTAAAAACTCAAGATTACAACAATATATTTCCTCTTGCTTCCTTCCGTCTTTTAACATAAAATATGCATCGTGTGCTGAGAGAGGAGGGAGCAAGATGAACACTATATTGGTGTCTATTCCACACAATCGTGATGATGAGCAACTTCAGGCCAGGCTGCAACGCACCTTTGGTCAGGTTTCACATTATTGCCGTGGCCGTAGGTTGTCAGGTGGACCTGTGCATATGGCAGAGGCATGGCTTAAACGTTTTGCTCCAGAGTTCTTGCTTCACCAGAGCACATTCTGTCTACCGACGCCAGGAGCTTTGGTCGCAGACATTCTGGATGAGCTGCTATCCTTGGTATCTCGTCTGGACGACCCGACCCAGGTGAAGGTAGAAATCGTTCCCGTCGGACAGCTTCTGACGGAGACTCGCGTCGGCAGCGCCGGCGAATAGCCAGATACGACTGTTTACCGGTCATCAGGGTTATGATATAATAACTAACGCAAAAAGATAGAGGAAAGGTAGGCTGTACATAATGAAGCACATTAAGACAATTTACAGCGGAAACCTGCCCAAGACGGTTAATGCTGGATGCAAAGAATGCCAGACTTCCTGCCAGTCCGCCTGCAAGACTTCCTGCACTGTAGCCAACCAAAAATGTGAAAAAAACTAGGCAGCGTTCTGGGAAGACTACATAAAGCACGGGAATGTTAAAAAAGGGAGTGGAAAGTGAAAATCTG
>JAWLDB010000282.1:0-3140 GCA_041686915.1 Bacillota bacterium
CCAATCCCTGTGGAGAGCCGGTAGTCATCTTCTCGGCTGGTAACGAGCATGAAGAGGCTGCATTTGTGGCTTCACAGATAGACGACCTGGTCTCTCGCCGGTATGCCCTGAGCGATATGGCAGTACTATATCGGACTAATGCCCAGTCACGCGTGATTGAAGAGATCTTCATGCGGCGGGATATTCCTTACGTGATGTATAGCGGCGTTGAATTCTACAAACGTAAAGAGATCAAGGATATCATCGCTTTCCTTAGGTTGTTGCTTAACCCGCACGATAACGTCAGTTTCGAACGTGTCGTAAATGTGCCAAAGCGCGGGATCGGTAAGACATCGATAGATAGGCTGCAGGCATATGCCGATGCAGCGGGGCTGTCTTTGCTGCAAGCAGCCGCTCAGGCAGCGAAATGCCCCGGCTTGGGCAAGGCGGCGGCCACGAAGTTAGTATTCTTTGCCAAAGACATCAGCGACTGGCGACAGATGGCTGGATTTTTGGGCACTGCCGAGCTGGTGGAAGCAATTTTGGATAAATCTGGGTACCTGGAAGCGCTGCGCCTAGAACGCACTACCGAGGCAGAGAGTCGCCTGGAGAACCTGCAAGAGTTTATTTCAGTAGCAAAAGACTTTGCCAAGGAGCATGGAGAGCATAGCCTTGAGACGTTCCTAACCAACATAGAACTCATTTCAGACGCCGACACGCGTGCTGAAGGGGATGCGGTCAACCTTATGACCCTGCACACAGCTAAAGGACTGGAATACCGGGTCGTCTTCCTACTAGGTCTGGAAGAAGGCGTGTTTCCCCATTTCCGCTCGCTGACGGATGAGTCAGAGTTGGAAGAAGAGCGCAGGCTATGCTATGTAGGGATCACCAGGGCCAAAGAACAGCTGTTCCTTGCGCACGCTTGGCAGCGTATGCTCTATGGCAAACAAGCTTATAACATGCCATCACGCTTTCTTAAGGAATTGCCATCGCATCTGACTGAGCAGCGAGGTTTCGGGGGCGGTCTGACTGCTGCAGCCACCGCTGTAGCGCCTGCCAGGCCGCATGCGACCGCGGCCGCTGCAGCGGCACTTCCGTCATCAGGGGGCAAGGGCAGTTCGGCCGGTACGTACCGCTTTACGGATGGCGAAAGAGTCGTTCATCAGAAGTTCGGTCCAGGCACGGTGGTCAGTTGCCGTGGCAGCGGTAGTGATACGCTGGTCACAGTTGCCTTCGATGGTGCTGGTATTAAAACCCTATCTATGCAGTATACAAGCTTGGAGAAGCTGTAATAGCAGGAGGTGCGGCTATGATGTTGGACGAGAATGCTGCCAGGCAGCGGGCGCAAGAACTGCGCACGCTGCTGCATCGCCACAATTACCTGTACTATGTGCTGGACCAGCCGGAGATAACCGATGCCGAGTATGATCGTTTAGTGCGAGAGCTGCAGCAGATTGAACAAAAGTATCCGCAGCTGGTAGTATCCGACTCTCCCACTCAACGGGTAGGAGGGACAGCACTTTCCGGATTTACCAGTGTTACTCACCAGGTACCGATGCTCAGCCTGTCAAACGCATATAATGCTGAGGAACTGCGCGACTTTCACCGGCGGGTGCTCCAGGTAGCCGGTTCACAGCCAGTTGAGTATGTGGTTGAACTAAAAATCGATGGTCTGGCAGTTTCTCTGGAGTACACAGACGGTGTGTTGGTACGTGGCGCTACCCGGGGAGACGGGACTGTAGGTGAAGACATCACCAGCAACTTGCGCACACTGCTGTCGGTTCCCTTGCGGCTGCAGCAGCCGCTCACCCTGGTAGCCAGGGGTGAGGCCTATATGCCAAAAGCCGCTTTTCTGCGACTCAACCAGGAGCGCGAGGAGGCGGGATTGCCCGTCTTCGCTAATCCGCGCAACGCAGCTGCCGGATCCTTGCGCCAGTTGGACCCCAAGGTAGCGGCCTCCCGGGGCCTACAGATCTTTCTATATGGCCTTGCGACTGTCCAGACCGAGCGACCGATGACGCATGACGCCAGCCTGCGTTTGATGCAGGATGCTGGATTGCCAGTGAACAGGCAAAGGGTGCTGTTTACAGATATAGAGCAGCTAATCGACTATTGCTTGTCCTGGCATGCACTGCGACACGATTTACCGTTTGAGATAGACGGCCTGGTAATCAAGGTCAACGACTTGAGTCTTCATGAGAGACTTGGTACTACTGCCAAAAGCCCTCGCTGGGCTGTGGCCTACAAGTTTCCTGCCGAGCAGGTGCGAACCAAGTTGCTTGCTATCGAGATCACTGTCGGCAGAACAGGCACACTTAATCCGACTGCGTTGCTGCAGCCTGTTACCATAGCCGGCTCTGTTGTTAGTCGGGCGTCGTTACACAACGCTGACCTAATAGCAGAAAAAGATATCCGTGTAGGCGATACCGTCATCGTGCAGAAGGCGGGCGATGTCATCCCGGAAGTCGTCGGCCCGGTAGTTGAGCTTCGTACCGGCGAGGAGCAGCCCTTTCAGATGACTGACCAATGCCCGGAGTGTGGCAGTGATGCAATACGGTATCCAGGAGAAGTGGCTTGGCGATGTCCAAACGTTTCTTGTCCGGCCCTGCTTAGGGAAAGCCTCATCCATTTCGCCTCCAGAGATGCCATGGATATAGAGGGGCTGGGGCCTGCCATGGTAACTGCGCTGCTCTCTGCTGGTTTAGTGCATAACGTAGCTGACCTCTATTACCTGAGCCAAGATCAGTTGCAACAGCTTGAGCGAGTAGGGGCAAAGACGGCAGAAAACCTGGTGCAGGCCATTGCTGTCAGCAAACAGAACTCGGTTGAACGGCTGATTTTTGGCCTTGGTATCCGCTTTGTAGGTGCCAAGGGGGCAGAATCTTTGGCTAAGCACTACCGGTCCCTACCGGCTCTGATGCAGGCAAATGAGTCCAGTCTGTTGAGTGTACCCGATGTTGGTGGCAAAGTGGCAGAGAGTATCATCAGCTATTTCGGTGCTGAGGCTAACCAACAGCTAATCGAAAAACTGTCAACCGCCGGTGTTAACATGAGCTACATTGGAGTTGAGACGGCAGAGGACCTGTTGGGCGGCAAGGCCTTTGTGATCACTGGGACTCTGCCCACTATGAGCAGGGATGATGCCGGCAAATTGATCGAAC
>JAWLDB010000283.1:0-3127 GCA_041686915.1 Bacillota bacterium
GAGCAGGTGCTGGAGTATCTGTTCAGGCATAAAGCAACCATGCCACGACTTGCGCTGAGATATGCCGCTGAGAAGTTTGACCAGGACAAAAGAGTTCTCATCATGCATTGAAATGGATATAAAAGGCGGCCAGCGTTTGCGCTAGCCGCTTCAGCATTATTGGCCTTGTTTGCGTCTACGGTAGAACCATGCCCCGAGTTCAGCTACCAGACCCAGCAGAAACCCGACACCCAGTAATGATGCCATCGCTAGGCCGCCAACCAGGTTCTCCCACCCGGTATTCTCGGTCCAAATGCTGAACATAAGGATCAGTCCAATCACCAGCCCCCCGGTGGTACACCAGAACATCAGCTTTGCGCCCAACCAGCCCGCCAATGCGATGATTGAACCTACCAAGAGATTGAAGATTAGCAATCCGGGATAGTTAAAGCTGTCGTAGTTCAGTATGAGCCTCGCCATAACTGCGAACAGTGCAGTAATGCCCAGGCTTAACAGTGGGGGCACGTATAGCCACTTATTGCTCCGCTTATTCGGCAGTAGTCTACGCATTAGCTTTCCCGCCTCTCTTTTGTTTCTTTTCAGTATGAAACCCTTACTAGATTAGACGTGTTGCGTGCGCAGAAGTTACTTGGTAATAACTAGTGTAACCTTGTTGCAGCACTTACGTAGTTGTTTACATAGCACATACGGGAGGCGAGTGGCTTGAGTGCAGCAGCAGCTATTGCAGCCAGGAAGAGACGTTATGTAGCAGCATTTTATCAGCATGGAGCCCTCAGTCCGGGAACTGCCAGGACTTTGGCTGACGTAGGACAACGTCCGAGTCGTTGGTTTCAGCAGATGGCTCAGCAGGCCATCTTCGTTGAGGTGAGTGAGGGCAAGTATTACCTTGATCAACAGGTGTGGGCGGAAACGATAGAAAGACAGCGGCGTCTAGCGCTGGTAGTTGTTCCCGTAATGGTGATTGCCGCACTCATTGCTGGTCTGTTCCTGTAGAGTTAAACAAAGCCTCCTTCGCCGATGCGAAGGAGGCTTCCGTCTATGGGAAGTGGGACAGCGAACCGTCCCAGTGTTCCTTTAGGGCCTCATTACTGCAGGTATTCGGCCTTCTTCAGGCGGCGAAGCCGTTCCTGGCGGTCCAAGATACGCTTGCGCACGCGGATGCTCTGAGGAGTGACTTCCACCAACTCATCGTCCTCGATATACTCCAAAGCCTTGTCCAGGCTCATATCGGTAGGAGTGGTGAGGCGCATGGCTTCATCGGCACCGGAAGAGCGCATGTTAGTGATCTGCTTCTTCTTGGTGACGTTGACATCTATATCCTGCGGGCGGCCGGTCTCACCGACAATCATGCCTTCATAGACCTTGGTGCCTGGCTTGATGAACAGGTTCCCGCGTTCTTCGGCGTTGTACAGCCCGTAGACAGTGGCTTCCCCTGGTTCATAGGCAATCAACACACCGCCGCCGCGCTTCGGTATCTCGCCGCGGTACGGGTCGTAGCCGTTGAAGATGTGGTTCATCACACCGTAGCCACGGGTCTCGGTCAGGAAGCTCGAGCGGAAACCAAGCAATGAACGCGCTGGAATGTCGTACTCAATGCGCACGGACCCCGTGTTGGTATGCTCCATATTCAGCATACGTGCTTGACGTGCACCAAGCATTTCCATAACTACGCCCATATAATCCTCTGGAACATCCACGGTCAAGAGCTCCATCGGTTCTAGAACCTGCCCGTTTTCGTCAGTCTTGAAGATCGCCTTCGGGCGTGAAACCGCGAACTCGTAACCTTCGCGGCGCATCGTTTCAATCAGGATAGCCAGATGCAGTTCACCGCGTCCGGAAACATGGTATACATCGGACGTCGCTCCCTCTTCAACGCGCATGGAGATGTTGATATGGGCCTCGCGGAACAGCCGGTCACGCAAGTGGCGCGTAGTAACAAACTTACCTTCTTGCCCAGCTAGCGGGCTATCGTTAACCATGAAGTCCATGGTTACAGTCGGTTCATCTAAAGCGATGAAGGGAAGCGCCTCCTGGCAGTCAGGAGCAGCTAGCGTACAACCGATGCTCACTTCCGGTAGTCCTGTGACTGCAACGATATCACCGGCATGTCCTTCCGGGGTTTCTGTGCGCGCCAGTCCTACATACTGATAGAGCTTAACAATCTTGCCCTGGGAGGTGGTGCCGTCTGTTCCCATCACGGCAACACTTTGCCCGACGCGCATGCTGCCACGCTTAATCCGTCCGATTGCTATACGGCCAACGTAGTCGTCCCAGTCCAGGCTGCTGACCAACATCTGCAGTGGTGCCTCCGGGTCACCCTGAGGCGGTGGTACCTCGCGCAAAATGGTCTCAAACAGCGGCTCCAAGTCCACGCTCTCGTCATCCAGCTTGTACTTGGCAAAGCCGGAACGTGAAGATGCAAACAGATAAGGGAACTCCAGCTGGTCCTCATCGGCACCAAGCTCAATGAACAAGTCCAAACACTTGTCAAGTACTACCAGAGGACGTGCATCCTGCCGGTCAATCTTGTTGATTACCACAATCGGCTTGAGTCCCAGTCCGAGCGCCTTGCGCAACACATACTTGGTCTGGGCGAGTGGACCCTCGGCAGCATCAACCAACAGCAGTACGCCATCAGCAGTGCTGAGGGTGCGCTCAACTTCACCCCCGAAGTCGGCATGGCCAGGGGTATCAACTATGTTAATCTTGTTGCCTTTGTAAAATACGCCGGTGAACTTGGCCATGATGGTGATGCCGCGTTCACGCTCCAGGTCCATCGAATCCATTACCCGTTCCTGGACCTGTTCCTTGGCATGGAAGATACTGCTCTGCTTGAGCAGGGCGTCAACCAGAGTGGTCTTGCCGTGGTCTACGTGAGCTATTATAGCGATATTGCGTATCATTGATCAGGATCTCCTTTCGCTGCTGCCGCGTGAGTTGGAGTTTCACCAGGCTCAGCAGCCAACAAGACATTATAGCCAAATACAGGCTGCACGTCAAAGCTTCTTTCAAGATAATGCAGTTTAGGCTTCGGTAAAATGGTCTGCTACCCTTAGAATACCCCCAGTTTGCTCCATTAAGTTTAAATATGGCAGCCTCCTTTGGCAGGAAGTCTGTTTGCACTAAC
>JAWLDB010000284.1:0-3042 GCA_041686915.1 Bacillota bacterium
GGGATATCAAGGTTAAGTCAAGTTAAGCTAGTGTTACCTGATTGAGGTTGTAGAGCCCGGCGTTCCACATTTCTTTGAGCTGCTGGCCGCAGGCTGCGTCCTTGAACCAGGTGGGGCCGTAGCGCTCGACGAGTTGCTGCTCGAACTTGATACCGGCTTGCATACCGCGCCAAGCATCAAAGGCACCACGTAGCCAGCCCATGTCGAGGATATGGGCTGCAGCGTCATGGCTAACGCCCAGTGCTCGTTCAAAAGTAGAAGCGTATTCGTCTTCGCCCAACGAACGGTCTATAGTATAGACGACGCGCGCAGCAGCGCGGCGTTGACGGTATAGCCTGCGGAAACGCATCAGACGCAGGAAGTCTGCCAACTGGTCATCCAGGTTGAGCAGGTCGATCAGCCAGGAGCCGTTCCCAAGCAGGCCGGCAAAGACTTCAGCAAAGGCTTCTCCAACTGCCTGTTCCGGCAACCTGCGCCAAGCCCATGGGAGCTTGGGAGAAATGAAGACCTTGGGTAAAGCCATACCAACAACCCGCAGGAGCTGTTCGTATGCATCGAGACCCCCGTGGAAGGCGGCAACTGCGTAGATCTCCTCTGGCACGCGCACCGGGAATGCCATGGTGGCGGTGGATGAGTCAATACTGCGATTGACTTCCAGCACCAGGTTAGGCTGGCGGGTAACATCTATACCAAGACGGTATAGCGTATCTTCAATAGTAGGAATCAGTTCCGCTTTCGGAAACCCATCGGCGAATGCTGCTCCGCCCAGGCAGGCCTCCAAGTCAAAGCGACTGTTCACCGGCTTACCTGCGCACTGCAAGCTAAGTAGAGCGTCGTTATACTCCTTGTCAGTTTCGCTTAGGAACCTTTCGGCCTCGGACACGATTTTAGCTGAATCCTCGCCGCTGACGTATTCCCAGAACTCAAGGGTACCTTTGTAGCCGGCTAGCGCCAGTTTGTCCTTAACAAGTTGCCAGCGCGCTTCATATAGTTGGTTGATTTCTGCCACCGCGTCCGTGTTTGGCTCTAACGGACAGAACGGGCAATCGTGCAGTGCATCGTGCTCTGACCAGAAGCTGGGTAAGCCAAGCTTGTCATAGTGCTCTGCCAGACTCGAGTCTAGAGACAATAGTTCTTTGCGCAACCATCCTTCCACCACAAAGCGGTAAAGCCTGAGTATAAGGATGGGGTCAGGCTCTTGCAGCGAAAGGATTGACTCTTTCAGGGTGGCAATAATGTCGGGGCTAAAGATACCCGACTCCTCATATAGTTGCGACAAGGGTAGCGTTTCGGCAACGCCATTATGGCGCTGATACATGGCCCTATAAAAGCTTTGGCAGAAGGCCTCTGCACGCTGGCGGACTGTATCCAAATCCAACCCCCAACACCCCTCTCCCTAGTTTCCTTTGCTCTCCCGGCCCAGGGAGAGCCCATATATTCGTAAGCAAGGTATTCTCTGAAGCTTCTTTGGTTAATTGATGACATGGCAAATGAACAAGCCTAGAGCGTTACCTAATGTTTATTCTACGTTTGCTGGCGCTATCCCTGCCTTGTCCGTGAGTTAGCAGTTTTGTGCAGGTTTATTTGGGTCATCGAAACCCCCACAAAACCTGCCACAAAGGAAGAAACGGGCTGCGTGTCGAAACAAAAAGTAGACAATGAAAGAACCGAAAGGCGGTTTGGCTTAGTGTATAAAAAGTATAGAAAGATAACCTGGCTGCTTGCCGTAGCCCTCACGACAATGTTGGTATTCGTGCCGGTTGCCCAAGCGGTTGAGCCGGAACACCCTGAAGTAATTATCTCAGAGGTGCTCGATCTTATCGAGAGCATATACTGGCAGGGAACAGACAGACAGGCTTTGGTGGAGGGCGCTATTTCCGGCATGCTGCAGGCCTTGAATGACCCTTGGTCAGAGTATCTGACCGAGGAAGAGTACCGAATGTTCATGGAGGCCGTTAGGTCTGAGGAGGCGGGGTTAGGCGTCAGAGTAGTGCGAGAGGCTTCTGAGTGGGTAATCAAAGAAGTGCTCACTAATAGCCCGGCTGAACGCGCCGACCTATTAGCAGGGGATCTCATTACCGCTATTGATGGCCAAGCGGTTCAGGAGCTCGATGGGGAAATGCTAATGAACCTGATAGCCGGTGAGCAGAACACCTGGATAGTGATCTCTGTAAGGCGTGGAGAACAGGAACTACACTATCGGATCATGCGCGAATTGATTAGCATGCCCACCGTTGAGCAGCGTTTGCTAGGAGGTGGCTTGGGCTACCTGCGCATAGCGTCGTTTGGAGAAAATACTCCGCAAGAGGTAGCGACTGCTTTGGACAAACTGCGCAGTGGCGGAGCCAAGGGCCTGGTAATTGACCTGCGAGACAACCCGGGTGGCATAATGGAATCGGTGATTGGAACTGCGCAGGAGCTCTTGCCAGCAGGACCAATACTACAGGTGCATAAACGCGATGGCACGAAGGATATAATCGAGACGACTGGGACGACAGCCACTATGCCTATGGTAGCACTGGTAAACCAATTCACGGCCAGCGCAGCAGAAGTTCTGGCTGGCGCTATCCGGGACCAGACAGATGGACTATTAATAGGAGACACGACTTATGGCAAGGGTGTAATGCAGGACATTTACGAACTTGAAGGCTACGGCGCCATGAAGATAACATCTGCTATGTTTACTACTCCTAAAGGAGCCATGATCAACCAGATAGGCCTCGAACCCGACCTGGCGATACAGCCCAGCACCGAGGGCCTACCCTTGCTTGATACCATGCGTACGCTATACCCGGGGATCTCGGGAGACGAGGTGACTACGCTGCAACAGGCGCTGACACAACTCGGCCTTTTCCATAGTGAGCCCAGTGGTCTGTACGACAAGCAAACGGAGGATGCAGTACGGGTGGTGCAATCATCCTGGGCAGAAGAAGACGCTGATGGCGTGGCTGACTCTTGGACGCAGCTGCAGATCAATGAACAACTGATGCAGCAAGCGGCCGATGCTAACGACCAAGCTATTCTGGACGCCGCCAGAGCGTG
>JAWLDB010000285.1:0-3025 GCA_041686915.1 Bacillota bacterium
GTCGCCGTGGACACCCTTGCCTTAGGCTACGGCTACTGCTACCTTCGCCGCTCAGGACTCTCACCTGGTAGATGACGCCCATGCCGGGCGCACAAAGAGTAAGGGCAGACAGGTTCTGCCCTTTTTGCATGCCTGGCAGGGAAACTTCCCCAAACAACAGAATACCTTTGGGTGTACCTCCATAGCATCACACGGAGGAAACTCGCTCACAAAAACGCAGGAACACGGCACGACGTGTCCTGCAAATACACCAGAGGAGGCCTTCGCATGCCAAGCCATATTGCTAACTTCGACTTCTCAGCCCTTGACCTGTTCTGGCAAGTCGTAGACCTGCTAAAGCAGGGAGGAGAACCTGATTCGGCCCTCTGGGATAAGTTATTTGCCTGCCCGGGCTACGCTGCTCTTACCGCGTCCGAATTCACGACCGAATTCTTCCAAGCAGAGTGGCGCCTAGCCTTTCATCCAGATCAGGATCAGGAGCGCATGGCAAGGCAAGAAGCGGGCAAAGACCGTTTCCTGCGCCACTATCTACGGGTGAGCGAGCTGCGCAGCGAACTGGGGCAGTACGTCGCAGAGTTAAAGGAGAACAACGTTGTCGCGGAAGAAGCGCGCCGCCTAGCGGTGGAGTGGTTACCGGCAGGTGATTACAGCTACTATCCGCCCGTATCATTTGTCATCTTCGACCTGGACGGAAGGGGTTACAATCCTGTCACCCTGGACCTACTGGCAACCAAAGAGCTGGCTGAAGGGATGACTTTGTTCCTCGCGCATGAGTTCCACCATTATTACTTGTTGCCCCAGATGAAGTATAGGGCCTGTCAGATGCCTGAGGAGTTACAGGATCTCTGGTGGGTGATCAGCCAGATACATCTTGAGGGCATTGCCGACACGGTAAATCGTCTGCCGCTGATTGACGCTGGATCACCTAGGGTGCGAGGCTACCTGCAGGCAGTAGAGCAGGTACCTGATTATCTCAGGCAATTGGAGCAAGGGCTGCAAGAGCTACGTAGAAATCCTGAGCGTGTGGCAGAAATAGTAAGACAACTGCGTCAAACGCTACCGCAAGCCGGGCATCCGGTAGGGTTCTATATAGCCAGAGTAATTCTGCGGGCGTTTGGCAAGGAAAGGCTGATTGCGACTACAACCGACCCCTTTGTGTTTCTGACGACCTATCTTGAAGCGAGTGACCAACTCGGCTCTGTGCCAGAGCTCACGCGACCCTCCATTCAGTCCCTGGCAGCCTTGATTGACCGCTGCATTTAAGTCACGAGCCGCAGGATCCATGATGTGCTCCTGCGGCTCGTTACGTTTCTATTTCTTCTGTGGCATGATGGTTGTATTCATGGTATTGCAGCGAATGAAGGCTGTCTTGACTCCCACTTCCACCTCCGCATTGCGCCACTGTTCCCTGAACAACTTGATGTCAAAGTCCTGTCCCTGTTTCACCCGCAGATGTTGCCCCAGGCCCAAAGGGTCGGCCGTAGTTGCCTGCATCTTCGCTATCAGGTCTTCTATGGCCAATGTCAGGTTTGATGCAACAGACTGGGCCACTGAATTGGTATCCTCGGTGTCTGACATGTCTTCAGCGCTTGAGTACTGCTGCAGGGAGAAACCGGTATGAAGTTCCACTTTTACTCTTAGTCGCTCGCCATCCAGCTTAACCCGGTATTTTGCCTTGGGATTTTGCATGCGTACTTGAGGGTACGAACTGAGCAGGACGTCAGTCACACCGGTTGCCGGGGAATAGACCACGTCTCCAACGTCTCCTCGCATTGCCAAAACCAACTGGGTCTCTCGCTCATCCAACTCGCCTACCATCTTCAGGCCACTGAACAGCCCTGAACCTATCACCACCAGCCTTTCACCCATTTTATCCTCGGCCAGAATAGGGACCAGCGGGTCACTATCAGCAGCAGAAAAGCGGCTGATGGCCTCACTCAGGGTGACTTGAGCAGCAGCAGCGACCTGTTCGTTCGCTAACAATAATTGCTCTGTGAACGTTGCCACCCGCTCATTGGCCAGCGGTTTTACCCGGAGCAGGTCTTCCGCCCGTGGGCGGGCCACTGCCAGTCTGGCGTGCTCGTTTAGTTGTGTATATTGCATTACGCTGAGCAACGGGTCCTCAGCGCCCTTGCGAGCCAAGTCTTCCCCCAGCAGAATTACCCTCAACTTGCGGGGGGCGAACTGCTGGGCATGACGATTGCGCCACTGCTCAACAGCCAGTCCGAAGCTAGGCGCGGTTACCGTATCAACCTCATTTGGCGCGCGCCTGGTATCGGCAAACAGCGGGTAAACAGTTGTCACTACAAACAAGTTCTCATTGAACTCAGACCGGTCAAGCCCCAGTCCATAGATCAGGCCCAAGTCTTCCAATGGCCTCTGGTCCCAGCAGCCAGAGCATAAGTAGCATACCAGGGCTATTAGCACCGCAGCATTACGCAGCCTTGTCAGATGCATTTTGCTTACCACCTTTCCTGCGTAGCACCGCAATCAGCCAGATAATCAGCGGAAAAGCGCCAGCGAAAAACAGCGCCAGATAGTTAAAGGGCTCAGTCAGTTTGAACAGTACTGGACGCGTAACGGGCCAAGCCGCAAGCACAAGAATTGCCGCGGCGCAGATATCCGTTGCTACATGCCTACCCAGGCGCGGTATAGCCCCGTACAGACTGCTAGCCGCCAGGTAGATTGGGATGGAAACGGACATGATGACCTGGAACAACCATATAACCATAAAGATTGTGTCAAGACGCTCTATCACGGGCAACTGCACACGCCCTAGATATGCAGCGAGGGGGTAGACAGTCATTTTGGAGCGCTCCAAGCTTAGACCCATGATCGTTAATAGCGTCACCATGGAATAGGACAGCGTTGTCAGACCGACAGCGAGACTGCCCGCGATCAATGACTTGCCCTTCCTGGCCAGCGGTGCTGCAAACAGGAAGACCTCAAAACCCAAGAAGGCAAAAATGCTTTGCGGCATAGCCTTGAGGACAGCCACTATCCCTTCGTCGAAAAGCGGCAGGGC
>JAWLDB010000286.1:0-2996 GCA_041686915.1 Bacillota bacterium
CTGCCAGCAAACCTCTGTCGGATTGGCGGCGGATTAGCCGTCCAAAACCCTGCCGTAGTTTGATCAGCATGGCAGGGCGGTCCACGGCTTCGCGAGCATCCAAGCCATCTCGCTCCACCATCTGCCGCTTGGCTGCCATTACCGGGTCATTCCACGGATAGGGCAGGCGAAAGATGATTACCAGTGTCAGGGCATCCCCGGGTACATCAATACCTTCCCAGAAGCTGGTGCCAAGCAATACCGATGACAAATCCTTCCTGAATCTATCCACCAGGTGTCCGCGGTCAGCGCTTCCCTCCCAGAGTAGGGGATAGGGAAGGGGATGCTCGTTGACATACTCCTTCAAGCGAGCGAGTTCACGCTGTGAGTTTAGCAGGACGATGGCTCTCCCTTGATTTGCCTCAATCAGTTCCATGCACCGCTTAGCCGCAGTCTCAAACCATGTATCCGCATCACTTCCTGGCAGGTCTTCCGGCAGATAGGCCTTCACCTGGCTGACCAGGTCAAAGGATGTTCCTACGCGGGAGCACCAGGCTTCATTCAACCCTGTCATCCGCTCCATGGTTGAGAAAGAACCTTGGGTGCTGAGGGTAGCCGAGGTGAACACGACGGATACTCGCCGGGAAAGCAGTCGGTCACGCAGCATATTAGCGAACTTATCCGGCAAAATCCAGAGGGTATCTGTCTCATCATCCCACCAGGTAACAATCTCAGTCCAGCTTTTAAAGAGCATGCGCAGGCCCGAGGTCACGCGGTCCAATCGTTCTATGTAAACGTTCAGGTCCTCACCCAGTGAGGTGCCCATGTGCAGCTGTGACTCGATGGCAATGTGATCCTGCAGCTGCTCAATTGATTGACAGAGCTGCATCGCTGCCTCACCCGTCTCTTCCTGCCAGTTGATGTGCCAGCGTTCGGCTTCCGGGTGGGGAACCACCTGAGAACGCACTCGTGAGAAGAACCTTTTTGCGTGGGCTTCTACCAGCTCGACGCTTAGCAGCAGCTCAAGGCGACACATCTTGCTGTAGGCGCGTATCCCTTTGGCGATATCCAGTACAGCCTTTTCTCTAAGGCTTTGCCCCAGGTTGCTGATAGCAGGTTGCTCAATTAAATGTCCCTCGTCAAACACGACCCCTGAATACTCAGGCAAGTAAGGCCGTGGCTCATGCTGCCTAGCTGCCTTGAAATGCTGCAATTTCTCTACGTGCTCCCTGTCCTGCCTGCTCCAGAGGTCCTGAAAGAAGATATCATGGCTGCAGACTACAAAGTCACCAGCTTCCCAGAAGTGGCGGCGCATGGCACTGAGCTGGCAATACCCTCGGCGGCTGCAGCGGTCACAGTATAATGCTCCATTCCATGATACTAGGCTCCATAGCTCGTCACCGACTTCCGGCACCTCGGCCCGGTCACCAAGCTTGCTTTGCTTAGCCCATTTGAGCAGTTGCGCCTTACCTTTATGGCGTGGTCCATAACGCAAGTTTTCTACCCGGATGGGGCAAATATGGTTGCGCGGGTCCTTGGCCAAACGGGCATCGATATTCAGTTTAAGCAGTCTAGATAAAGTTGCGATGTCGCCATCCGGCTTGGTCAGTTGTTGCTGCAGAGCTGTCGATGCGCTGGAGAGGATGACAGGTTTGCCGCGCATGCGCGCGTAACACAAGGCACTTAGCAGGTACGCGAAAGTCTTACCCGTGCCTGACCCAGCCTCGGCAAACAACGGGTGGCGGTGACACAAGGCTTTGGCAATGCGGAAGGCAGTGTAAATCTGTTCGTCGCGCAACTCGAAACCCTGTTCCGGCAGTCGCTCGTAGAATACATCACTCAACCAGGCAGTCAATTGCTTTTCAAAATCGTCGCTGGTCGAGTACTTAAAAGGCATTTCCAGCCAACGTAACTTGCTCACTACCATCCCTCCTGGAAAGTTTCTCGGCAGCCCTTGACATGCATCCCTTGCATTTGATATAATCTTAAGTGTAAAAGGGGTAGTATGCCCAGTTTTATCCTACAGCCTCTTCATATTATCATATCCGTTTATCTCCAGGTTTGTCAAGCTAGCAGATCACCCGGGCAATGCCCGGGTTTTTGTGTGTCTGAACACGTTGATGAACACCCTTTTTATGCCAGATAGCTGTAGCCTATCACTTGCATCTCAGGGCAAACTCGTTATAGATGCAGCAAATATGCTCTATAACGATAAAGGACACTTGGTAAACTATGTAGAATGCTTTAGGGTATCGACAAAAATGCTATCAGAGGAGGATGACTATGCAGTACAGGAAATTCGGCAAGCATGATTTTGAGGTGTCAGCCCTCGGTTTTGGCTGCATGCGCATGCCAATATTGAATGGGGATACCAAGCAGATCGATGAGCCGGAGGCAATCAAGATGATCCGCTATGCCATTGACAATGGCGTGGACTACATTGATACAGCCTGGCCCTATCATGGTGGCATGAGTGAACCCCTGGTGGGTAAGGCCCTGAAGGATGGCTACCGGGAAAAGGTTAAGCTGGCTACCAAGAGCCCAATCTGGCTGGCCAAGACTCATGAGGACTTCGACAAGCTGCTGAACGAGCAGTTGCAGAAGCTCGACACAGACTGTATCGATATGTACCTGTTGCACGCTTTTAACCCCGACAGCTGGAAGAGCGTTAATGAACTCAACGTGTTCGACTTCGTTAAACGGGCGCAGGCGGACGGCCGTATCAAGTATATCGGCTTCTCCTTCCATGCTGAATTACCCCTATTCAAAGAAATTGTGGACGCTTACGATTGGGACTTCTGCCAGATTCAGCTCAACTACATGGATGAAGAGTATCAGGCTGGTATGGAAGGACTGCATTATGCCGCTGCCAAGGGCATGGCAGTGGTCATCATGGAGCCCCTGCGGGGCGGTCGTCTGACTAATAACGTTCCGGAAGACGTGCAGGCTATCTGGGGCCAGGCAGACGTCAAGCGCACACCGGCTGAATGGGCACTGCGTTGGGTCTGGAACCTGCC
>JAWLDB010000287.1:0-2961 GCA_041686915.1 Bacillota bacterium
CGTTTCTTCTTCGGACGTCTGCAGCCTGCTTCAGATTGGCAGACCAAGTTGATGGACAAGTTCCGGGCGGACTTTGGTGATAGTCTGTAGAAGACACAAAAAGGGGAGAGGGGTTCACCCTCTCCCAAAAACTCATCTCCATTGTATCTCACTACTCAACCATTAACCTTACGGCCACGACGACTCTTTAAACAGTACTGGAATGGCTGCTATTCACTGTTCTGCTGCCAACCCGGTCAAGCGCTGAAAACATCACCAAGGCTATTAGCGCCCCCACCGCAGAACCCACCATGTCCCGAAAATCGCATGTTCCTCGCTGTAATAACAGTTGCAGCAACTCATAAATGATGAAACCAAGCAGCGCGCCAAGTACCGCCCTTCGGCGCGAACTCCGGCTTCTGACCCAACCGATTCCTGACCACAAGAATAGAGCGGTAGGCATGCCCCAGATATTTGTCCATGCATCTGCCAGACCGAGGTCATTCACACCATTCCCCCAGGCCCATGCCCGATAAGCATCACCCGCAAATGAAGTAACAAAGAAGCAGAGTACCGCAACTCCCAGATAGACCCGATTTAACTTCATGCATGACACACTCCAATCGCTTCCGCTTGATTTGGCCTTGATATATCAAAGACATGAACGCGCACCTGTCTAGCTATGCCGCGCGTACTGCACGAAGATCTGCTGGGGAACCGCCAAATCTGCTCCAACCATCAGCAGCCCGGCAATCAACGCGGGCGGAGCCGGCCAACCGGAGAATAAGCCTAGGATTTTCTACCATTTTATACGATTATTTATGGTAATAGTTGCACAGATTTGCGAGGTTAAGAGAGTTTATCAAATCATTCCTCTACCCTCGACACTTCAAACGTTTCCCTATAGACTGTATTCATACTCGATATATATAGGGGGATAATGCTATGTCGCTCGACCCAGTCATCTTAGGCTTCCTGCGTTACGCGCCACTGACCGGCTACCAGATCAAACGGGAAGTGGATAACTCCGTTGGTGCATTCTGGACCACCAGCTACGGCGGGCTCTATCCAGCCCTGGCCCGTCTGCTGGAGCAAGGGCATATTGCCATTCATTCGGATAGCGGGGATAGCCGCAGCTACCAGATTACCGAGCAAGGTAAGACTAGGTTCCGCCGCTGGCTACTGGGCCCTACGGCCAAGCCTGTCGCCAAGGACGAACTCTGGCTGAAAATCTTCTATGCGACCGATGCAGAGCTGCCATCCTTGGAAGGCATGATCAGCCAACGAGCTTCCGAGCTGGAGCAGTCTTTGGAGCATCTGCGGAAACTGCCAGAGCAGGCCAACTTCCTGGGACAGGGGCAGGTCAGCTGTCTGGAGCTTGGCATTGGCGACCTGGAGAACCAGCTGAAGGTGATGAGTTACTTGCTTGGTAGAATAACATCCAGACTGAAACAGGACTGAGCATGTGAGAACAAAGGGGAAAGGGGAGAGCTTTGCTGATGAAGACAGAAGTGAGGGAGAGGATCAATCAGCGGACTAGTGCACTGCAGGAGTGGTTGGTAGAGACACGTAGAGACATCTACATGCATCCGGAGCTATCCGGCAAGGAAGTCCGTACAGCTGCGCTGGTGGCACGCGAACTGACCAGGCTTGGTCTAGCGGTGGCCATGACGCCTGACAAGACAGGTGTCATCGGGGTGCTGACAGGCGCAAAGCCCGGGCCAACCATCGCCTACCGGGCAGACATGGATGCGCTGCCTATGCCTGACTCCATCGATAGGCCCTACCGTTCCCGGGTGGAAGGGGTCAAGCACGGTTGCGGGCACGACGTCCACACTACCGTTGCACTTGGGGTTGCGGCAGTGCTGGCATCGCTCAAGAGTGAACTGCCTGGGACAGTGAAGCTGATCTTTCAGCCAGCTGAAGAGACAGCCACGGGCGCCCGCTTGATGCTAGAATCTGGCGCACTGCACGCACCCCAACCGGACCTCATCTTCGCGTTGCACACTTCCCCGGCTCCGGTCGGCACTATTGACTGTAACCTGGGCACGGCTTTCTGGGGCCTGAAGCTGCTGAGCGTAAGCTTGGAAGCAGCTAGGGACGAACTAGCGCAGTTCGGGCCCGCCCTTGCTGAGAAACTGCTCAGGCTATGCGATGTGCTACCCGATGGCGTGCAGATTACCGAGCAGGATCTCACCCTTGGCACGGAGCGTGGGTTCCTGCTGATGCCGACAGGTTATGGATCAGTTACCAACGGTGTTTGGGAGATGCGCTTCATTATCAAGGCGCTAGATGAGCAGAGTTTTGAGCGGGCTTTGACTGCGGTTGCCACC
Organism: Bacillota bacterium; assembly: GCA_041686915.1. Classification (GTDB taxonomy): domain Bacteria; phylum Bacillota; class UBA994; order UBA5500; family UBA5500; genus JAWLDB01. The sequence continues at coordinate 2,313 of JAWLDB010000287.1, forward strand.
GCCACGAAAGACAATCGGGCCGAACTGCAGCTATCCCCCATGCTACCGCCGGTCGTGAACACTGAGCGAGTGGCAAGGGAGTCTGCCGCTGTTCTATCCGAAGTCTTGGGAGAGCGAAATGTCAACCTGCTGGAGCACCCCATTTCGCCCCTTGGGTCAGAAGACTTTGCCTTCTATCTCGAACATGCTCCAGGTGCAATCTTTTGGTTGGGCGTGGCCAACCGTTCTAAGGGCATTTCCGGCGCTATCCATACGCCTGGGTTTGACGTCGATGAAGACTGCCTGACTATAGGGACGAGGGCAATGGCTCATCTGATCCATCACTATCTAGAGGAGGGCGTTAAGGCAGATTGATAGAGTGTTGCTACTTTCTCCACTCTCGTCACCCTGCTGAAGAAAAGAATGATACTCACTAGAGGACATCTTAGAGTCATTGGATAAATAAGTCAGTATAATACATCTGTCGAATTTCCCATGCAGCCTCGTTGATGATAGGCACCTTAAGGGTTTTCTCGATGGAACCAGGAGGGAATAAGTTGTTCAAGCGCATCCTCTTTGGCCTAGTAATGGTTCTTATGCTGTCTGCTGTTTTGCATGTGCCCACTGCAGAGGCGGCTCTATGGTTCATGATGGGGTCTTCCGGGGGATC
>JAWLDB010000288.1:0-2961 GCA_041686915.1 Bacillota bacterium
CTCGTCGCCAATCTTAACGACTACACCTTCGGTGCAGCAGGATTGACAGAATGAAGCCGCCAACTTGACTTCGACCTTCGCCTGATTAGCTGCGATGAGTTGCTTTAGCCTCTCAATAATTTGGTATGAGCCTTTGAGATGGCATCCACTGCCAATGCAGACATATATCTCGGTCATGGTGCGTTCCCCCTTTGTTAATTTTATAACAAACTTTAAGCAATTATTGCACAAGGCTTGTGCAGATGTAAATACCTGTGTGATTTGTTCATCCAAGTAAGTTAATTGTGAAAACTTGAACATAATAGCACTAGCAGCAAAAATGTGGTAAAATCATACCGATGATAAAACTGCATAAACGCCATGTATGAGTGTCTAGGGTTCCACAACACTGTTGGTTCGGACCGAGCGACACGGACGGCCGCTAGAGCCGTGACACCTAGGGAATAAAAGGCCAGGGGGGATTGCTTCTGCATCCCCCACTGGCCTTTTGTATATTATGCAGTAAAGGAGGTGATGCGGGCTTTAGGTCAACGAAAGGAAGGAGGGCAGGAGAGTTCTTAGCAAAAGCGCCGGGACCGGCTACGGTCGGTAGACGAGGTGGGGGATCTCGATTCATCGGCGGGTGACCCCCGGCTGACCACGGTCGACAAAAGGCTGACAAAGCTGCAGGTAACTGCAGGACAATAGGCCGGAGTGGCAACAGTTATTAAAGGAGGTATCACCATGTGTGGGATTATTGGCTACGCAGGGGAGAAACAAGCCACCCCTATCATCATAGATGGTTTGAGCAGACTGGAATACCGCGGGTATGATTCTGCCGGCGTTGCAATTGAGACCGGGCAAGGCTTGGAGATAACCAAGCGCCAAGGCCGTTTGAGCAAATTGCAGGAGGCGCTGCGGGGGCAGCACAGCCCAGGCACATGCGGAATGGGGCACACCCGCTGGGCTACCCACGGCAAGCCGTCTGACGTTAACTCGCATCCGCATACCGATTGTACCGGCCGCTTCGCCGTCATTCACAACGGCATCATCGATAACTATCTGGGACTGAAGCAACAGCTGATTGCCGAAGGACATCGTTTTCTCTCCGAAACAGATACCGAAGTGGTGGCGCACTTGCTGGAGAAGCTCTATGCTGGTTCACTGCTCGATACCGCCAAGCAGATTGGTGCCATGCTCAAGGGTTCCTACGTGCTGCTGTTTATGGCTCAGGATGAGCCCGGTACTATCGTCGCCATCCGCAAAGACAACCCACTGATTATCGGTCTGGGCGAGGGTGAGAACTTCCTGGCCTCAGACATCCCGGCCATTTTGCCGCACACCCGCAAGATGCAGGTCGTGGAAGACGGGGAAGTAGTGCGCCTCCGTGGTGATGAAGTGCTAGTCGTGGATGCAACTGGCCAGATCGTAGAGCGCGAGCCGCTGGTTATTCAGTGGGACCTGGAAGCTGCCGCAAAAGGTGGCTACGAGCACTTCATGCTTAAGGAGATCCACGAACAGCCCAAAGCTCTACGCGATACAGTCGCCCCCCGCATCGACCTCTCCACTGGTAAGGTCGACCTGTCAGAGCTCGGCATGCCATCTGAGGTAGTGCAACAGCTGCAGCGCGTCTACATCGTGGCCTGTGGTACATCAGCTTATGCCGGGCAGATTGGCAAGTTCCTGATCGAGCGCACTGCCAGCATCCCGGTGGAAGTGGAGGTGGCGTCCGAGTTCCGCTACCGCTCGCCACTGTTGGTGGAGAACAGTTTGGTGATTGTACTCAGCCAGTCGGGCGAAACCCTCGACACCATGGCAGCTCTGCGTGAAGCCAAACGTCTCGGTGCCAAGGTGCTCGGCATTACCAACGTGGTTGGCAGTTCCATCGCACGCGAGTCGGACTATGTCCTCTATACCTGGGCTGGCCCGGAAATTGCCGTAGCTTCGACCAAGGCCTTCGTCACGCAGTTGGCTGCCTTAACGCTGTTCGGTTTGTTCTGTGCACAAGAGCGGCGAGTGATGGCCCAAGAAGCCGTAGCCGAGATAGTAACTGCACTCACTCAGGTCCCCGCATTGGTCGAGCAGATTATCCAGGACCAGCGTATCAGCCTGCTGGCTAAAGACTACGCTAGCTACGAGCACGCCTTCTTCATCGGTCGTGGCATCGACGCGGTAGTAGCACTTGAAGGTTCTCACAAGCTGAAAGAGATTGCTTACGTCTTCGCTGAGGCTTACCCAGGTGGCGAACTGAAACACGGCGCACTGGCTCTGGTCACTGAGAAGACCCCGGTGGTAGCGGTGGCCATTCAGCCGGAAGTCTATGATAAGACGATCGGCTCTATTAAGGAAGCCAAAGCGCGGGATGCCCGCGTGCTGGCTGTGGTAGAGGAAGGCGACACCCTCATGCAGCAGATAGTGGATGACGTGCTGGTCATTCCGCATACCCATCCCTTACTGGCCGGCATCACTGCCATCGTGCCCCTGCAGATTCTGGCTTACTACATCGCGGTCAACCGCGGATGCGACATAGATATGCCGCGCAACCTGGCCAAGAGTGTGACAGTCGAGTAAATCGTAAGGCGCCTGACAATTGTCGGGCGCCTGTTCTTATCTTGCAATCCACTCCCCAGAATCTGCTTGTCAACACACATATGTTCGCCTATAATTGAGTCATATAGGCGAACAAATGTTTGAATAGACAACGCAAAAAGGGAGTTGATCCGATATGCTACCTTCCCTCAACCCACGAGCCCTGAAGTCTGGCAGTAGCTTGCTGCTTCGCCCGGAACGTAACGCGATTCTCAAGAGCTTGCGAAATGCCGAGATGGTGCTGGTTGCCGCGCCGCATGCCAGTGGCCTGACCACCTTGCTTGCCGATGTAGCCGACCTGGGATTGAACAAAAGGTTTGTCTCCAACTGCTACATTAGCGGGTATGATTTGCACGAGCTAAGCCCTGCCGACTGTTTCCTAGCTGTTCTCTC
>JAWLDB010000289.1:0-2958 GCA_041686915.1 Bacillota bacterium
GGCGGATAATCCGGGCTGGTGCCAACGGTCATCTTGCCCGCCTGCTTGATGTCGTCCAGCATTACATCCTCACTCTTGGCGCAGCCGCTTAGCGCTAATGTAAAAACAGTTACCAAGAGCAGGGCCAATACATACCACTTCTTATTGAACATTTTTTCCCCACACCTCTTTATTTAGTATAAGTATAAGTATACATAAAAGCGGATTTCTATGCAAGGTGATGTCACTATTTATTCATTGGTCTGCTGGTTGCATCCACTCTACATATAAGATGTACATACCTGTTGCTTGTTTGGGGCAGGTAAATGATGAATTGATGGCGAATGCTGAGGACGGTTGATAAAGGGGTGGTTTTACCCCACTTTAGGAGGTGCCCACATATGATTAACAGAGAACGCATGGTGCAGGAGTTTATGGAACTGGTACAGGTGGATAGCCTGGCCCGTCAAGAACGGCAGATGGCTGATGCTTTGAAAGCAAAGCTTACCCAAATGGGCTTGGATGTACTGGAAGACAAAGCGGGTGAGCCGATTGGCGGTACAGCCGGCAACGTGATTGCCCGTATCCCAGGCAATGTTCAGGGAGCGCCTACTCTGCTGTTTGCGGCCCATATGGACCGCGTGACACCTGGTCTCGGCATCAAACCGCAGGTGAAGAATGATACCATCTATAGCGATGGCACCACTATCCTGGCGGCAGACGATGTGGCCGGTATTGTACAGATGCTGGAAGCAGCTCGGGTTCTGAAAGAACAGAACCTGCAGCACGGTGACATTGAACTGCTCTTCACCATCGCTGAGGAAGGCGGACTATGGGGGGCCAAGAACATTGACCACAACCTGCTGAAAGCGGAAGCTGGTTACTTCCTGGATGGTGGCGGCGATGTAGGAACCATCATTCCCGCTGCACCTGCCCAGAGCAAAATTGATGTGACAATTACTGGGCGTCCGGCTCACGCCGGTCTAGAGCCGGAGAAAGGTGTCAGTGCCATTCAAGTAGCAGCTGACGCCATCTCACACATGACTCTTGGCCGAATAGACGAAGAAACAACCTGCAACGTAGGGGTTATTCAGGGTGGGTTGGCTACCAACATCGTTCCCGAGACTGTACAGTTGAAGTGCGAGGCGCGCAGCCGTAACCAGGCAAAGCTGGAGCAGCAGGTAAAGCATATGGTAGATGAATTCCAAGCGGCAGTAGAACGCTGGGGTGCCAAGGCAGATATAGACGTGCAAGCCAGTTACCCGTCTATGAACCTGGGCGAAGACGATCAGGTAGTGCAGCTGGCAGTGAGCGCGGTCAAGAGCATGGGACTCTCCCCCGCTCTCATTCCGACAGGTGGTGGCAGCGATGCCAACATTCTGAACGGCAAGGGACTGCCATCGATCATCCTCGGCATTGGCATGGAGCAGGTTCACTCTAAAGAGGAGTTCATCAGGATTGATCAGCTGGTGGCTGGCGCTGAGCTGGTACTGGCGATTATCAGGCAGGCAAACGCGTAAGCAGAACAAGAGCCCCGGTACCTAGCTGGTGCCGGGGCTCTGCACTTATCAGTGCATCACTATGGAAGTTGTGGACCTGGGCAAAATCGATCTACTCGTAGACAAAGGCTTTTATTCCAACCGCACTGACTGCATTTAGCACGCCGTGCGTCGCTTGCTTTCAGAGCACGCTGACGTTACCCCCGAAATGGCTGACCAGGTCTTTGAGAGTGTGAGTGTCTACCGTGTGCTGAAGATGCCGCCCGCCTTGCGAGAAATCTTGCGCGGTAGAATCCGCTCTTAGCGCGTTACCAACTCAGCGACTTCCAATATAGTTTCCACCCTGCGCTCTGCCAACTCGTGGTGTTTCCGTGCCAGAATAGCAGGTATCCCTGCGCGTTCGGCGCCTTTTACGTCGGCTTCAAAATTGTCCCCCACCATCCAGGTGGTAGCAGGCATACCCATTCTGGCTAGAGCAATCCTAAAGATCTCGGGATGAGGCTTCTCGTATCCCACTTCTGCCGAGTTGATAACAGCCGAGATTAGGGGCATTAACCCCAGGTGCTCGGCAATTGAGTGCAGTTCAGGTACATGGTTGCTGATAATCACATGTGTCCACCCGTCCTCCCGCAATAGCTGCAGGGCTTCCCGGGTGTCCGGGAACAGCGCCCACTTATCGGGATGAACGTATTTATGCCTAACCAACTGGGAACATCGTTCACAAAAGCCAGGGTCATAGCCCAAGTCCGCGTAACCGGAAGCAAAAATTGGCTGTAGTCTTTCCCAGAAGGAGTCGGCATCCTTGATGTCTGTATGCGGGATATGCGGAGTGTGCCAAGGGAAACCGGTCTGTACATACAGCTTCATGTCACTGGCACTGTGGGCGCATTCAGGATGTAACTCCCGCAACGCTTCATGCATCGCAGCGCTCCACATACCGTCAATCCGGTAGCCTAGAGTGCCATCAAAGTCCCAGAAGATGATGCGGTTCACGTGTCGTCACCTGCCCTTAACACTTAATCAATCCGATTATACATTATAGCCAGGCTTTAATGCCGAGCTTCCATCTATGTGCTGCGTACTTGACACAGTGTGCTACATCATGGAACATGTCTTTTTCTTTATGTCTAATCTGGGGGGTGTGTTTTCATGGAAAAGGAGAGTCTAGGGAGGCAATTTGCACCCCTTGGCTCGCCAGGCACTACTGAAAGACGCCCCCATCCTGCTGCTGGACGAAGCCACCTCCAGTCTGGACAGCGAGTCTGAACAGCTGGTGCAGGATGCTCTGGAACGGTTGATGCAGGGGCGGACGACTCTAGTCATCGCCCACCGCCTCTCCACCATCCGAAACGCTGATTGCATTCACGTAGTGGTTGATGGGTCGGTTGCCGAGTCCGGAACGCACGATGAGCTGATGGAGTTGAATGGCGTCTATCGCAAGCTGCATGACATGCAACTCAGAGAAGATGCTGCATAAACC
>JAWLDB010000290.1:0-2900 GCA_041686915.1 Bacillota bacterium
AGCTTGCCAATCCAGCTTAGCTTCTCTCCTGCACCGCCCAGCATCTGTAGCACCAGGAAAGCCACCGGCAGTCCAATGCCTAACCCTAAGCTGTGCTTGCTCTCAGCAGCGATGCAGGAGGCGAAGAAGCCGATGCTGCCGATGGCATAATACATGATCAGGGCATAGAAGTTGATCAGCACGAACTTGCCAACGTCGAGTGAGCCCGGGAACATCATCTGAGAAACCAGAGCCCCAACAATCGTTACTATAATGAAGAACACGGTAATGGACGCCAGGCTAAACAACGATTGAGTCCTCGCTATCTTCAGCCGTGAGTTGGGCGTGGCCAGCAGATACGCCATACTGCCCTTGTCCACGTGCGCTGCGATCAGCGAGTGGTTTACAACGATTGAGATGATCATGGGAAACAAGAAGACCAGGAAGCCGTACATGTAGTTAGCGAAGAACTCAAGCAAAGTCGAGCCCATGTCGCCAAAACCCAAGGCATTGACCAGGCCTTCTGGAAGCATAGCAAGCATATCCTGCAGGGCTTGAGCACCTTCTGGGTCGTACATCGTTGATATCATCAAGAAGTACATGCAGAAGACGGCAGTCATGGCAATCCAGATCACCCGGTTATTGCGGATGTTAGTCTTAAACAAACTCCATGACATGCTAGTTCGCCTCCTTTCCATAGAAGCGGATAAAGATCTGCTCCAGGGCCTGTGCCGGGGCATCAAGGCTGGTAACCTTGCAGTCGGCCAGTGTAGACAGCATCTTGCCGTAGTCATTGCTGACAAAGATCTCAACGCGGTGTTCATCCACTAGTTTATACTCCAGCCCACTGGCCGCAATCTTCTCGACGTCATCGGGGCCAGCCACCGTCACCACGTAGCTCTTGCGCAGCGATGATTTCAGTGAGGCCAGCTCCTCGATAGCCACAATTCTTCCCTCGCGGATAATTGCGGCCCGCTCGCAGGTGCGGTCGACTTCATCGAACATATGGGAGGACATCAGGATGGTTTTACCTCGCTGCCGTTCTTCCCTGACCAGCTCCACAAACCGGCGCTGCATCAACGGGTCCAAGCCACTAGTTGGTTCGTCGAGAATCAACACTGCCGGGTCGTGCATGAAGGCGGTGATTAGGCCTACCTTCTGCTTCATACCCTTGGACATTTTGCGGATCTTCCTGTCACTCTCCAGCTCAAATCTTTCTATTAGTTGCTCCCGCCTTTTGGTGTCCTTCGTTCCCCGCATGTCAGACATGAAGTCCATAAACTGTTTGCCAGTCATGTTATCAAAGAAGGCAATTTCGCCAGGCACGTAACCCAGCTGACGCTGGATGGTAGCTGCCTCAGTCCTGCAGTCCAGCCCTCCGATGCTGCAGTGACCACCAGTCGGGTTGGTAAAACCCATCAGCACACGAATTGTCGTCGTCTTGCCCGCTCCATTAGGTCCGAGGAAGCCGAATACTTCCCCCTCCGCTACCTTAAGGTTCACATCGAATATCCCCTTGCCGTTGCCGTATACCTTGCTTAGCTGCTCAACTTCAATCATCCACGGTCCCTCCCTTGTAATTGCGGTCGAGTACCTGTGTTGTTTCGCTTGGGTGCATTAGTTCAGTTATACCTATGCACACACTAACTAATTACACTACTGTGTATGCATTTCCCTGCCAGGGTTTAGCAGTGAGCTACGGTGGCTTACGGGATTTGTCCATTCTACTTGTCACTGCATAGGGAAACCTAGCCCTGTAGTCGAACAGCTAAGATATAAGCGTTCTTAGAATGGGAGGTTTGCCCAGTGTCGACCGTAGTGATCAAAAGGTGTCTGGAATATCAGCCAAGCGTGCTGCAACCAGCACTGGAAGCTGGCGTGAAACAACTGGGAGGATGGGAGCAGTTTATTCGCCCTAATCAGAAGGTGTTGCTTAAGGTCAACATGATTGGCCCCGTTTCACCTGACAAGGCTGCCACCACCCACCCTGAACTGGTGCGCGCAGTAATTCAGGCCGTTAAGGCATGCGGTGCGGAGGCTTGGGTCGGAGATAGTGCGGGTGGCGCCATCGCCGGGATAGCACCCACTGCCCGCGCTTTGGAAGTCTGCGGTTATGCCCAGGTTTGCCGGGAAGAAGGAGCCCGCCTGGTTAACTTCGACAGCGAACCAGCTGTGCCACTTCCAAGCACCACCAAACGTTTCTTTAAAGAGTTCTATGTAGCGAAGGCAATTGCAGAGGCTGACGTAATCATCAATCTGCCCAAGTTCAAGTGTCACTCTGCCCAGATTTACACTGGGGCTGTTAAGAACCTGTTTGGCGCACTACCCGGTCTCAGCAAGGCTGAGTACCACAAGATAGCTCCGGATAACGAGGCATTCGGTGAATTGGTTGCCGATCTGCATAAGGCTTGCCAGGTTGACTTGCATATCATGGATGCTGTGGTCGGTCATGAGGGTAATGGCCCAACCGCCGGATCACCCAAGCCTGTCGGCTATCTGTTGTTCTCAGCCGATCCGGTAGCCCTGGACACCGTTGCCTGTGAGATGATGGGCGTTGACCCTATGCAGGTCACTATAGTCAAACATGCTGCTGCCCTAGGGGTTGGCACTATTGACAGGGCAAGCATTCAGCTGCTGGGCGACGCAGCTAGCCCACCTCGCATACCAGGCTGGCGTTTACCTAGCGGTAGGCGCATGCGCGGTCCCAAATGGCTGTTGCCCAAGCTCATCGGGTTCATGCGCACGGAGCCGGCCGTCGATCACAAGTCCTGCCGGCATTGCAACATGTGTGTTGACAGCTGCCCGGTTGACGCAATCGATGCGAAAAGCAAGCAAATCGACTATGAACGCTGTATCGGTTGCCTCTGCTGCCATGAGCTTTGCCCCCACCATGCTGTCGCCTTGCGCCGGGTTAATCCGGT
>JAWLDB010000291.1:0-2850 GCA_041686915.1 Bacillota bacterium
GACTAATAACGTTCCGGAAGACGTGCAGGCTATCTGGGGCCAGGCAGACGTCAAGCGCACACCGGCTGAATGGGCACTGCGTTGGGTCTGGAACCTGCCGGAAGTCACTACTGTGCTTAGCGGCATGAGCACCATGGAGCATGTGGTTGAGAATGTACGTGTTGCAGGCGATGCATTGCCCAACTCGTTGACCGAAAAGGAAGTCGGTATAATCAATCAGGCTAAGGATTTCTACCTCAAACGCACCAAGGTAGACTGCACCGGCTGTAATTACTGCATGCCGTGCCCAGCCGGGGTTGCTATTCCGCAGATCTTCTCGCTCTATAACGATGCTTCCATTTACAACTTAAACCCGGAGACAACACAGCGCGGCTATAATGCCCGCTTTATTGAGGGTAAGACGGACGCATCGCTTTGCGTAGACTGTGCCGCCTGTGAGGACGCTTGCCCCCAGAACATCGAAATCCGCAAGCACTTGCAGGACGTACACTCAGCCTACTCCAAGCGATAACGGGCCATAGGGCAGGCCCGCGCCTTAACTCGCGCGGGCCCTGCAATTCTCGCCCTTGTGTTGGAATTTCCTCTCTTGGTGCAGACTAACAAGGAGATTTCTGCGACAACTCCATGTGGACAAGAGGGGGAGAAATAATGACTGATTACATGAACGATGAGCAATATCGTAAGGCCTGTCGCTATCGTATGCAGGAGACCATCGAAAACCTGGCTGGTGTCTGGCACATACCGGATGAGCAAGTCACTCCGGAGTTGATGACTACTAGTCTGGACTGGTTGGAGCGCATGGTAGAAGAGCTGAAGTATTTCCGCGAAAGGGTTCAGCATGCTTCTGATGGGCCGCCAAAGCCTGGTTTTGTGCCGGAAAAGGAATAGCCGACGCAGCCGCGAGGCTGCGTTTTTGCCGTCCTGCTGCTATTCATGATATTGCCTGCAAGGGGAAAAGCTGTTAGGGATGGGGCGGCAGCCCCTACAAACCGACAGATAAGGGGCGGCAGCAAAATGCGAGGATTAAAGACTTGGCAGCGTTTTCTCATCTATGGTGCTATTGGGTGGGTAGTAGAAGTGGTCTTCACTGGGCTTGGCTCGATTGTACAGGGTAACTGGAACTTGACAGCTCATACGTATCTTTGGATGTTCCCCATCTATGGTGGGGCGGCTCTGGCAATGGAGTGGCTGCATAACGCATTGCGCAAGCGGAGCTTCCTCTTGCGGGGTGCCAGCTATCTGGCGTTGATTTATGCCGTCGAGTATTCGACTGGCTGGCTGCTTTGTCAGCTGCTTGGCGCCTGTCCCTGGGAGTATCCTGCCGGGTCTTTCACGGTAAACGGCTTCATTCGGTTGGACTATGCCCCGGCCTGGTTAGCGCTAGGGTATCTCTTCGAGCATGTCCACAACTGGCTTGTTCCGGTAGTGGAGCAGCCACTGTTAGTGCTCCTGCGTAAGCGGCAGGCCAGATAATCCTAAAATCTAAGTTGCAGAAAGAGTGTGATGTCTATATATGACGGACCAGAAGTTGAGAGTTGCCTCCGAAGTAGGGCGACTGGAGAAGGTATTAGTACATCGACCGGGGACTGAATTGCTTAATCTTACCCCCCGTTACCTGAGTGACCTGTTGTTTGATGAAATCCCCTGGCTGGAACGGGCCCAGTCAGAACATGACGGGTTCGTGCAGGCCATGCGCAGCCACGGGGTTAAGGTTCATTACATTGAAGAACTGGTCGCAGAGTTACTCCAAGACAGTCGCTTGCGTGAGGAGCTGCTGCAGCAGCACCTTAAGTTTAGCGCAGTCGTTAGGCCTGACGTGGTCAGGGCGATAGAAGACTATGTTTCTGACCTTTCTCCACGAGAGATGGTCGATACACTGATCGCAGGCATCAAGAAGTCAGACATACGGCCTCTCAAGGTCAGGCAGTCCCTAAGCGACCTGATTAGCGGTAGTTTTCCGTTTGCCCTGGCTCCTCTGCCCAGCTTTTATTTCACCCGCGACCATGGGGCTATGGTAAACAATCTGTTGATGGTCAGCCAGATGTTCAACTTCTCTCGCCGGCGGGAGACTATCTTCCTGAAGTTCCTCGAACAGCATCATCCGCTGTTTACTGACACCTGCATGTGTTTTGAGGAAGAACTTCCTGTGGGCCTGGAAGGTGGAGATGTGTTGGTGTTGAATGAGGATACTCTGGCGATTGGGCTGAGTGAGCGCACCACCGAAGAGGCGATTGAAGCAGCAGCTGAGCGTCTGCTGGTGGAAAAGGAACTGGTCAAGCGCATCCTGGTTATCTCCATTCCCGCTCGCCGTGCGTATATGCATCTTGACACTGTCTTCACTATGGTTGACCGAGACAAGTTCCTGATTTACCCAGGAATTGAGGACAGCATCTCCGTCTATCGGCTGGAGAAAGGTGCCGACGGGTATGTTAGTGCTCACTGCGAGGACTCGCTCGCAGGGGCGCTTGCGGCAGCGCTCAGAGTGGATCGTGTTCAGCTCATCCGCTCAGGTGGTGGCGATCCAATCACTGCGGCCCGTGAGCAGTGGGGGGATAGCACCAATACTGTGGCTTTGGCTCCAGGGCGGGTAGTCACCTACGATCGCAACCAGGTGACGAACCGCATCCTGCGTGAAGCGGGTGTGGAGGTAATTGAAATTGACGGTTCAGAACTGGTCAGAGGCAGAGGTGGCCCGCACTGCATGACGCTGCCGCTCCTTCGCAAAGATTAGGCTGAGAGTGTTTGCTGCGCAAGCCACTTGCTAAACAAGCAACACCTGCTCACTTCCTGCTTACGCCGACTTTTTAGAGGAAGTGTCGCTTGCGCAACACCTGCTCACTTCCTGCTTAC
>JAWLDB010000292.1:0-2787 GCA_041686915.1 Bacillota bacterium
CGCCTCCTTGTCATATTGCACAGGCCATCACTCTCCCTCGCAAAAGCAGGAGTCAGGCTCATACATACATAACTAGTGAGTAACCCCTGTGCCAAGAAATAGGCAGCACCAGCGAGTGAAAGGAAGTGTTATCGATGACAGATTGGATTATCAAGCCATCGTACAAGTATGACTTGGCAAACGTATGCAACCTGATGACCGGAGAAGCCATTTACAAGGACAGGCACCCGGAAGCCTATGAGTTTTTTGCGCCCAAGTTTGACCAAGGGTTGGTTGAGCAGGTGAAGCTGGTACTCAAGCAAGGCATATTGCTTGGCCCGGGCATCTCCAGCATCCTTTCTGTGACGGATTACGACGGATGCGAGCTGGAGCCAATCCTTGAGGCCTTTGAAGTGGCAACCAAGGTGCCGTTTTTTGCCGCTTATTCCTCGTTTTTCCCTTTATGCAAGGTGCTGCTCACCCATGTCCACGCTCTGGGCGCCTACGACTATTGGCGACAGAACTGTCTGCCTGCCCTGGAAACAGAGTGCCAGCGCATGTGCGAGGAAGCGGTAAACTACCCGGTGATTGAGGCGGCAAACGGACTGCTCGGAGCGGGTCATGCCAAACAAGGTACTGAGATGAAGCTCTATCTGGCCCACTGGGCTGCGCCACATGGAACCAGCTTGAACAGTCAGGCCTTTCTCTCCGACTTGCGATGGGACCTAAAGAGTCAGGTGGCTATCGCCATCCACGAGTTGTTGCACCCGCCCTTTGAGCGCGAGGAGATTAGGCGTTTGGCTCCGGGCTTTGCGGCTGACCCCTTCTTCCAAGAGGGAAGGGCTCGCCTGCCACTCACTTCCGGCTATCCTAATCCTGAAGATTTTCTGGAAGAGAACCTGGTAGAGGCAGCCCATATCTATCTGGCAGAACAGATGGGGGTAGAGGATAATCCGCTGGAGTATTTCATTAAGCACGACGAGGGAACCCACGTTGTTTCCCCCATCGTCTATGATGCGCTAAAGCTAGGAGTGCGTGAGCGCTGCAACAACCTGAAGGAAGCGATCCATTTGATGATTGAGGAAGGGCTGCTGACACCCGGCAAGCTGAGGGAGCAATACGAGGCTATATATGAACGCACGGGGATTGAGCATCCTTATAAGTAAGACGGGAACGTTCACTTTGTCTTATCCTGCAGGTTTTCAGGTCATCCAAAACGACAGAGACCCGGGACCGCAAAACTGCGCCCGGGTCTTTCTGTATCATTTCGCTCCGCTTGCTATCTTCCCCTACCAACGTCAACCACCTGTCCCCTGCTCAAGCGCTTCGGGACGATCTTAATCTTCAAGTCCTTCTCAAACTGCCGAATGAATTGCAGCTCCCTCTCAGTTACAAACGACACCGCCATCCCAGCCTTACCCTTCCTGCCGGTTCTGCCTACCCGGTGCAGATAATCTTTCGGCTTCTCCGGGATATTGAGGTTGAAGATGTGGGTGACGTCTTCTACATCAAGTCCACGCGCGGCGATATCCGATACCACCAGCACCTGGATTGTACCTGACCTGAAAGCATCCATGGCCCGCTTACGCTCCAGCTTGTCGGCATGCCCATGCATGCCTGCGGCTTTGATGCCGTGGTACTGCAGCTTCATCAACGTGAACTCCGTCTCTTCCCTATCACCAATAAACACCATGGCCTTATCCGGTTTCAGTGCTGCAATTGCCTTGCGCAGGGTCTCGATCTTGTCGCGCAGTTCAGTCAGGAAGTAGATGTGCTCTATTCCCTCCGGCACTGCAGCCGCAACGGTGGTCCGAATGATCTGCGGGTCCTTCATCAACTCACGGGCATACTCCTCGGCGTCCTTGGTGATGGTAGCCGAAAACATCAGTAGTTGCCTATCCTTCTGTGTGCTCTTAATGACTGAGCGAATTACCTCGGCATTGTCTTTGCTCAGAAGTGTGTCAGCCTCATCCATCACAATTGTCTTAATGGTATGGGCTGCTATCTTCTTGCGCTTAATTAGCTCAAGCACTCTGCCCGGAGTACCTACAACTATGTTTGGTTTCTCACGCAGCTTCTCAATCTGCCGCTCAATATTCACATTGCCGATGGCAGCGGTTGAGGTTGCCTTAATCTCCGAGTGCTCGGATAACAACTCGATCTGTTTCAGCACCTGCATAGCCAGTTCATGGGTTGGGGTAAGGACCAGTGCCTGCATTTCCCGTTTGGCTGGATCAATCTTCTCAAACATTGGCACCAGGTAAGCCAATGTCTTGCCTGTTCCTGTTTCAGACTGAACTGTTACATCCTCATTCCCTTTTACAGCAGGAATTACGTCGACTTGCACCTGCGTCGGAGTAGTTATACCTTGCCGCTCCAAGGCCACTACCAACGAAGGATGAATGTTCAGGTTATTAAATGTTGTACTCACTGCGATACCTCTTTACTGGAGACCAAAGGCCTCTGCTTGCTATTTTGGTTAACTCGACCATTGGTATTATACCCCACTGACAGGGCAGGCTGGCATCTTCTCACAAAGTTCTGGTTATCTTGCTAACCTGTTGGGCACTATTCCCATAGAATAGTTGTCCGGCAAGGAGTGGTACCCATGAAATGGACTATCCGAGGCATTGCCTGTCTGGCCATTTTCGCAACTGCAGCACATTGGCTGAAGAAACGCTATCAGCGTATTGCATCACGAGACCTACCTGACGAGTGGCTGACAACAGATGCTCTGCCCTGCACTCAGTGTTCAGGAAAGGTGAGCCCGCTACGCACGATAGACGGCTGGCTAATGGTCTGTGGTCT
>JAWLDB010000293.1:0-2706 GCA_041686915.1 Bacillota bacterium
GTTAAGGGCGTTGCGCAGAGCGTGTTTGTAGATTACTATCCGTTCTGACAGGCCTTTCGCCCGGGCAGTTCTGACATAGTCAGAGCGCAAGACTTCCAACATGCTAGCCCTTGTAAGGCGGGCAACTCCAGCCGCTGAGCCTAGAGCCATCACGATGCCAGGCATGATCAGCGTCTTCAAACCGTCGGTGCCACTGAAAGGCAGCAAGCCTAGCCAAACTGAGAACACATAAATCATCAGTAGTGCAAACCAAAACCCTGGTATCGAAATAAAGACAAGTGAACCGACAAGCAGCAGATTGTCCAGGAAGGTGCCGCGATTAATAGCAGAGACTGCTCCCATCACAACCCCCAGGGGAATGGCCAGGATCAACCCAACGACTGCCAATTGCAGTGTGAAAGGAAATCGCCAACTGATCTCTTGCATGACTGGCAGCCCGGAGGCAATGGATTTGCCTAGATCGCCTTGCAGTGCCTTCGACAGGTAGTTCCAAAATTGAATGTGTATGGGGTCATTCAACCCCAGTTGCTCGCGGTACTGAAGGACCATTTCCGCTGGGATCGGTCGCCCGCCAGTCATGGCGGCGACCGGATCGCCTGGTATCATGTGTACCATGAAGAAGACTATCGTCGCTACGCCAAGCCATACAGGAATGAATTGTAGAACTCGCTTTGTGATGTATGAGGTCATATGCTCGCCACCTCCTGGGGTGATTACTCGGATACGCGGTGTTGGCATGTGGCCGTTTTCCATGTTTCGTTCAGGTGCATTGGTCATACACCAGATCAGCTGGCCTTTTTGCCTTGACTTAAACAGCGAGGGTGTGGTGCTTATCCTGAACTGCGGCTAGAATGATGGAGGACAAACCACGGAGACTAATGTCGCTTTGCATACTCCTGTATTGGAGTAGCGGTGAGCCAGTGCGGGATGAAAGTGCACGCAGTCTCCTGTCGTAAGCTCGTGCCTTTCGTTGCCGATCTCCAAGAGAACCTCACCATCCAAGACAATCGTCCATTCTTCATCGTCCCAAGTTCCATGGGCCATCGGTTCGTCGCAGGTGCTCATTCCAGGCTCAATGTCAGCCCGCAGAGACTGGAGTCTATTGCTGCGGTAGCCGACCGAGAGTAACTCAAAAACTGTGTTAAATCGGGGGTCCGAAAACGTACGCGCAGCTTGTTTCCGTTCCACCTTTACGCAGCTCTCGGCTTCGTCTACGTCAGCTAATAAGGCAAAGATCGATGTGTCGAGTGCCTTGGCGATCTTCCGCAATGTCAGGAGTGTTGGATTACCCTGGTCATTCTCTAGTTGAGAAAGTATCGCCGCACTTAGTCCCGTAGCATCGGCAAGGTTCTGTAGAGTCATCTGTTGTTCCCGGCGAAGACGCCTAACGGTCTCTCCCAGCAATTCAACACCCCATTCCACTCTAAAATTTGTCATGAAAGTAACAGGCGACTTCGTGTCCAATCCCTACCGACAGCAGCTCGGGCTCTATTTCCCGACACACGTCGGTGGCATGCGAGCAACGGGTATGGAATCTGCACCCGGAAGGGGGGTTCATTGGACTCGGTACGTCCCCCTCCAACACAATTCGCTCGCGCCGAGCATCCGGATCCGTAACCGGAATAGCCGACATCAGGGCTCTGGTATAGGGATGGCGCGGGTTGTTGAACAGAGTTTCACTTTCCGCGAACTCCACTACTTTGCCCAGATACATAACACCAACATAGTGAGAGATATGCTTGACCACTGACAGGTCATGGGCGATAAACAGATAAGCCAGTCCATATTCTCTCTGCAGCTCAGCCAGCAGGTTTAAGACCTGCGATTGAATGGAAACGTCCAAGGCTGAAACAGGTTCATCACAGACAATCAATTTTGGGTTGAGAGCCAAGGCCCTGGCTATGCCGATTCTCTGCCGTTGCCCCCCGCTGAACTCATGCGGAAACCGCCTAGCTTGTTCAGCAGTCAACCCCACCACATCCAACAACTCATATACCCGTTTCTTTCTCTCTGCAGGCGTGCCGATATTGTGAATTCTGAGTGGCTCCGCCACAATATCTTCAACTCGCTTGCGCGGGTTCAGGGAGCTGTAGGGGTCTTGAAACACGATTTGCATTTGTCGCCTTACCCTGCGCAGCTGCTCAGCCTTGAGTTTCAGTACGTCTTGACCCTCAAACAGCACTTCTCCAGCCGTGGCGTGTTCGAGCCTTAGCAGAACTTTTCCTGTAGTGGTTTTGCCACAACCAGACTCGCCGACCAGACCAACTGTTTCCCCGTACCTAATCTTCAGGTCCACTCCATCAACAGCCTTTACGTGTCCCCCAGTACGCTGCAGCAGGCCCCCTTTGACAGGAAACCATTTCTTTAGGCCTTTGACCTCTAGCAAGAACTCAGCTTCACGCCGATCTTGCTCAAGTTGCATATTCAAGTTCACCGGCCTCCCTTCTCCAACGCATACCAGCACCTGACCTTGTGCTCCGGGCCAACGTCCTTAAAGACTGGTTCCTGGATGGCACATTCGGGCCCGGCTACGGGGCAGCGTGGATGGAAGCGGCATCCTGTAGGAATTTTACTGATAGGGGGTACTGTGCCGTGGATGACGTGCAAGGGTGCCTTGCCATGATCAATCCTTGGCACCGAAGCTAACAAGCCTCGCGTGTAGGGATGCCCCGGATTATGAAACAGATCTCTAACTGGGGCTTCTTC
>JAWLDB010000294.1:0-2696 GCA_041686915.1 Bacillota bacterium
GCGAGTGGCGTCAGTCATCGGTTTAGGACCACACATATAGACGGTGTAGCCGGTTAGATCCATCTTCTTGATGGCGTCGGTTACAAAGCCCTTTTGGCCCTGCCAATTATCATCGCGGGCGATAACCGGTACGTAAAGGAAATTGTTGTCTCCTGCAGCCAGTTCCTCAAAGATCTCTGAGTAGATCAGGTCAGCGCGTGTGTTCGCCCCATAAACCAAGGTGACTTCACCGCTGAAGCTCTTGTCGTTATGCAAGTCCCTGGCGATCGGCACGAACGGAGTAATGCCAATACCTCCGCCGACCAGCAGGACTTTCTTGGCGGTCTTGTTGACGACTAATTCGTCTCCCATGGGGCCTTCCAGGGTGATCAGGTCACCTACCTTGAACTTGGAGAACATGATGTCAGTTCCATATCCATTAGGAGCGCGTTTTACTGTGACGCTGACTCGGGTGCCATCTACGTCGTAGGAAGAGATGGAGTACGCGCGGAACATCTTAGGTTCTTCCTGAATTTTGACCAGGATGAACTGGCCTGGCTTGTAACGAACCTTGGCTGGCTTGATGAACTGGAAGCTGAACTCTTTGACATCGGTAGCCAGGTCACGAATCTCCACCAGCTTTGCCTTTATCTCTTGCCTGTTCTTATATCCATGCAGGTCTACATTGGCAGCAATCTCTTTGGCCTCAGGCGGGCTATTAAGCGTGAGGATGCCAGCCGGGCAATGCACAACACAGGTTGAACAGCGGATGCACTTAGCATCGTCAAACTGATGTTCTTCAGAGAACTCCAGATACGGAGTCAGCTGCATTGGGCAGACACGGGCACACTTGCCACAAGTATGGCACATGTCAGGGTGAGTTACGGTAATCGTGCGGTCTGTGGTTTTTGTTACACCGACCAGCTTACCCAAACTGTAGGAAGCCATTTGCACAACACCCATCGGGCAAATCTGACACCAGGATCGCGCTGAGAAGAGAAGTGCCAGCAGGCCACCGACGATAGTCACCATCAGATAGCTGGCTACAAAGATAAACCCGAGTCTATCTAGGAATGCCATGGTGCCCCACAGGCGGCTGACATTGATGAACTTCCTGATCAGATTGAACATGAACCAGCTGAAAAATAGCAAGGCAGTAACGCGAGACCTTAACCATTTAGGAACCCGTTTGTTTGACGTCAACGGATAGAGCAGAGAATCAAACAAACTGCCGTGCGGGCAGATGTTGCCGCACCAGAAACGCCCCCGGAAGAACGACAGGGTGGACAGCGACAACATGACCGGAATCACCAGGAGCCCCAACCGCGGCTCGTAGAGCCCGCCGAATGCCACCAGCAAGGTGAAGATCCATGCGTACCTTCGCAGTGGAGTAAAAATGCGTTGGGCTTTGATGAAATAATTCTTCATGAGGACCCTCCATTTCATTTAGTTACCCCCGTGGGGTATGAACACATATATAGATTATAAAATCTAGATATATAAATGTCTACTCCATGTATATGGAAAATATGATTGATCATTACCCAAGCGACTGCCGGAAACAACAATAGAATCAAAAGGAGACAGGCCTCGTCAGACCTGTCTCCCTTTTTCATGTTCTTGTTACTCTCCGGTCATGATGGTGATCGTGCTGGTTGCATCTTCCCAGTCGACAGTGGCCCCGAGCTGCTCAGACACAAAGCGCAGTGGTACCATAGTGCGAGACCTGACGACTCGGGGAGCCAGGGGCATGAGTACCGTCTCACCATTCACCTCTGCTGATAGGTTGCCCAAAGTCAGCACAATCCGTGTATCACCAAGTTCAAACGTAACCTGGTTCGTTTCCTCCAACCAGCCAACCTCGGCACCCATCGCTTCCGCAATAAATCGGAATGGAACCAGAGTGTAGGCACTAGACTTATCGATGAAAGGCGCCGCATCCAGCGAGTACGGCTGTCCGTTAATGCTAGCAGTGTACTTATTGGGCCAGAGCTGAATTGTACGATTGCTACCAATCTCGATCTGCCATGCGTAGTCTTCCAGGATAGGCTGCTGCCCACTGAAGCTGTCAGTCAGGCCAATTAGGTTCAGGCGTGCATCCGTCAAGCCAATCGGCAGATCCTCGGACACTGTGGCGTAGAGTTCATTGCTAGCACTGCCTTGGTGTAGCATCATGGCTTGACCGTTTAGCATCAGGGTAGATTGCTGCAAATCGATTAAAGAGCTGCCGGGTACCTTGAACCGCAGAGTAGGACGGCGTGTGTGGGCTCCTTCCACCACCGGTGGTTCTAAGAGCAAGTGCTTGTGAACCATCAGCCGGCTGGTGGTGATATGCCCCGTAGGGCCGATTGTCGTAGCTTGCAGCTCGTGCCGTAGACCAGAAGGCAGCTTGATCAAGGTCTCAGCATATCCGTCCGCATCCGTAGGCACCGCTTCGGCGTCTGTCTGAAAATAAACTGGATAGAAGGGCTCCGCCTGCACTGACAGCAATACTTCGATGTCGCTACCCCAGAGTTCGGCTCCCGGGGAAGGGGAAATCAGCTCGAGCGATGGGGGCCGAGTTGCATCAGCTGCTAAGAAAGGCCCAAAACTCGTGCCGAAAATGATCTTGCCAGATTCGCCCGTAGCTTGCGTGGCTGTATTGCGCAGTGCAATATACAGATCTCCAACAGGTACGTTATCCAGGCTCCCGTTCATCACCAGGGCTGTCATTGCCC
>JAWLDB010000295.1:0-2668 GCA_041686915.1 Bacillota bacterium
CTAGTCAACAGGGTATGCGACGCAATGAAGGAAGAGGGCATTAACAAGGTTGCTCTGGTCGTATTCACCACCAACGAGATCGGCAACGAGTTCTGGCTCAGACAGGGCTGGGAAAAGCGGGACGACCTGAATTTCTTCACCCTCAGCCTGAACAAGCAGAACTTCTAGATGGGATCGTACTCTGTCCTTTTCTGGGACAGAGTACGATCCCCAGCGTCCCACTCCGGCTTCGCCTAACTCCTCAAGTGCGCCGTATCATTTAGGAAGTGCGTCACCACCCGCTCCGGCATGATAGTGAACTTGTGCATGGATGTATCGCCTGTGCGGAAGCGGAACATCGGCTTCTCCAGTAGGGGAGACGTGAGCGGTAGGCCGAAGATGATGCTGAGCAGGATGTTTACGGTGCCACCATGGGTGACAATGCAAACCCGTTTGTCCATGTGCTTGTCGATCAGCTCAGTATAGAAGTGCAGTACGCGGCTAATCTGGTCAATGTAACACTCGCCTTCGGGAATGCGAATGTATGAGCGGAACCCGCCTTCCGGCATCGGATGGATTTCGTGCGCTTCCTTGATGGTCTTGGCCGCGATGACTCCGGTATGCATCTCCCGCAGGCGGTCATCAAAAGCAATTTCGTACCCGAGCTCGGCTGCTATCAGCTCTGCTACCTTACTAGTGCGCAGCATCGGACTGGATAGCAGAAGATCAAACTCGTACCCTTCTTCCTTCAATCGCCTGGCCAACCTATTTGCCTGCTCAATGCCCACTTCCGTCAGAGGGGCATCCCACCCGCCGCCTTCAACCCGGTTCTCATCGTCTCCTTGGGACCTTCCGTGCCTGATGATCAGTAGTTCCATGCTGCACCTCCATGATTTGGTTTGCCCAGTATATCAAGGGAGCCCGTCATCGTCAACATCCTGAACAAACATAATAGGCCACCCTTGTTGTTTCAGGGTGGCCTATTGGCGCTAATCAGCGAGAACCAAGTGTGCTTGTTTCAGCTGTTCCACAATGGCCAGCTGCTGCGGGCATTTCTCTTCACAGACGCTGCATTCGACGCAGCGAGATGCATCCATCCCCTGGCTCTTCATGCTTGCGTATGTCAGGAAAGCCCCATCCGCAGTCCCATAGATAGACTGCTGGTTGTATAGGCCGAAAATGCCCGGGATATTTACCTTTTGTGGACAAGGCATGCAGTAGCGGCATTGGGTGCAGTCCACCTTGTTGCGGTTGCGGAACAGCTGCCTGACCTCATCATAGAGTGGTAGCTCTGACGCTGAGAGGGAGTCGGGCTTGGCTTCGCTCAGTGTTCTGATATTCTCTGCCAGCTGCTGCTCGGTATTCATGCCGCTTAAGATGACTGCTACTTCTGGAAAATTGGCCACCCAACGCAGCGCCCACTCTGCCGGAGAACGTTCTACTCCAGACCGGTCCCAGATTGCCTGTATGTCAGCAGGGGGTTTCTGAGCCAGTTTTCCTCCCAACAGTGGTTCCATAATAGCTACCGGCACATTGCGGGACCCGGCTAGCTGCAGGCCTTTTAAGCCGGCTTGGTGCTCGATGTCCATGTAGTTCAGCTGAATCTGACACATAGCCCAGTCGTATGAGGTAAGTATCTCCTCGAAGACTGGATAGCGGTCGTGGAAGGAGAAGGACGGGTAGCGAACTCGTCCGTCGCTCATCGCTCGGTCCAGGAAGTCCAAAACCCCCAGGCCCTTTAGGTGAGGCCAGTTGCTTCCGTTCATGGCATGTAACAGGTAGAAGTCAATGTAATCCGTCTGAAGCTTCTCCAACTGAGTGTTCAGCAGCCGATCAAAGTCTGCTGTCTCTTTCACCAGCCAGAACGGCAGCTTGGTCGCCAGTTTAACGCGCTCCCGGTATCCACCTTCCAATGCCTTGGCTACAATCAGTTCGCTTCGCTCCACATGATAGTTGTAGGCGGTATCAACGTAGTTAACGCCAGCATCAATAGCGCTGCGAATGAGCCCGATCGCCCTTGGCTCATCGATAATATGCTCCTCGATTACATTGCCGTGGGCATTGGCATTACGCTCCTTTAGTGGCAGACGCATGCAACCAAAGCCAAGGGTCGAGACATCAAAACCGAGTTTACCGAATGGTCTGTACTGCATGGTTGAACACCCCTCTTTCGTTGTCCTGAAGCATTCCACGCATGCAGACGTATTCCCTGCTTATGGTATTCCGTTAACCTAACACCCCCAGCCCGCTGAGCATAATAACACCGACCGCCAACGGAACCATAGTTCGAAGCGCTGTCACAGCAAGGGTTGCTGCTCTGCTGTTGCCAAGTAGTTGCTTCTGATGCGCGTACCAGCCTACGTACAGGGCTACAGCAATACCGCCCAGCGGGAGCATGATGTTGGAGCTGGCGAAGTCAAACAGGTCAAAGAAGGTCATGCCAAACACCTTGATATCTGCCCAAGGGCCAGTGGACAAGGTAGCAGGCAGACCAAGGAGAGCAATGCCCAACGCTGTTACTACGGCCGCAGCTCGCCTAGTGAGGCCTCTCTCTTCATGCAGGTAGGCAATTGGCACCTCAAGTAGCGAGATCATGGCTCCGGTAGCAGCCATAGCAGTCAAGGTGAAGAACAGGGCGGTGAACAGGCCGCCAAGAGGCAGAGTTCCCAAAACTACCGGGATGGTGACG
>JAWLDB010000296.1:0-2664 GCA_041686915.1 Bacillota bacterium
GTCAGCCATGAGATCCCGTCCATCCACCCCTACATCGGTATCTCCAGCACGAAAATTGTTGGTCACAGCACTCAAATGGCAGACGCTACAGTCACTGAGGAAGGCCATAAGGGCCTACTGCTGGGCGCAAAGGCGCTGGCAGCAACAGCGGCTGACCTGTTTGCAGATGCAGATTTGCCAGAGCAGGTAAAGCAGGCCTTTGGCAAATAGAGTGTAGGGGCGCGACGTGGGCGCGTCCATAATAAGAACCCCCTCAGTCTGGCTATGCCAGTGAGGGGGTTCTTGGTTTTGTCTAGATACCCGGCGCATTATCCTCAGTTTCGCTCCTCATGTCGTTATGGCTCGACCCCACACTACAGTATCTCCGCCTGAACCATACACCAAGCAGTTGGATGACGCCAAAGAGAACAGTGGTGATTACAGCGGTTAGTGGTTTCATCAGCTCAGCCCAAGTTGCCAGCCCTAGGAAACTGCAGATGACCAGCCAAACAGCCAGCGCTGTTGTGAGGTCGGATGCAACCGTTATTGGTTGTGTAACGGCAATTGCCTCACACTCTTCCTCATCTTCATCGGGCCCTTCCGGCAGATAATCCAGCACCCAATCTGGGCCCTTGAACTCTACTGCAGGTTTCGCCGGCTGTCGCTTACGCTCTGGGGCGGTTCTGCACAAGCTGCCTAGCAGACCTAGCGCATGTGGTTGGGTAACACGCTCAGGCAACAACTGCAGCATTGAGCGGAACTCCGTCGCCAGCGCCGCCATCTGCGGCAGCTGCGCAAGCTCCTGCCAGATTCTGGTCCTGCAGGGATGCAGAAAGTCTTCCTGCCGGAACAATAGATGTTCTTCATCGGCCAACTCCCAAAGCTCGGGCTTATGGCTTAAGGCCAACAGCGAGAGATAGACTACCCAGCCAGCGAAGTTATCCAGGTAAGGACCGAAATGCTGCTTGCTGCGCTTGGGGTGTTGGTAGTGGCGATGCCCCAGCTCCTGGCTTGCCAGTTCTTCCAGGCCTGGCACGAACATTCCGTCGTAGTCAATCAGCTTCAGGCGTCCGTCCTGAACGAGGATGTTTTCATGGTGCAGGTCGCCGTGGGCAATTCTGTTTCTACGCAGGTCACTTAGCATCCGGAGCCACGCCTTTGCTAAGGAGCGCAGCTTTCCGGGCTCCTGCAGGTGACGTTCCACGTAACGCATCAATGGTTCTCCTTTGACCCACTGCATCTTCAGGACCGGATACCAAGCACCATTTATCTTGATGCCCTGCCGCAAGTACTCGAAGTCGGCAAGGTAGGGCAGCTTGGTTGAGCGCAGATGCCGCCCAATCACTGCATACCTCCTGCTCTGGTCCGGTACGGGCACGAGAAAGCATCGTAAAGCTATTTGCTCTCCTCCCGCAGTTAGCTTGTACACGCTGGCTAATCTGCCGCTGATCACCTTCGGCAGCCCGTGAGGGGTTTCTGCTACCTCAGCGCTCTGCAGTTCAGGCAGTGCAAAGCAGAATTTCGGGTCCTGCAGCGCCTCACAATAGTCATCGGCAGTAGGCCAGTACATGGACGGTTCCTCCTTTCTGGTCGGGCAGAGCTAGAACGTGGCAGGTGCTACACCACCAGAGAACTGTCCGCTACCCGCGTGCCTACATCCAGGAAACTGACCAGGGAAACCATGTCGGCGTTAAAGGCGAAGCCCCTAGCCCCGGGCCTCACCGGGATGCGCATCTCATGGGCCATCACCAGCATGTGCTCCGGCAATGGGCTGGACATTTCAAACAAGAGCTTGGCAAACTCATCCGGCAGTCCCTGAGCGGTGTGTGGGTACTGAATCGGTGGCACCGGTGATGACGAAAGGTGCACATTTAATAGCAACACCGGGCCTTGGCTAGACTGCAACTGACGCAGTCTGTTCGCCATCGGGACTGGGTCGCCGTCAAATGGTTCTCCGTCGGTTATGTTAATCACCATCGGTGGGTGGCAGTCGGGGTGCTCATCCAGCCATTCCTGCAGGATGGTTCCAGCCATGCCGAGTGCTCCGCACATATAGGTGCCGCCGCGGGCCACCGGATCAAACCAGACTGGTGCGCGTACCGAGCGTGTGATCAATCCGCCAGCCCCGTCATCAATCAGGCGGGTACGCCGTTCTATGCGTAGGGGTGCCTCTGCGAGTTCGCTGATGGGCACGATGTCCCGCCCCGCCAGAGCTCCACTCAATCCGGAACGTACCTCGCTGCCATAGGTGATGATGCCTACGTGGAAATAGTCCCGTACCCCCTCTGACTTGGTGCACTTCATCACCAGGTTGTGTAGAAATCGGTTGATGACTGTTGCTACCCCGTCAGCTTTCTGTTTGCCGGTTTCTCCGCCCCAATTCTCCAGCATAGACGCTGATTGGTCCAGCAGGAACAGGATGCAGGCAGGATTGCCGCGGCTTACTTCGGCCGTGTATGACATTTTAACCGCCTCCTCAATTACGGCATGCAGTTTTTGCCTATCTATATGATGATATTGGTGGGAGGGACTGTCCTATGCGGCCAGGCTGCATAAAACGGCACATTAAAAGAACGCCCGGCTGGGCGTTCTTGCTTCATGAGTCTTTCTTTTATGAGTCTCTCTTGCCGATGCGGACCTTCCAGACGTCAGGTCCGGTCTGCAGGTATTCCCAAACAAAACGGT
>JAWLDB010000297.1:0-2652 GCA_041686915.1 Bacillota bacterium
GTTTAACGTCATCTTCATTCCCCAAGTTAAGCTCGCTAAGAAACTGATATACGCAAAAGTCGTCACCATGCCTGACATGCAGCTGGTTACCCTAAGCAAATTAAGCCAGATGTAAATGCAGTCAGCCTGAAAGGAAGCCGCTCGTCCGGGCGGCTTCTTGCGCTGCACGGCTAGGATCGAGGTAACCCGAGCTTCGGGGCAGGGTCAGACTAGTCTTGTGGCCATTATAAGGTTTAGCCGCCTATATTTGCCGGCTCTATCCAGGCAGGAGACCTGGCTCAAGACCACTAAGTTACATAATAAGAGTACCTATCCTGCAATACGCAAAGAGGAGGCCATCACCGATGAAAAAAAGTACCCTTGTGCTTATGTTGCTGATGTTGCTGCTGGTCAGTGCATCCTGCCGCAGCTACGATCAAGAGAATGCTTCACTACAGGCGCTATTGCCGGACAGAGAAGGTTATCGCTGGGTTTATTGGGGTTTTGCCGAGTACGGGCATTCCATGACACTAACCAAGGCGCCAATTGAAGAGAAGGGGCGGACGGTCTACGAAATAACGGGAATGGTTGATGACCCTTCAGGGGGTGAGGCACCTGGGCCTCTTGACTTTAGCCTGGTGTATGCCATCGAAAAAGGGAAGTTGGTGCGTACCCTTTCCGCTGGAAGCAAGGTTTTGGACAACAGATACCCGAGCTTGGAGCTGCTTCGTGCACCGCTAGAACAAGGTGCCACCTGGAAGCAGGCTGTTACGGACCGGGATGGCAAACAAAGCAATCTCACGACCACCATTGTCGAAATAGCCGAAGAAGATAGCGCAATCCTGTACAGGGTGAGATATGTCGATGATGCTAACAACTATTGGGAAGAAAGAGTGATCAAGTCAGGTGTGGGAGTAATCTCAGTTGAGCTGCCCTACGACGATGCGACGATAGGATACCAGTTGTATGACGACGCAAGCGGATATCCTAATCAGCTCAACCTTAACGCCTTCTTGCCTCCTATGGGCGAAGAAGTACGCTACTATGGGCTAGCGGAATACGCGCATCGCGGGCAGGCACAATGGGTCAACAGAGACGACAGGTCTGCGATAGTTGAGTTCACTGGCGAGTTCGAAGACGGCTCTGGTATTCCCGGGACGTTCAAAGTGCAGTATCTGCTGAACTATGAGGCTGGCACCGTCACTGAGAAAGTGATTAGCAACAGCAGGTCCGGAAAACCCGAGGTCAACTCTCTGATACACGACCCAATTGTGCTGCAGCTGCCTCTTCAGGCAGGTACGGAATGGACTCAAACAGTCACTGTAGAAGGCAGTCTGCAGACTATGCATGCACGTATCATCCAGACTACCCTGTCCCATGGACGTCCTGCTGTCACAGTCAGATATGAGGTTCCAGGCGTAGCTGGATACTTCCGTGATACCTACCTGGAGGAGCGCACTTTCCTTGCAGGAACGGGCATGACCGGTTTCTCCAGCCTCCTCCCCGGAGATATTGGGCTGTCAGGCAAGGAGTTGGATGATGATCAGTTGGTTGAGCAGGCTTTACAGCAGCATATGTTTGGATATGTGCTGTATCTGCCTACCCCCTAAGGATTGCTGTGAACAACTTGTCTGTATAGGGCGAGACGGCCATGCGGCCAACAGATCTGAGGGTTTGTCTGTTTTAAGAAGGTTGAAGGGGGCAGAGCAATAGATGCTATACTTGGGAGAACACGACATCGAAAGCGCGGTATCGTATCAGGATGTGATGGCTGCCATAGAGCATGCTTTTAAGATCTATCATGGTGGACTCTATGATATGCCTCCAAGAATGCATGTCAACAATCAGGAGAACACACTACTATACATGCCTTGTTTTACAGACAGCATGTTCGGCACAAAGATGCTTACTCTCTTTCCTGGCAATGCGGCTCGGCATCAGCCTGTGATTGAAGGCTTGATGCTATTGAATGACGCCGAGACAGGGAAGTCGCTGGCATTGCTCAATGGGGCGCGGCTTACGGCAATCCGCACTGGGGCCGTTGGCGGCGTAGCTGTCAGACATACATCCCCTGTAACAGCGAAGTCAGCTGGGCTAATCGGCGCAGGTGTGCAGGGTTTCTATCAGTTGCTATTTGCTGCCAAGGCGCGCGAGCTTGAGCATATTCTCATCTTTGACACCAACAGGCAGCGTTCGATCACGCTTGTAGAAAGTCTAAGCCTTAAACTACCGCAAGTACGCATCGACGCTGCCGATACCGTCGAAGACTTGCTTGCCGCGTCCGAAATTGTGATAACGGCTACATCATCGCAGCAGCCAGTACTTCCAAACTGTAAGGAGCTGCTGCTAGGTAGGCATTTCGTTGGCATCGGCTCATACAAGCCCGAAATGCGTGAGTTTCCGGAGGCTCTTTACCAGCTCCTGGAGCAGGTGATTGTTGACACTGAGCACGGCCTGCACGAATCCGGCGATCTGATTACACCGCTGGAGCAGGGGTGGATACGAGAAGAGCAAGTCCGCACTTTCGGAGACCTGCTGGTTACCGGTGATACTCCCAAAGAAGGCGAAACAACACTGTTCAAGTCTGTAGGGATGGCCTTGTTTGACTTGGCGGTAGGCGAGTTGATCTATCACAAGGCTCTGGAGAAAGGAATAGGACAAAGGATAGACTAC
>JAWLDB010000298.1:0-2615 GCA_041686915.1 Bacillota bacterium
ATTGCGGGAGCCATAGCCAGGAGTGACCAGAGCGCCCGTTCGTCACCTAGCACATTCGACACCAAGTAATTGGAAGCCAGCATCAGGATGATGGTTGATGCAAGTCCTACGATCCCGAGCACCCACAACGAAAGGGTGAAGACCCGGTGGGCAGCATGCCACCTCTTCTTGGCAATCCGTTCAGCTATCATTTTGGCGATGGCGATCGGTGGGCCAGTAACCGAAATTGCCAACAGGGTGGAATAGATAGGATATGCCATTTGGTACAGACCAGTAATCTCCTGTCCTGCGTAGCGAGCCAGAGGAATACGGTAAAAGGCTCCAAGGGCCCTGACGAAAATGCCAGCAACGCTGAGAATGGCTGCGTTCTTGATAAAGCGATTATCTTGTTTGCTCAACAGGCTCCCCCCTTACGAGAGACGGCTACTCTTGGCACGTCCAATGCGTCCACCCTATGTATACGTGCAAAAAGCTATAGTAATTATAGCATGGACCAAATGTTACATAAACAGAAGAGGTAGCTTGCGCTACCTCTTAAGGCTTTAGCCTTCCATTTGTTTGCCCAGGAAACTTGCGGCAGTGTCTGCCAGCTTCATTTCCAGTTCACCCACATCGGTGTTCGGTTCTTTGCTTCCGATGATCACGCAGCCGATTGGATGTCCATCTGCTGTAATCGGTGAGACAATCTGGGCGGAAAGCTTGCACTCACCATCTGGGGATTCTATGGAGCATTGGCCTTTTGCATCAGCACCGTTAGCTACAATAGTCCTACGCTCTTCCATGGCTTGTTCTGCCAGCGGACCAACTGCCTGATTAAGAAACTCTTTCTTGGAGCCACCGGCTACGGCAATTACTGTGTCACGATCTGCGATTAGTGCTATGTGGCCTGTTGCCTCATACAGAGAATCTGCATATTCCTTGGCGAAATCACCCAGTTCTCCAATTGGAGAATACTTTTTCAGTATTACTTCTCCGTCACGGTCAACGAAGATTTCCAATGGATCGCCTTCACGAATACGCAGCGTACGTCGGATTTCTTTTGGTATGACAACCCGCCCCAGGTCATCAATTCGTCTTACGATGCCCGTAGCTTTCATCAATTCTGCCTCCTTATTTGCTGCTGACAGTTACAGGTAATCCTGTGCGTAGTATACAGCGGCTATTTGGAATTTATGCGGCAGGTAGATGGGTTAACGAGCCAGCAATAGGATGAGACGCTCGCCTCTAACTCCCTTTACAAAGTCATCCCAGGTTGCTTTACGTTTAGCTTCCAGTGCTTTCATCTCTACGTTTTCTGCAACCTCGCTAAATTCTCTTTCTCTGGCTGGCTCCTTGCCCTCAACCTTAATAATATGGTACCCATGTTGTGTTTGGATAACCGTGCTAAGTTGACCAGGTTCCAGGGCAAAAGCTGCCGCCTCAAAAGCTTGAATCATCGTGCCGCGCGCAAACCAGGGTAGGCTTCCGCCCAGCACAGCACTCTGTTCATCTTTGGAATTTGCCTTGGCCAAGGCTGCGAAGTCGGCACCATCCTTCAGCTGCGCCAATAGCTGATCGGCAGCAGCCTTATCGTCAACCAGAATATGGCTGGCCTTAACCATTTCCGGCAAGTTGAAGCTGGAAACGTTGGCCTGGTAATACTCTTGCACCTCTGCCTCACTAACTGAGACATCACTCGTGTGCTGCTCGCGCAGACGTACCAACAGCAGGTTGTTGCTAAAATACTTAAGCAACATTTCCTCTGTAAGCTGATGGGCCTTTAGGTCCTGCTCGTACGCTTCCTGCTGATCCTGATAGAAGCCTGTCTTGATCCACGACAGCAGGCTTTCTGCGTATTCCTGCTGCTCCTCTGAGGTCGCCAGACCTTCAGCATGCTTGAGCAACAACTCTTCTTCCGTAAGCATCTGCAGTATATCCCGGCGATGGTCGCGGGCAAAATCCTCGTTATGCTGCGGGTCGTTTCCATACTGCAGTTCATAGCTGTACTGCATGATGTTCATCCGCTCGTTTAGCTGTTCCTGGGAGATCACTTTGCCCCCAACCAGAGCAGCTACCTGCGAACTAACCAAGCCGTAAAGCAAAGCCAACGCCATAAGGGCTACGACAGGAATGACCCACACCTGAAGTTGGCGGTGCTCATTACGCGAGACTCTAGCCATGTAATTCTTCCTCCTTTTGCTCTCTCTCTACGATCTGCATCATCAGGTTAATCCAGTTCTTTGCAATGGCGACAGCACCGTTGTTGAGCAGCGGCCAGTTAAAGACGCCAGCTTTGCCTGTTTGCAGGCGGAAGCGGCCTGCGGTCTCCCGATAAAGCATCTCGATGTATTCGGGACTCAAGAAGGCATCAGGCGCCAGTTTCATCACTAGCTGTTTTTCAGTGATGCTAAGGTGCATTATGCGCAGCTTGACAGCAACCACTCGCATGCGAGCTACCAGCAGCAGATTGGAGACGGATTCGGGCATTGAACCGAACCGGTCAATCATTTCGTCCTCTAGTTCGTCGATGTCTGATGGCTCTGTGGCAGCACTGATTTTCTTATACATCTCAACCTTCTGCTTGCTGTCTCTGATATACCGATCTGGTATATAGGCATCAAACGGCACTTGCAGCT
>JAWLDB010000299.1:0-2571 GCA_041686915.1 Bacillota bacterium
GTCCGTCCCTAGGGCAGCATGCAGTTCAGTGTATGAAAGGGGAACCCTGACACCCTGTCAGGGTTCCCGGGGAGACGGGGACATTTGCGATGGGGACATACCTTGGCCTAAGTTTAGGTGTGTCCATCCCGATGGGGACATACCTTGACCTAAGTTTAATACACCCTGCTGAGGTGTGTCCCTCCCGATGGGGACATTCCTCGGCTCAAGTTAATTCATCCTGCCGAGGTGTGTCCCCTAACCCATTAACGAGTTAAACAACACCTTAAACGTGCCGTGGGTTTGACCGCGATGCTGCGGCGGGAAGCCGATCAGTACGACTTGACCTTGACCATACTTGGTAGCGATGACAGCTGCCTTGCCGGCAATCTTCTCTTCGCCGACCAAACGTCCGCTCTGCAGTACATCCTTGTCCGGATAGCGAGCAACGATATCATAGTTCTCGGCGTGGAAAGTATCGACCACCTCGAATGCCGGGCTGTTCCAGTGCAGGGCCAACGCATTCTCCGGCATGCCGTATCCGACAGGATGATCGTTCTTTACCTCCACCTTGAGTGTTGACCCATTGGTGAGGAACGCTTTTGCGTCGAGCCCTGCAAGGACATTCCGCACCTTCAGGCTAAGGAAATCGATGGCAAGGTCACACGCGGCATTCATAGTGACCAGGCGGCCGCCTGCCCGTACGAAGTCTTTAATGGCGTTGACACCTTCCGGACCGATGCCACTCTTGTACTCAGGCGGAATAGTATCACCAAACCAGCGCAGCATCATGGCTGCCCGCGGGTTGTTCTTGTCCGGCTTGGTTACATCGACGACTAGCTGCTTCCAGTCGTTCGGGAAGAGCAGCACGTCGAACCTCTCAATCAGGTTTCCGGCCTTGATATCGGCATCCATGACAGTGGTGTAGGCGAAGTCAAACTTCTCCAGAGTCAGCCTGGTCCAGCCTTCGTCAGCGTTGCCACCATAGTAGCGCTGGTAGATACCGATACGCTGCGGTTTCAGTTCCTGCTTGCACGCTGCAAGTGGAGAGTTCAGGGCATAAATGGTGACCCCGAGCTCCTCTGCCAGAGCAGGCAGGTATGCGCTAGCGGAGTGCTCTACGTAGAAGGCACCCACCGGTAGACATGACTCGCCCAAGCAAACGGGCTGTTCTACACGCCAGACTTTGACCTGCTTGGCTTGCAGGCGATTGACGACCCGGAAACTATCGTTCAGTCGGCTGTCAAAGACGTAGCCGAACTCGCCAGGCACAACTGCCACTTCGAACTCCGGTAAGGCATCCACCACACCAAACTCACCCTTGAACCGCTTCTCCATTGTAATAACATCCACGCCCATATACTCAGCAACCGTATCGGTGGCTGCGTCAAACACGGTTGGAGTGCCATCCGGAGTTCGGGTCCAGAAGTTATCCGGATAAAGGGTGCGGCCTAGCAGCACCTTGATCAAGCCCATCTTGGGTTGTGCCAGGAAGACTACGTAGGTACCAGCCGGATAGGTGCGGCCTTTCACCTGGAAGGGCGCTTTGGCAACCTGCACTTCGATGCCCTGCTTGAGCAAGACCTGTAGCAGCTTGCGGGCGGTAAGTGGATCATGCTGTTCCGGGGCAATCACATATGCAAATGTCTTGCCAGTTGCTCCGCGCTCAGTTTGGCGCTTGGCCTTTTGGTATGCATTCCACAGCACTGTCTCCCGGTTGCGGGCAGCGACGTCCAGCAATGCCCAGGCGGAGATCTTCTGCTGTTCTACGATGTCGCGCAGGCGCCACCAGCCTCCCGGCCAGGGGTTCGGGAAGTTGCTCTGCGGAGCGTAATCAGGCATCGTCTTCTTATCTGCGCCCTGCAGTTGGGTAGGCTGAATGTACAGCGGTGTAGCAAGCTTGGCACTGGCCGACTCGGTCAACATGCCGGCAATGTTATGATGGTTGGTCATCCAGTGGAACCCAAAATGGCCCCAACCAGGGAACTGCACGCCATTTGCTATACCGGTCTTACCAGCTTCCTCAAGCTTATAGGCCATATGTGCACCGTACCAGGACAGCTCACGCCAGATTAGCGGGTCAGCATCAGGACGGATCGGGTCGGAGTAGGGAGAAACATAGAGACGCGGCCCGTAGCTTCCCATGTGGTGGTGGTCCTGGAAAGCGTGCGGATGCCAATCCTCAAACATGATCTTAGCCATGTATTGGGACTCAATCAGGTTGAGCATGAAGGCGTCGCGGTTGTTATCATGGCCAGCGTACTTGTGGTAGAGCCAAGGCAGACTTGCCCCCTCGTACTCAGTTTCCAGCCACTGATTGTACCAGTCGGTAACCATGTGCTGCCCGTCGGGATTGAAGCAAGGCACCATCAGGAAGATGACTTCATCCAGAATACGCAGGTCATCCGGGCAATCGCTGGACAGCAAATCGTAAGCCAGCTCTGGAGCCATCTGCGTACCGCCGATTTCGCTGGCGTGCAGGCTCATGCTCTGGACAATCACAGATTTACCTTCCTTGACCAGAGACTTAACTTGCTCTTCAGTCAGTCCGCGCGGATCAGTGATTTGGCGGTTAATCTCTCGGTAATGGTC
>JAWLDB010000300.1:0-2566 GCA_041686915.1 Bacillota bacterium
TCCCTTTGCTCAATAATGTGCCTGACTTCCATCTTTGACACCCCTTGGGCTCAGCATTTGCACTATATATAGTACTAATACGCATAGTACACCACAAGTTCCTGCTTTCTGTTGTGAAAGGATCGGACAGGGTCCGACCCCTACGGACACAGGTGGATCGGACAGGGTGCGACCCCTACGGACACAGGTGGATCGGACAGAGTCCGACCTCTACGCGCATGGGAGACCAATCTCCACGCAGACAAAAGGAAGGGCTTGCACCCTTCCCGAAAGCTTTAAACTCTATCCCGTTTGCTAAGGATATCCATCACCTTGCTGGCTGTCTCTTCGACTGCCCGTTTGGTAACATCGATGATTGGGCAGCCTACCCGGCTCATAATCTTATTGCCGTAGTCTAGTTCCTCTTTAATCCGCTCGTCGCTGGCGTAGTTGGCGTTTGGCTGCAGTCCCAACACCTTCAGCCTCTCTTGACGAATCTGCTGCAACTGCTGCTCACTGATTGTCAACCCGATAATCTTCTCTGTTGGTAACATGAAGATTTCCTCGGGGGGACTTACCTCCGGCACCAATGGCACGTTAGCTACCCGATAGCCCCGGTGAGCGAGATACATGCTAAGCGGTGTCTTGGATGTACGGGATACACCGATTAGCACCACGTCAGCCTTCAAAAGGCCGCGGGGGTCCTTGCCATCGTCGTACTTGACCGCAAATTCAACTGCCTCGATCTCACGAAAGTACTCCTCATCCAACTGATGCACCAAACCTGGCTGCAGGCGCGGTCTGTCATCTGTTACCTGTATGAAGGCTTCCATCATCGGGCCCATAATATCAGCGCAGGGAATCTGCGTTTCCTCTGCCTTTTGGTTTATGTAGTCCCTGAGCTCAGGATAGACCAAGGTGTGGCAGATCATAGAGCGGGTATCCTTCGCTTCTTCAATCACTTCATCTACCATGTCCTTGCTGGTGACATAAGGCACTCTCCGCACGTCAAAGGATTGCTCCCGGAACTGGCTGGCTGCGGCCCTTACTACCCGATCCGCCGTCTCACCTAGAGAATCAGAGATCACGTATACGATGGTCTGTTTTTCCATCACTTCACCCCTCCTCATTTTCCTTCACCGATTTCTACATAGAGCCTGGTAATGGTGCGCAATGAGATCGTTCCTGTTACCTCCAGTTTGCCCTCATCCGCAGCAGCCCTAACCACTGGCAGCATGCTGATACGATGGCTGAGCAGCTTACGAGCCGCCTGCATGATTGTCTCATCCATAGAAGCGTAGATTACATTTGCCAGGCGGGTCATAACCACGCCCACTGGAATTCTCTCCAGGGACATCCCACCCATGCTGTTCTTAAGCAGGTCACTCCGAGTAACCACACCTGCCAATAAACCCGACTTGTCGACCACAATCAGTGTTCCCACGTCTTCCAGAAACATGCTGACAACAGCATCATATACCGACTTGTCTTCGCTGATGACCACCGGTACACCGGATACTTCCCGGACTTTAATCGCTCGCATGCGTTCTGTGGCCATGAAGTTCAGGCTTTTGCCGGAGAAGGTATAGCCGACACGAGGACGAGCCTCAAGCAGTCCCGACATGGTGAGTATCGCCAGATCAGGGCGCAACGCTGCGCGTGTCACGCTCAAGCGGTTGGCTAAGTCCTCTCCGGTTATTGGCCCGTGCTTCTTGGCCAACTCTACAATTCTTCGCTGGCGGGGGCTAAGTTCTATGGCCATCACCTCCCTATTCCGAGCCAAGGCGCATAGTCCCCGCTTTAGCATACCCTCAATAGCCCTTATCAAGGAAAAATGCTATGCGCTAGTCCTAAGTTCCCCTGGCCGGTAAATACTACTCCTTACTCAGTATATACACCAACGGGAGGTAAGTTTCCTTCTCCGTAAAAACCTAGCAAGAAGCCTGCCTCGCGGCAGGCTTCTTGCTAGGATCTATTGCATACTCTCGTCATCGGCCTCTGGCATGATTGGTTGATCCGCAGCAGGGCCTTCATCTTTCTCTACCTCAATGGTACAGCGGGCAATCAGGGCTGCCAGCACACCGACTGCGGCTATTTGTGGTACAAGCAAAGCACCAATGGCACCAGCTGTCACGGGGAACTCCAGCAGGATTTTGTCGTCCTGACGGATGCGAATGCGGCGTACATTGCCCTCACGCACCAACAGCTTAATCTGATCAACCAGCTCACTGCCCTTAATCTGAGCATGGGTTATCCAGCTCTGGCCCGTCCTCTGCTCGAGCAAAACAATTGCTTCGACTACGTCGTTGTTTGTCGCTTCCAGAGCTTCTTTAGCCTCCTTATAGCTGACCCCCGCCCGTTCACGTACGATATCAATATTCTCGAGTGTAATAGTCATCATATTCGACTCCTTTCCTTATTTGGTTAAACATTTAAGCCTCTAGTCACTTGGTATGTAACGCCCTCAGTGTGTTCAGGAAGTCATATGACTTAGGCTTGCTATCAAGCTGATAAAACAGGAATGTCTCCAATGCTGGCAGTAGTGAGCGCACACTTGCCGGGCGATCTAAGCAGTAATCTTCCCCGC
>JAWLDB010000301.1:0-2557 GCA_041686915.1 Bacillota bacterium
CCGCTGAAGAGTATGCTGAGGTCGAGCAGCAGGTGAAATCCGGGCGTTACCAACCGCTCGTTGAGGAGGGTGTGAAGCATGAGCAGCATTAAGGTAGTTTCCCCTGGTCTCTTGACTATGGTGCAGGACGAAGGGCGTTTCGGTTACCAACGCTTTGGCGTGCCGGTTGCCGGCGTGTTTGACCGCTTTGCAGCTCGAATCGCCAATTGGCTGGTAGGAAATGAGGCCAATGCAGCTGTGCTTGAGGCAACATTTTTAGGCCCAAGTCTCCAGGCTGAGTGCACTCTCCAGGCTGCTATCACGGGCGGCGATACAAACGCAACCCTTGACGGACAGCCGGTTCCACACTGGGAGACCTTCACCTGGCAAACGGGGCAAACCTTAAACCTGGGCGCAGTTACTGCGGGCGCACGCTTCTATCTGGCTGTCAATGGTGGAATTCAGGTTCCACCGGTTATGGGTAGCCGCTCAACTTACGTACGAGCTGAGATTGGCGGTCATGAGGGCAGGAAACTTCAGAAGGACGATTCATTGCCGGTTGATGCAGGCAGCATCTCCTTCATTAAGCCATGTCGCTTGCCCATGGCCTTCCGTCCACAATTGACCGGAGAACACTGTTTGAGGGTAGTGCTAGGTCCGCAGGATGACTATTTCACCAAAGAAGCAATCCAAGGTTTTCTTGCCGGTGAGTACAAGGTTGCTCCCGCTTCCGACCGCATGGGTATCAGGCTACAGGGCCCCGCTGTTAACCCCCTCAACCCCGACATCGTTTCGGATGCAATCACTTACGGTTCCGTCCAGGTCCCGAAAGACGGACAACCGATTATCATGGGGCCGGATAGGCAAACGACAGGAGGCTACCCGAAGATCGCAACGGTGCTGGAGCATGATATGTCTCGTCTGTCGCAAGCGAAGCCTGGAGATGTAGTGCGCTTCGTGTCAACTTCTGTCGAGGATGCGCAGGAAATTGATAGTAGCATAGCCAATCATTATAAAGTAATTAGGGGAGTACTGTTGGGAGAGATAACTGGTCGCGAGTATGCGATTAGAATAGGCGACAGGACCTTTTACAGCTTTTGTGAGCAGCGGAACTGATAGCTTGGCGGCCATAGGTCTCCAAGTTGTCCAATGACGGAGGCTTTGGGGTGACAGAATTGCTGCGTGAAGTGCCTTACAGAGAACTTCATCCGGGACAAGCATTAGGCCAGCCCATCGTCGATGAGCGGGGCCGCATTCTCCTGCAGGCAGGAACGATTTTAACCCCTCGTCATCTGGAGTTGATCAAGGACTGGGGCTTGGAACGTATAACCATTCAGCGTGATGTAGTTGTTGATGCTGATGAGGTGGAGCCCCCATCACCCAAACCACACGTTATGGACCAGGTGCTGCAGCGGGAAATGCTCAGCGCTATCAGTGAAGTATTTGAGACTGCTGCGGAAGACAAGCACCTGTCTTTAGATGGGGTATTCAAGTATGTGCCAGCTCTGGTTGAGGAAGTCACCGCTCATGAGACGGTGTCCCTCGACCTGATCGGCCTGCGCAAAGTAGATAACTACACCTTCATGCATTCTCTATCGGTTGGCGTACTCGCCACCGCTGCAGGCTTGGAACTGGGCATGCGTAACGACGAGCTGTTTGACCTGTCTCTAGCGGCAGTGCTGCATGACGTCGGCAAGATGAGAGTGCCGGTGGATATACTCAACAAGCCTGGCAAACTGGATTCGGTAGAATGGCGGCTGATGAGGCGTCACCCCAGGCTCGGCTTGGAGCTAGTGGCCCAACGCGGTGATTTATCTCCAAGGGTATTACAGGGGATGTATCAACACCACGAACGCTGCGACGGCAGTGGATACCCCCATAATCTTGGCAGGAACTCTCTTGGCACTTTTGGGAAAGTCATAGCCATCGCTGATTTTTACGACGCCATGACCTCCGATCGAGTCTACCGACCTGCCGTTAAACCTCACTTGGTAGTTGAGCAGTTGATAGCTGAGAGCTTGAGCACCTTTGACTACGATACAGCGCACGCTTTCATTCGCAGTTTGGCTGTCTATCCGATCGGCAGCACCGTCATTATGGAGAATGGCGAAGAAGGCCAGGTAGTCTGGTTTGACCGCACCATGCCATATCGGCCCAAGGTGCTAATACTGAAAGACGCTCAGGGTAAACGGTTGCTACAGCCTAGAGAGTGTGACCTGATGTCTGAGTTTACGCGTTTTATCTCCGAGGTGAAATCCGTCAAGTGAAAAGATGCAGGCACTGCTCGATATAGCAGTGCTCTTCTGTATTGTCTGATATATTAGAAACAAATAGACAGATTACAGTTGCATATTGTAATATATTGCAAGGCTCAAATTACCAGCATGGGTGGGATGAACTTGTCGCAGCTAATGAGCATACACGATGTCTTACCGGGGTCCCAGCTTGCTCAACCCCTGTATGACAAACAAGGGCGCGCTCTCTTGCCCTCAGGAAAGAAGCTTAACAATCGCCACTTGGAACTATTGCGCCAATGGGGTATAGAAAGTATCTACATCTCCCCACCCGATTCGGCTGA
>JAWLDB010000302.1:0-2522 GCA_041686915.1 Bacillota bacterium
CGACTACACTGCCATCGGCTATTACGCAGATGCAATCTGCATTTCTCACGGTCGATAGCCGATGAGCGATCACCAACGTTGTTCTCCCAACCATCAGCCGCTCAAGCGCTTCTTGCACCAGACGTTCGGACTCGCTATCGAGAGCAGAGGTAGCTTCGTCGAGGAGCAGAATAGGAGCATCCTTGAGCAGCGCGCGGGCGATAGCTATGCGCTGGCGCTGACCACCGGATAGTTGGGCTCCTCTTTCTCCTACCTGGGCTTGATACCCGTCCGGCAGCTCCATGATGAAGTCGTGGGCGTTAGCAGCCTTGGCAGCCGCGATTACTTCAGCCTCGCTGGCAGCCAAGTTGCCGCTCGCGATGTTCTGGTAGACTGTTCCTGCGAACAGGTAAGCGTCTTGAGGTACAAAAGCAATCTTTGACCTTAGCTCCTCGAGACTATACTCTGCCAGCCCCTTTCCATCCAGGCTGATTTGCCCACTGCTTGGAGGATAGAAACCTAGCAGCAGTTTGAAGAGCGTGCTCTTGCCACCACCGCTCGGTCCGACCAGAGCAATCACGGAATTACGGGGTACAGCGAGAGACAGGCTGCTCAGCACCGGCTTCTCGTCGTAAGAGAAGTTAACGTCACGGAAGCTAACAGCTCCAGCCTGTACCGGTTCAGTTGGGTTAGCCTGGTTCTGCCAGGCAACAATTTCTGATGGCCGGTCGATCACTTCAAACACACGTACTGCGCCTGCCAAAGCAGCCTGCAGGGCTACCCAGAGCTCGCCGAACATGCGGAAGGGATTGACCATGCCGTTGGCCAGTTGCACTCCGGCCACAACCTCGCCAGGGGTTAGTTCCTGGGTGACCATCAAGTAGCTACCCAGAGCGAACAAGGCCATGAAATTGCTGCCGCCCAGGAAGTTGTTGATGGACAGCACTATTGCCTGCAACTTGTTGCGCCTGAGGCCCAGCTCGGTAGCTTGCTGATTGGCTTCCCGATAGAAACCGGTGAAGCGGTCCTGCAGAGCGAAGGTCCTGACTACAGGCATACCTGTTAGCATATCCTTCAAACGCGTGTTCAGGCTAGCCATACTCTCCTGCACTTTAGATCCCAAGCCTTGCAGGGGTTGGGCGGTAAAGCGGTTGAAGATAACGGGCAACGTACCTAAGGCAAAGGCAACGGCGGTGAACTTCCAACTGATCATCCACATGTAGATGGCACAGAAAACACAGCTGACGACTGCGCTAGCCAGTTGAATGAGCGTGTCTCCAAAGGCCTGCTTGGCAGCAGTTACGTCGTTGGTCAACCGCGAGACCACGTCCCCGGAATGGGTTTTCTCATGGTAGTCAACTGGCAGCTGCTGCAGACTTTCAAACAGCTCCTGCCGCATATCCAGCACTGCTGCTTCCTCTGCCTGACTGCGCCAACGCGCTGCAAAGGGCACCAACACCGCAAGTATCAGCATGCCGAGGGCAGATTGAGCGATAGTAATTAGCAAGGCACGCCCGTCACCTGAAACCGAAGCATCGACCAGGCCTTTCAGCATATAGGCCATGATCAGCTGCATGACACCCTGACTGACTATGGAGATAAACCCACCCAAGGTGTACTTGTGCCAGCGTTTAGCCAAGTAGGTATACAAGCGCCGGAAAGCTCCACGTCTATTCACTTAATAACACCTCCTAAGCATCTGCAACCTGCAAGCATGCTGCTGCATCATCAGCAAACTGCTGCCTGTAAAGCTTGGCATAGAGCCCACCTGCATTGAGAAGTTCGGCATGCGTGCCTTCTTCTACAACCCGCCCGTCATCAAACACGACAATCCGGTCGGCCGCCTTTATGGTGGACAGGCGGTGGGCAATGATGAGAGTTGTACGACCAGCCCTAACCTCTTCAATAGCAGCTTGCACTCGTGCCTCTGACTCGGTATCCAAAGCGGAAGTTGCCTCATCCAGCAACAGAATCGGTGCATCCTTGAGAATGGCGCGGGCTAGCGACAAGCGTTGTTTCTGACCGCCTGATAACCCTACCCCCTGTTCCCCGAGCAGCGTATCGTATCCATCGGGCAGTCCTTGGATGAAGTCATGGGCAAAGGCCTTGGTCGCGGCCTGCGTGATTTCGGCATCCGTCGCACCCGGTTTGCCATAGCTGATATTCTCCTTCACAGAGGCTGGGAAGAGCATAGCCTCTTGCGGCACGTAAGCGATAGCTGCCCGGAGTGAGCTCAAGTCAAGCGAACTAAGCTCCTGCCCAAAGAACCTGATACAGCCCTGATCTGGTTCGCGCAGCCCTAGTAGCAGTGAGAAGATTGTGCTCTTGCCTGCACCGCTAGGGCCGACGATGGCCACCGTCTCACCAGGTTGCACATGGAGGCTCAAGCCGGTGAAGACCTGCTGTTCTGGCGTGTAGGAGAAAGCCAAATCGGCAACTTCTATCGCCAGTTCATCCTGTCTTGTCTCCAACCTCTCACCCCCCACCTTCTCAGCGGGCATTTCCAGGATTTCGAACACACGTTGGGAAGCCTTCAGACCAGC